>JAYKIB010000094.1:0-7099 GCA_035285005.1 Prochlorothrix sp.
GCCAGTGGGAGAAAATAGCCAGATCATTGGTCTACTGAGGTATTCGCCGATCCACCACTGGCTTGATAGGCTTCAAGCCTTCAGATTCACTCTCAGCCTGTTTTCTCGAAAGTGGGATGCTCCCTAATACACCGCCAAGTGAGATACACCTTTTGGGGGTGGGTGGCGAAGCCGCCCACCCCAACGCATCGATCGATCCCGTAGTGTGTTTGCCGTGGGAGCAGCCGGAGTTGGGAACCTGGACCTGGCGCGAAGCAGTCGGAAGATGCCAAGGGGTCGGGGTATGGCACCCTATGGCACCCGACCCCTTGGGATGGATATCGTGAGGGGATCCCCGCCGGTCTGCCGATGAATTGGGGGACTCCTTCCCTAGGCTGGCCCGCCGCAACTTGGCGATTGCTCTAGACGCACCGGGTCGGCTGCCATAACCCAGGGGGGACTGGGGACTCTGGCCCTATGTCGGGGCGATCGTTCTGTGACTTGACTTTCCTATTTTGCGTCTAAATTCATGATTAAAGCCGTTCTGCGCCGATTCACGCCCTGGGCTGTCGCTGGTGCTACGACCCTTGGTGCCACGTTTGGTAGCATCACTTCACCGCTTCCTGCCGCCGCAGTGGCAGAGTTTGGTCAGCGGGAAATTGACCAAAGCAGCACAGTGCTGATTGCGAAGCCGGTGTCAGAGGGGCAGTTTTACCAACTTCTGATTTTGCGTCAAATTAGTAATCAACGGGCCTGTTGGCAGGAATTACCGGGACAGCCGACCCAAATCGATCCGCTACTGCTCAATTTTGACTTTTCTGGGATTTGTGAACGCAGTGTGGACAGTAACGGCTATTCCGTGCGGCTGGGGGGCCAGGATCTGAACTGGCAGTATCGGCTCCAACTGACGCGCCAGGGAAACCAGTTGCTGTTAGAGGCGGTTTCCGTGAGCGATCGGGCAGCGCCGCCCCTCACGATCGGGCGGACCAACGGCTTAGCCAATGGATTCTTGAAAATCAGTCTGGATCCGGGGTGGCGACTGACCCAGCGCACCTATAACGGCCAAAATCTAGGCCATCTGTACCTGACCCATGATCAGTCCCTTGCGACTCTCTCCGGTACGCCGACGTCACCTGTGACGCAGCCGCCGATCGCCCAGCCGCCGATCGCCCAGCCACCCACCAACCTCCCGCCGGTGGTGGTGCCGCCGACCCCTCCAATTTTTACGCCCCCTAACCCTGGTACGGGCCAAACGGGGACGTTCTACCGGGTGATTGTGCCGGATGTGGGAGCAGATACCCAAGGGCGAGTTCAGGCGGTTGCTCCGGGTGCATTTCGGGCAACGCTGAATGGTCAGTCGGTGATGCAAGCGGGGCTATTTCAGGAGCAGTGGCGGGCGATCGAGCTACAGCGCGATCTAATTGCTGCCCAACTTCCGGCCCAGATTATCCAGGGCACTGGACCGATTCCCCAGCCTTCCACGCCCCGGCCTCCGGCTCCAATTCCCATGGGAAAGTTGCGGGTTATCCTCGATCCGGGCCATGGGGGGCGTGATCCGGGGGCGATCGGCATTGGGGGACTTCAGGAAAAGGAGATAAATCTAGATATTGCCCGTCGTGTGGAGGCAATTCTCTCTACCCAGGGAATTGCGGTGGTGATGACTCGGAATGGGGATCAGGAGGTGGATTTGGAGCCTCGGGTCAGTCAGGCGGAGCGCCTGGATGCCCACCTATTCATCAGTATTCATGCCAATGCCATTTCCCTGGATCGACCGGATGTGAACGGTCTGGAAACCTACTACTACGACACGGGCTATGGTTTAGCCCAAACGATTCATGCCCAGGTGTTGCGATCGACCAACTTGCGCGATCGGGGGGTGCGGCAGTCTCGGTTTTATGTGTTGCGCAATACGTCGATGCCTGCGGTGCTAGTGGAAACGGGCTTTGTGACGGGGTCTGAGGATGCGGTGCGCTTCCGTAGTGCCAGTGCGCGGGACCAAATTGCCCAGGGAATTGCCCAGGGAATTCTCACCTATGCGCGGCAGGCGGCCCTTGCGCCCTAGGGCGCGGGGTTTAGGCGTTGTGCAGGTCCGGCTTTGCCGCGCCCCCCAACCGTGGTGAAAGGCAGCGGTTACGGGTTGTGGCGTGCGGCGAAGCCGCACGCCACAGGTAATCGAAGTGCCCTACAGGATGAAGGCCCCTAGGGGCTGTCATCCTTTAACCCTAGAATGCCCTCAGCATTAGAGGCACAGCCCCTAGCTTATGTCACTGGGTCGGGCGTGTAATGCTGGTATCGGAAGGGTTCTACCGTGAATTGATGACACGCCCTAGCGCAGTTGGGCAACAACTTGGCGATCGACCAGGGTCTCCGAGGTGAACAAGTCCTCCACCGTCACCCGCAGTTGCCGATCGCCGTCCACCTGGAACAACACCCGCACCCGATCGCTGCCCGGTGCCCCCGGTGGATCCAGTGGCGCAAGGGACTGGCTTTCCGGTGTAGCGTTGAGCACCTGGGCCACGGGACTGCCCGCCGTCACCGATCGCGTCACCAACCGGCCCCCCTCAAAAAAGACCTCTCGTGCGCCCGTATCTTCCGTTAATTCCCCTAGGACCAGTTCAATACTGGGCTGGTTCTGTACTGATGCCCCCAAGACCAGCTCGATCGGCTCCGACATCGGGTAGGCCTGTCCCGCCGGAATAATGCGATGCCAGTCCTGGCGTTGCTCCCGAGGGTTCCAGTAGCGAATGCCATAGCTGTGATAGAGAAAATCCTGCACCTCAACGCCCTGGGCCAGTTGTAGAGCGCCATGGGCGATCGCCTCAAAGGGTTTGTCCGATCGCACCTTGTCCGCTGGGAAATAGCCCTGAATCCACTCCTGAATCGCCGGAATCTGGGTCGTTCCCCCCACCAACAACACATTCTCAATCTCCACCGAACTGATGCCCTGGCGCCGTGCCTGTTGCAGCAACTGTTCCATGGCCCCATCCAATTCTTCAAACAGTCCCTGGCTGCGTAATATGTCCCTAAGATCCGATCGGGAGAGCTGGAGGCTATAACTCTCGAAGGTTTCCCCATCAAAGTAGCTTTCCGTCGCCTCTGGTTGGCTTGAGAGCTGGATTTTGATCCGCTCGGCTAGGCGAGTGAGTAAGGGAGTCGGCGTGATCTGATGGGTTTGGGCCAAAAAGTCTGCCAGCCAGTTATCCAGGTCTGCCCCCCCCAGATTCCGTCCCACTTTGGCGAGAACCTGGGCCGTTTCAATGCGCTGACCAGATTGATTCTCGAAGGATCGATCGCCCCACTTCAGAATAAACCCGAGGGGCTTCTGGGCCTGCGTTCCTGAACCCGCCAGTTTCACCAACGATAAATCCAAGGTACCGCCCCCAAAGTCCACCACCAACAGCAGGCTGCGATCGGCCACCCCATAGCCCAACGCTGCCGCCGTGGGTTCATCAATCATCCGCACCTGGTTCACCGCCAAGGCCGCAAATACGCCCCCCAACCACTGGCGGTAGGACTCAAAACTATCCACTGGCACCGTAACCACTAGGGAATCGGTCTCTAGGGGCACCGCTGCCACCTCCTGTAAGACAGTTTCCAAAAACCACTGCCCCACCTGTTCAAATCGAATATTTTGGCCATCTAAAGGGGGCAGAAAGCCCTGAACTGCACTACCAATGCCCCGCTTAAAACTGCGGAAAAAGCGACTATCCTGATCTTGATCCAGTCCTCGATCGCGCACACGCTGCCCTGCGATGACCTGCCC
Source organism: Prochlorothrix sp. (assembly GCA_035285005.1). GTDB lineage: Bacteria > Cyanobacteriota > Cyanobacteriia > Prochlorotrichales > Prochlorotrichaceae > Prochlorothrix. The sequence continues at coordinate 3,743 of JAYKIB010000094.1, forward strand.
TGTGCTGGCCTGCTCCACGTAGAGCCAACTGGGGATGACGGGGGGATTTTGGGCCTCAATCTGGCTTAAACCCACCAACTTAAGGGTCTCAGCTGTGTTTTTGACGGGATTCCACCGGGCAACGACAGTGTTGCTGGTGCCAAAGTCGATCGCAAGGGTCATAGGACTGGGGTAAAAAGACGTGAATTGGGGAGGGTGTGGGAGGCGGAGCCGTAACGCACCGCAGAGTCAGGCTTTGATGCGTTACGCGATTGCTTTTCTGGAATGCCGTTGGGCTATACGCATCCTACGGGAATTTCCTTCGATCCACTTCAGACGAGCCTCACAACAGGAGGGGCTGTCATCATTTAACCCTAGAGTGCTCTCAGAGTCAGGGATATAGCCCCTAGCTCCTCCAACTGGGGCGGGCGTGTAACTCTGATATCGCAGGAGTTCTACAGTTAAGCCCTGACACGCCCTAGGGGAAGTCTCGGCTGGGGCATAATGCAAAGGGACACCTCGATGAATTGGATTGAGCGCTGAAGCTGCTCGCCATACCCCTAATTTTTCGGGGAACTTCGATGCTTTGGGGTAGGCGGCGAAGCCGCTCACCCCCAACCCTGACGCTGACCTGGGCCATCTCCCAACAATTGGGGTGGGTCGAGGTGTTCCAAGGATGTTGTTGAGAGAGGAGTGGGAGCGGGCACCGCCGCCGCTCTCCTCCCTCCGGACTGCTTCGCCAGTCCTGCCGTGCAACGTCAGAGTCTATGAGAGGCCCACTCCGTCAAGATCTCCCTGTTCTTCTCGCCCTGTAATTTCCATGAAACCATTTTCCCTGCTCCAATTAACCTCCCCCACCGAACCCCGATCGATCGGCGATCGCCTCCGGCTTGTGCTCCCAAGACTCGTCTCTGGTGTCCTAGTGATGCTACTGGGGAGTGGTTTCTTCGGCACCCCTGCTGCCCTGGCTGCTCCCTTGTCCCCCACTTTTCCCACTTCCCCCACAGAGGCGAGTCCCGCCCTAGCCCCTGTCGGCTCCTCGAAGCTCCTGTCTCCTCCCGCTGTGCTGCCTTTCCTGAAGGGGGTCTTCACTGGCACTGCCCCTGACCTGGGGGTGACCGAGGGCCAACTGCAGCCCTGCCCTGCGTCCCCGAACTGTGTGGTTAGCCAAGTGGTTGATCCTGCCGACTCGGAACATGCGATCGAACCCCTTAGCTATAGCAGCGATCGGGAGACAGCCCACCAAGTTCTGCTCCAGGTGCTGTCGGTGGTGCCCGGTGCCGCAGTGGTGACGGATCAGCCCGACTATATTCGGGCCGAGTTCACCAGCAAGCTGATGGGGTTTGTGGATGATGGTGAGTTCTATTTCCCGGATGCGGCGGCTCTGATTCAGGTGCGATCGGCCTCCCGCATTGGTGAGTCGGATCTGGGGGTGAATCGTCGCCGGATTGAACAAATTCGTTTGGCGCTTGCGGATCTGGGGCTTTAGGGGCTGTCATCATTTAACCCTGGAATGCCTTCAGAGTCAGGGACCCAGCCCCTGGCTCCTCCAACTGGGGCGGGCGTGTAACTTTGATATCGTTGTGATATCGCTAGCGAGCACCTCGATTAATCCAAATCTTCGGGTTCTAGCCCACGCAAGAATCCGGGTTGGGTTGGGCGGCGAAGCCGCCCAACCCAATTAATTGAGGTGCCCTTCATTGAGATGCTCAAAAAATATAGGGCACCTCGAACAATCAAAGTTTTCGCCCAGCGACCCACGCAAGAATCCGGGTTGGTTGGGGCGGCGAAGCCGCCCCAACCCATTAATCGAGGTGCCCTATTGAATAATGGGTACCTCGATTAATTCAAATTTCTACCACGGTGTCCACGGCACAATCAGGGTTGTGGCCGCCGCCGGCCACAATTAATCGAGGTGCCCTAATCATGTTGGTTGAAGCTCTGCCCCCCCTGCTCCCGATCGCCCCAATCCTGGCCCAAACCTGTGGCAGTGAACCCTCCATGCTGCTGCGGTTGGTACAACTAGGGTTTGATGGACTGACCCTGGGGAGTCTGGTGGCCTTGGGAGCCATGGGGCTGACCTTGACCTATAGCATTTTGAAACTGCCTAACTTTGCCCAGGGGGACTGGATGACCGTGGGGGCCTACGGTGCCTGGTGGCTGGTGGGCTGGGGGTTGCCGCTACCCGTGGCGATGTTAGGGGGGATCGGCGTGACGATCGGCCTGATTTTGCTGAGCGAAAAACTGCTCTGGTCCCCGCTTCGGGCGCAACGCAGCCCCATGACCACGCTGATCATTGCCTCCATGGGGTTGGCTTTGTTTTTACGCAACGGGATTCTGCTGATCTGGGGGGCGGGGAACCAGGACTATGGGTTGCCCCTAGCGGAACCGTGGACGGTGTTCTGTGTGCGCTTGGTGGGGAACCGGGTGGTGATTTTAGGGGTGGCGATCGTCGCGATGGTCATGGTCCACGGCCTTTTGCAAAGGACCGCCTTGGGCAAGGCGATGCGGGCGGTGGCCGATAATCCAGATCTAGCCCAGGTGACCGGAATCCCGGTGCAACGGGTAATGCTGTGGACCTGGGTGTTGGCGGGGAGTCTAACGGCCCTGGGGGGGGGACTTTATGGCCTGATGAGCGCGATTCGGCCCAATATGGGCTGGTTTTTAATTTTGCCGCTCTTTGCTGCGGTGGTGGTGGGGGGTATTGGTCAGGTGTATGGGGCGATCGGGGCGGCCTTGGCGATCGGGGTGCTCCAGGAGGTCAGTACGCTGTGGCTGCCCAATGCCTACAAGCCGGCGATCGCCCTGATTGTGGTCATGCTGATTCTCTGGATTCGGCCCCAGGGTCTCTGGGGTCGCTCCTAGGCAGGGGATAGCCTTTTCTTGGGAGCATCCCACTTTCGTTAAACCCCCCTAGGAACCCCCTACAGCAATGGCCCTCACCCTAAATCCCTCTCCCAGAACGGGAGAGGGACTTTTAAGAAGTCTCACTCTCCTGCTCCCGGCTTAGGAGAAGCGGTGTCCTGAGCGTAGTCGAACGGGCGGTGTCCTGAGCGTAGTCGAACGGGCGGTGTCCTGAGCGGAGTCGAACGGGCGGTGTCCTGAGCGCAGTCGTTGGCTTCGCCTGCCCGGAGGGCATAGGGGGCTGGGGGATGAGGGTGAATCTGCGAAAGTGGGATACACCCCTTTTCTTCCCCCTTCAAAAGGGGGACTGAGGGGGATTCCGCCTAGGGCTCAATTTCGCAAAACTGACCGAGGCGTAACCCTCCGTTAACCCACGGGCTCTCCGGCTAGGAGCAAGTCTAACTGGCGTAGTTCATCTAAAAATAGTGTTTCTTTGTAGTCTTCCCCCAGCAACTGGCTAAACCCAATCAGGCG
>JAYKIB010000095.1:0-14175 GCA_035285005.1 Prochlorothrix sp.
GCCCCACGAAAACTTTATCTTCCCTGAGGAGGTTCTGCCCCGTGGTAACGCTCTCTGATCGCTTTGTTGGAAGCGACCTCAAGACTTCTGGATACCCCTGGTGGGCCGGAAACGCACGTCTAATCAATCTGTCTGGCAAATTGTTGGGTGCCCACGTCGCCCACGCTGGCCTCATCGTCTTTTGGGCCGGTGCCATGACCTTGTTTGAAGTGGCTCACTTCACCCCTGAAAAGCCCCTTTACGAACAAGGCGACATCCTACTGCCTCACCTGGCTAGTCTGGGTTGGGGTGTAGGCCCCGGTGGTGAAATCACCGATATCACCCCCTATTTCATCGTTGGTGTTCTTCACCTCATTTCTTCTGCCGTTCTCGGCTTAGGCGGTGTTTACCACACCCTCCGTGGTCCTGAAACCCTGGAGCAGTACTCTGACTTCTTTAGCCAGGACTGGAAAGACAAGAACCAGATGACCAACATTCTAGGTTTCCACCTGATTGTTCTGGGCATCGGCGCAAGCCTCTTCGTCTTTAAGGCCATGTTCTTCGGTGGGGTCTATGATCCCTGGGTTCCCGGTGGCGGTGGCGTTCGTGTCATCACCAACCCCACGCTCAGCCCCAACGTTCTCTTCGGTTATCTCTTCCGCTCTCCCTTTGGGGGCGAAGGCTGGCTAATCGGGGTGAACAACATGGAAGACGTGGTTGGCGGTCACATCTGGGTTGCCCTCCACTGTTTCATTGGCGGCACCTGGCACCTGATCACCCGTCCTTTCAACTGGGCCCGTCGTGCCTTCGTTTGGTCTGGTGAAGCTTACCTGTCCTACAGCTTGGGCGCTCTGTCCCTGATGGGCTTCATCGCCTCCGCTTTCGTTTGGTTTAACAACACTGTTTATCCCAGCGAATTCTACGGTCCCACCAGCTCTGAGGCTTCCCAGTCTCAGTCCTTTACCTTCTTGATCCGTGACCAACGCATTGGTGCGAACATCGCCTCTGCCCAAGGTCCCACCGGTCTGGGTAAGTACCTGATGCGCTCCCCCACGGGTGAGGTCATCTTTGGTGGTGAAACCATGCGTTTCTGGGACTTCCGTGGTCCTTGGCTGGAGCCCCTACGTGGCCCCAATGGTCTGGATCTCGACAAGCTCCAAAATGACGTGCAGCCCTGGCAAATTCGCCGTGCGGCTGAGTTCATGACCCACGCGCCTCTGGCTTCGATTAACTCCGTGGGCGGTATCATTACTGAACCGAACTCCGTGAACTACGTGAACCTGCGCCAGTGGTTGGCCGGTTCCCACTTCATCCTGGCCTTCTTCTTCCTGATTGGTCACCTGTGGCATGCTGGCCGCGCTCGCGCTGCTGCTGCTGGTTTCGAGAAGGGGATCGATCGTAAGAATGAGCCTGTGATGGCCATGACCGACCTCGACTAAGCTTTGGCTTCAGTCACGGCGTTTACGCCAAGAATTCACTGTTATGAATTCAGTATCTGCTAGATAGATACATCCCGAAGGGCATCTCGATCGAGATGCCTTTTTATTTACGGTGCTGTGTGACAGACACCGTGGAAGACCTTCGCCCCAACCCCTCGCCCTGGGGAAAAGAGCTAAAACCCGCACTGTATCGTTACTCCCCCTCCCCCAAAAAATGGGCCAGTGGGGAGGGGGAGGAGCATCGAACCGACGTGATTTACAGATGTTGGCCACACTCGCCAGGAAATTGCAATTCAATTCATGTATTCAGACAGGGAGAGGCGCAAATCCCTGCTGCGCGGGGATTGATAACCCAAACCGGTCTAAGGTGGCGGGGCAGCCTGAGGCTTGGAAGCCCCACTGCCCAGGGGATTAGGCTCCCCAACCGATCGCCACGACCGATCGCTGTCAATGGGTCAGTTGTCAGCACACTAATCAGGCGGATGCAGTTGATGATGACATGATGAGATTTTTCGGGTTCTGATGAGGTGATATGACGAGATTTTTCGGGTTCTATCGATCGCGACTCCTGCGAGTGGGCTTTACCTTTCTCTTCGGACTTCTCAGCACCGGCCTCTTCATGCTCAGCCCAGGAAGCGCGATCGCCCCCTCCCCTAGCACGGGCGAGACTCCCCTTCCCCTCACCGCTGAAGAACTGGCTTATCGCCAGGAAAATCCAGTTTTACGGGTCCATAGCGAGGAACACTGGCCCCCCTATAACTTTATGGAAGCGGGCAAGTTCAAGGGGTTGAGCAACGACTATATGCGGCAACTGGCCCAGCGTGCAGGGTTTGAACTGGAGTTTGTGCCCGACTCTTGGGAAAAATCCGTCGCACGCCTTGAGCAGGGTGACCTCGATGTCATTAGTAATATGAAGAAAACCCCCGATCGAGAAGCAACGTTTCTCTTCTCCGATCGACCGGTGTTTGAAGTCCAGGATGCCCTGCTCACCCGCAGTAACCAGCCGCCCCTCAGCTTGGAGGATCTTGAGGACAAAACCCTCGCCGTTGTCCGGGGCTACTTCCACGAAGAACTACTCCGCACCCACTATCCCGAGATTCGGCTGCTCCTCACCACCAATACCCTCGATGCTATCCAAGCCGTGGAAATGGGACAGGCTGACGCGGCCATCGAGACCCATACTGTCTTTACCCACTACATTCAACGCTATTTCATCAGCGGCCTCATTAGTCGTCCCCTACTGGATGATCCGATTTTTACGGTCGCACCCCAATATCTCGGGATTCGCCGCGATCGTCCTGTGCTGAAACGCATCCTCGACAAAGCCATGGCTGCCCTGGCTACCGAGAGGCCGCAGCTGATCGAAGACTGGACCGCCGCCCTGGAATCCCTCACCTTCACCCTCACCGAAGCGGAACAGCAGTATCTCCGCCAGAACCCCAGCCTCAAGCTTTGCGCCGATCCCGACTGGTATCCCCTCGATGCCATTCAGGACGGTAAACATGTGGGCATGAGTGCCGACTTTTTTGAACTGTTACGGCAGAAAGTTCCCTTCTCGATCGATCTGGTTAAAACCCAAAACTGGGGCGAAAGTTTAGCCGCCATGGAAAGTCGGCGCTGTGATATTTTAGCGCTGGTTACTTCCGGTGAAGAAACGGAACGGGATGCCTATATGCGAGTGACCCAGCCCTATCTGAAGATTCCTTTAGTTTTGGCTACTCAACAAAAAGAAGCCTTCATTGCTGACATTAGTAGTCTCAACGAAAGTGTATCGCTGGGCGTTGTTAAAGACTATCTATTTCGGAAAATTCTTCAGCAGGACTATCCCCAGTTACGGATTGTAGATGTGGACTCTGTTGCCGATGGTCTACAACGGGTTGAACGGGGTGAAATTTTCGGATTCATTGATTTACTCTCCACAGTCACCTATGCCATTCAGACCGATTATCCCTCCCTCAAGGTGGCCGGTCGCTTTGATAATACGTGGGATCTCGGGGTTGGCGTGCGTAATGATGCTCCAGAACTCTTCAGCCTTTTTGACAAGGCGATCGCGGCGATCGATGATGCCACCTACCAGGCTTTTCTCAGCCGTTGGGTCTCCGTCAGCTATACCAAAACCTCAAACTATCAATTGATTTGGCAAGTTTTATTCGCGACTGTGGGCATCACCTTAATTTTGCTCTATCGCCAACATCTTTTAGCAAACCATAACCGCAACCTGGAAAGCATCGCCACCACCGATTCCCTCACCGGCTGTTTTAATCGCCTCAAAGTTGAAGTATTCCTCGATGCTCAAATTCAATCCTACGAACAGACACGCCAACCCTTTAGTATCATCCTGTGCGATATTGATCACTTCAAGCACATTAACGATCGGTATGGTCATCTCCAGGGCGATCAGGTGTTAATCGGTGTGGTGCAACAATTAAGCAGTCACCTGCGACCTACGGATTTACTGGGACGGTGGGGGGGAGAAGAGTTTTTAATTATTTGTCCCCAAACCACCCTGGCCGGGGCCTATACCTTGGCAGAACATTTGCGACGCCAACTGGCTAGCACCACCTTTAAGAAAGTGGGGCACCAAACCGCCAGTTTTGGGGTTGCGGAATATAGCCACACCTATGGGTCCCAAAATGTCCTGGTGTACTGGGCCGACCATTGTCTCTACCAGGCCAAGGCCCAGGGCCGGAATTGCGTGGTGGCGGCATCCTCCGGGTTTACGAAGAAAGTTTACGAAGACGAGCAGCAATCTTCCGAAAAAATTTAGGATCAGAGGTAAGCAATCCCGTATCACACAATACCGTTCCTGGAGGGACACCGCCATGGCGATCGCCACCACCAACCCTGCCACCGGGGCAGTTGTCCAAACCTTTGATCCCATCAGCGCAGCGGAGTTGGAGGCGAAGTTGTGCCGAGGCGTGGAAACGTTCCAGCGGTACCGGCTCACCGCCTTTGCCGATCGAGCGGCGAAGCTCTACCGGGCAGCGGACCTATTGGAGGAGCGGGCGGAGGACTTGGGCAAGCTGATGACCCTGGAAATGGGCAAACCCCTAAAGGGGGCGATCGCTGAGGTCAATAAATGTGCCCTGGTGTGTCGCTTCTACGGGGAGCATGGGGAAACTTTCCTCGCCGATCGATCGGCCCAAACCGATGCCAGTCAGAGTTTTGTGCGCTATCTCCCCCTGGGGATGGTGCTGGCGGTGATGCCCTGGAACTTTCCCCTGTGGCAAGTGTTTCGGTTTGCGGCTCCGGCTCTGATGGCGGGTAATGTGGCCCTACTGAAACATGCCTCCAATGTGCCCCAGTCGGCCCTGGCGATCGAGACAATTTTGCAGGATGCGGGCTTTGAGGCAGGGGCGTTTCAGAATCTCTTTTTGGAGGCCCATCGGGTGGCGGGCGTAGTCCGGGACGATCGGGTCCAGGCTGCCACCTTAACCGGGAGCGAACCGGCGGGGGCCAGTTTAGCCGCCGCCTGTGGCAGCGTCATTAAACCCATCGTCCTAGAGTTGGGGGGGAGCGATCCCTTTATCGTCACCGCCAGCGCCGATCTAGATCTCGCCGCCCAGGTGGGCACCCAGGCCCGCATTCTCAACAATGGCCAGTCCTGCATTGCCGCCAAGCGCTTCATTGTCCTGGATGCCGTGGCCGATGCCTTTGGGGAGAAATTACAGGCCCAGTTCCAAGCCCTCAAGGTGGGGGATCCCCTAGATCTGGATACGGATATTGGCCCCCTGGCCACGGCCAGCATTTTGGAGGAACTGGAACAGCAGGTGCACACCTGTCTCAAGATGGGGGCAATGGCCCTGATTGGGGGTCGATCGCTCCGGGGCAGCGAGGACTTGCCCGAGGCGTTACGATCGGGCTACTTCTATGCCCCAACGATTTTGACGGATTTTCCCCCGGGAACCCCCGCCGACCAAGAGGAATTCTTTGGCCCCGTGGCCCTACTGTTCCGGGTCGCTAACCTGGATGAAGCCATCACCCTCGCCAATTCGACGCGCTTTGGGTTAGGGGCCAGTGCCTGGACCACGGATCCGGCGGAGATCGATCGCTGTCTTCGTGACCTGAATGCGGGAGCTGTCTTTATCAATGGCATGGTCAAGTCCGATCCCCGTCTGCCCTTTGGCGGCATCAAGCGATCGGGCTATGGCCGGGAACTGGCCGCAGAGGGAATTCGCGCCTTTGTCAACGCCAAAACCGTTTGGATCCGCTAGGTCCGGGTCCCTAGGGCGTGTCATCAAGTCACTCCTATCAATAATCGAGGCACCCCGGTGGCGATCGGTCGGGGTTCCCTTGAGTTCGATTCCCCACACATCCGACTGAGGAGTTTAGATGAATACCGCAGAACTATTGATCCGATGCCTAGAAAATGAAGGCGTGGAATATATTTTTGGCCTACCGGGGGAAGAAAATCTCCATGTGCTAGAGGCACTCCAAGACAGCTCCATTCGCTTCATTACCACCCGCCACGAGCAGGGTGCAGCCTTTATGGCAGATGTCTATGGCCGACTCACGGGGAAAGCGGGCGTGTGCCTCTCGACCCTGGGACCGGGGGCCACAAACCTAATGACCGGGGTAGCGGATGCCAACCTGGACGGCGCACCCCTGATCGCCATTACGGGCCAGGTGGGCACCGATCGGATGCACATTGAATCCCACCAGTATCTGGATTTGGTGGCCATGTTTTCTCCTGTGACCAAGTGGAACACGCAGATTGTCCGCCCCAGCAACACACCGGAGATTGTCCGCAAAGCCTTTAAACAGTCCCAATCCGAAAAACCGGGGGCTGTACACATTGACTTACCCGAGAATATTGCGGCCATGGAGGCGACGGGGAAGCCTTTAACGCGGGATAAGCGGGAAAAAAGCTTTGCGGCTTACCATGGCATTAATGAGGCAGCTAGCTTAATCTCTAAGGCAGAGAATCCCTTGATCTTGGTGGGAAATGGTGCGATTCGGGCCAATGCCAGTGAAGCCCTGACTGAATTTGCCACCCAGCTACAGATTCCAGCCGCCAACACCTTTATGGGGAAAGGCGTGATTCCCTACACCCATCCCCTAGCCCTCTGGTCCGTGGGTTTACAGCAGCGGGACTATATTAGTTGCGGCTTCGATCGCACCGATCTCGTCATTGCCGTGGGCTACGACTTAATTGAATACTCGCCCAAGCGCTGGAACCCCGAAGGCAAAATCCCGGTCATCCACATCGCCGCAAATCCTGCTGAAGTGGATAGCAGCTATATCCCTGCGGTGGAGATTGTGGGCGATATTCCCGATGCGCTGGTGGAAATTCAGCGTCGCACCGATCGAGGTCAGAAAAAACCACCCTACGCCGCCACTTTACGGGCTGCTATCACCGCTGACTATGAGCAGTACTCCCGCGATCAAGGTTTTCCCGTCAAGCCCCAAAAGATCATCTACGACCTGCGATCGGTGATGGGAGACGAGGATATTGTGATTTCTGACGTGGGTGCCCATAAAATGTGGATGGCGCGGCATTATCACTGTGCCCGTCCCAACACCTGCCTGATTTCCAACGGATTTGCCGCCATGGGGATTGCTATTCCGGGGGCACTGGCTGCGAAGCTGGTGTATCCCGATCGCAAGGTAGTGGCCGTAACCGGAGACGGAGGCTTTATGATGAATTGCCAGGAGCTCGAAACGGCTCTCCGGGCTGGGACCGCCTTTGTGACGCTGATTTTCCATGACGGCGGCTATGGCCTGATTGAGTGGAAACAGCATAACCATTTTGGCCATTCCTCCTTTATCCAGTTCACGAACCCCGATTTTGTTAAACTTGCTGAAAGTATGGGGCTGAAGGGCTACCGGGTAGAACAGACGGCAGATTTAGTGCCAATTCTGCAGGAAGCCCTGGCCCAGGATGTCCCCGCCGTGATTGACTGCCCGGTGGATTACCGGGAAAACCTCATGTTTAGCAAGAAAGCCGTGGAACTACACTGTTTAACCTAGGGGCAACCCGAACAGGTCCAGCTTTCGTCTCACAACTTTCGTAAAAATCAAGATGGGGTTGGGCAGCTGCGCTGCCCAACCCCATGAGTCGTTTAGCCGAATTGATCGAGATGCCCCGCCCCATCTCTCGCCCCGCCAAGCCCCGTCTCACCATGCGTTGGTCTCGAATTACCACGGTTCTGCAAACCAGTTTGGGACTACTGCTTTTGGGGTTTGCCCTGGCGATCGTCGTGCCGGAGTTAGCAAGCTATGGGCGATCGGGTCTGTGGCAAGGCGTAGACTGGCCCACCTGGGACGGTTGGGCCGGGGCGATCGCCGCAACCCTGCTCAGTTACGGGGCGATCGCCTGCTATGACCTCCTGGCCTTTCGCTACCTGGACTATGCCTTCGATCGGCGCAAAATCTGCTTCACAGGTCTTCTCACCTACAGCCTCAGTCCCAGTCTCGGCCTCCCGTTCCTCAGTGCCGGTGCCATTCGCTACCGCTTCTATGGCAGCTGGGGCATTCCCCCCGTGACGATCGCTCAAATTATTGTTTTTAGCAATGCAACCCTCTGGGTTGGACTCTGTGGCGTGGCGGGACTCAGTTTTTGGCTCCATCCCTTGCCCCTGCCCCCTCGGGTAGCCCTCCCGATGACCGTGGGCGATCTGGGCAGATTGGGCTTGGCGATCGTGGGCCTGTATCTCGGGTTGTGTGCCTGGAGCGATCGGATACGGGTCGATCGGATGCGGGTCGATCGGGTGCAAGACGATCGAAAAAGAGTCCGTCGGGCCACAACTCCCTGGACCAAAGCCCATTGGGCCACAACTCCCTGGACGACAAGCAAGTGGGCGCACAGCCCATGGACCCATATTAATCGGGCCAGCATCGATCGACTTTTGCCGTCCTTTCCCGTAGCCAGCGGGCAACTGCTCACCTTTGCCCTGGACTGGGGCGGCGCAGCACTCGCCCTGTATCTCTTGTTAGAAGTCCCTTCCGCCCTATCCTTTAGCGCATTTTTCGGGATTTACGCCCTGGCGATGGTGATTGGTCTCCTCAGTACGGTGCCCGGTGGTCTGGGTGTTCTGGAAACGGTAATGCTTTTTTTTTAGCCGAATTGGACCCCACCTTGGGGCTCGATCCCAGTTTTGTATTGGGCCGCCTGGTCCTATTTCGAGGACTCTACTATGGCGTGCCGTTAGGCTTAGCGGTGCTGACCCTTGGCTGGTATGAGCTCCAAGGTCGGCATCGACGCATTAACGATCGGCGTTAGTGGGGTGATCGACCAAATCCGCCAACCCGATCGTCCCGGCAAAAAAGACCCCGATCGCCGTTTTCCAACGGGACTGGCCATATTGTGGCGCTAACCAAAACCCCAGCCCTGCCTCCACCCCATGGGCAATCAGGGCCACCTGCACGAGGGGCAACAGCCCAAAATGCCACACCCCCAAGCTAGCGAATCCCTGGATGAGCAGCCCCACCCCCGTCAGGATGATCGCCAGGATGCGGAGCGGCGGACGTTGGGCAGCGGGGAGTAGGGTCAGAAGACGATCGGCGTTGGTGAACATGGGCTTAACTTGGGTTGAGGGTGGGTTGGGCTACAGGCAGAGAGCTGGGGTGAGCTGGGGTGAGCGGCGTCGATCGCAACGGCGGAGAGGCCCGGTGCTTCCTCGCTGGGTGAGGAGTCTGCAAATCAGAAGGGACAGAAGGGAGTCCCCCCTGGGCCGGGGGATTGCACGGGAGTCTTAAAGGCCCGATCGTTCGCTCGCAAGAAAGCCACTGCTCCGGGGAACAGTGGCTTTGTTGAATGGAAAATCAGAGCCGGGGGAGACCGAGGGACCCGGTCACCTCGATCGCCCCAGGGTCAGCCGGGTTGCAAAATCCTTCCCAAGCACAAGCAACCTACTTGGTTTCAGAGAACTCCGCATCAATGACATCATCATCGCCATCGGAGGCTCCCCCACTCGGCGCACCACCCGGATCTGCACCGGGCGCCCCCATATCCGGCACACCCATATCCGGCGCACCACCTGCGGCGGCTTCCTGTTGGTACACCGCACTACCGACGCTGTACAGTTCCTGTTGCAGTTCCGAGGTCAGGGACTTCATCTTCTCGTAGTCTTCCTGGGCCACGGCCTCCTTCAGATCCTTGACCAAGCCATCGATCTTGGTCTTGGCCTCAGCGGGCACCTTATCGCCCAGTTCCTGCAACTGCTTCTCGGTTTGATAGACCAGAGAGTCGGCCTGGTTCTTGGTTTCCACCTGTTCGCGGCGTTCCTTATCCGCATCGGCGTTTTGCTCCGCATCCTGCACCATCCGGCTGACCTCATCATCCGAAAGGGTGGAAGCACCCGTGATGGAAATGGACTGTTCCTTGCCAGTGCCCTTATCCTTGGCGGTGACATTGAGGATGCCGTTCGCGTCGATATCGAAGATCACCTCAATTTGGGGCACACCCCGGGGAGCCGGCGGAATACCATCAAGGCGGAAGGTCCCCAGACTCTTGTTGTCCTTGGAGAACTCACGCTCACCTTGGAGAACGTGGATTTCCACATTGGTTTGACCATCCACCGCCGTGGAGAAGACCTCGGACTTCTTGGTGGGAATCGTGGTGTTCCGGGGGATCAGCTTAGTCATCACGCCACCCAGGGTTTCCACACCCAGGGATAGGGGCGTAACATCCAGCAGAAGGATATCCTTCACTTCCCCGGCCAACACACCCGCTTGGATGGCGGCCCCGATCGCCACCACCTCATCGGGGTTAACGGTTTCGTTGGCTTCCTTGCCCAGAACCTTTTTCACCAGTTCCTTAATGGCGGGAATCCGGGTGGATCCCCCCACAAGGACAACCTCATCCACGTCGCTCTTGGTCAGTTTGGCATCCTTGAGGGCATTCTCCACCGGGATGCGGCAGCGATCGATCAGGTCTGCACACAGTTCCTCGAACTGTACCCGAGTCAGCACCAAGTCGAGGTGCTTGGGACCGTCTTGGGTCGCCGTGATGAAGGGGAGATTGATTTCAGCCTGGGTCACGCTGGACAGTTCAATTTTGGCTTTCTCAGCCGCTTCCGTTAGACGCTGTAGGGCTTGACGATCCTTACGCAGGTCAATGCCTTCGTTGGCCTTAAAGGTCTCTGCCAGGTGGTCTACAATTTTCTTGTCGAAGTCATCGCCCCCCAGGTGGGTATCCCCGGAGGTGGCCAGAACTTCAAAGACACCATCGCCCACTTCCAGGACGGACACGTCAAAGGTACCGCCCCCTAGGTCAAAGACGAGGATGGTCTCGTTACTCTTCTTGTCCAGACCGTAGGCTAGGGACGCGGCCGTGGGCTCGTTGATAATCCGCAGCACTTCCAGGCCGGCGATCTTTCCGGCATCCTTGGTGGCTTGGCGCTGGGAGTCGTTGAAATAGGCGGGAACGGTAATCACCGCTTGGGTGACGGGCTGCCCCAGGTACTTGCTGGCATCGTCGGCCAGCTTCCGCAGCACTTGGGCTGAAATTTCTTCGGGGGCGAACTGCTTTTCCTCTGCCGTGCAATCGAGTCGCACGTTGTTGCCCACATTGATCACGCTGTAGGACACCTCGGTGGACTCCATGCCCACTTCGTCAAAGCGGCGACCAATGAAGCGCTTGACGGAATAAAAGGTGTTCTCCGGGTTCATAACGGATTGCCGCTTGGCAATTTGCCCCACGCGCCGCTCTTTGCTCTTGGGGTCAAAGGCCACAACGGAGGGAGTGGTGCGAAACCCTTCTGCGTTGGCGATGACGGTGGGCTTTCCCCCTTCCATCACGGCGACGCAGGAGTTTGTAGTTCCGAGGTCAATTCCAACGACTTTTCCCATGGCAGTGCTTTGGCTCCATTCAACTCATCCAACGGTGTTGCTCCCGATGGGCTGGGCTTGGATCCGGTACGCGGTCCTTCGTTGCGCCGGGGTCCTTGCCTCGCCCATGTGTGGAAACGGGTCGTGACTGGCTCCTGGGTCGATCGGGTTTAGGTCGATCGGGGGTTTCCTGGGGGGATTTCACCGGGGATTGGCCGGGAAGGGATCCAGGGGGTAGCCAGGTTTCACTGACTATATAGTTTGCGCCATGATCTTCTTCTGAGAGGGGTGATTTAAGGGGGTATTTACCGAACTTGGTGGGTGGGGTACGCTGGGAAATCGCCCCCCACCCTCAGGATGCGCACTATGGCTAAAAACTTTGCTGGACAAGATCTAACCGGGGCGAATTTCCGCAACCAAAACCTGCAAGGGGCCAATTTCCGGGGGGCGAATCTCCAGGGAGCTGACTTTCAGGGAGCCAATCTGCGGGGGGCTAAGTTTGCCTCCAATCGCAGTCCTGAGCCGGCAACAGGTCGATCGCCCCACTTTCGCTTACAGTCTGCTCGATCGAATGCGGCCCCAGGAGAGTCCGAGTCTCCGAGGGCGGCGGTCTCCAGTTCCTCCGTTTCTCCGGGTTCTCCCGCCTCCCCGTCGCGGCCAGGGCTAACGGATCTACGGGGAGCCAACTTCCAAGGGGCACAACTCCAGGGAGCCAATTTTGCGCGGGCTGATCTGACCGGGGCCAATTTTCAAGGCGCCGCCGGGGGACTGCAGCGGCGAATGCTGGCCTTGCAATGGTTGACACTTTTGGGACTGGCGATCGTGTTGCTGGGGCTGGGTGCGGTGCTGTGGGTGGCCTTTGGCCGCTACTTTTTTAGCGAAGAGACGGTGATGGCAGTGGGAGTACTGCCGGGATTAATAATTCTGGGGGTCCAGATTGCCCTGTGTAATGCCTGTTTTCGGGGAAATGGAACCGATCGACCGAGTACAGTGGCAATTTTGGCCGCACTGACAGGATTCGCAGCCCTAGTGGGTGCGGGGGGGGGAGATTTAGTGGCGGCGGTGGTGGGTGCCTTGGCCGGGGCCGGGGCCGGTCTCTGTGCAGCGATCGTGGCCTTTGGTCTCACGGGGCTGGCTCTGCTGCGGGGGCCGATCGCCGTGTTTTTGGTGTTGACGGGGGCGGTCGGCCTCGTGGGGATGCTGAGTTTGGCAACCCTGGGGGCTGGGGTGCTAGCGATCGCGGGGGCAGTGACCGGGGCTGAGGGCGTAACTGTGGGGCTGTTGCTGACCCTGGTGGGGCTAGTGATTTTTCTGGGGTTGGGCAGTTGGGGGGCGTGGCAGAGCCAACGGGCCGATCGACTCAGTGGCGCTTGGCGGGGGCTGCTGACGTTTGCGGCCTGGGGGGGAACCCGGTTTCGCCATAGTGATGTAACCGAGGTGAACTTTGCACGGGCGCAGGTGGGAGCCTGTAATTTCGATCGCGCCATTACGACCCGGACCCAGTGGCGCATGGCCCACGGTCTACACCAGGCGGTGCCCAATGCAGCCTTGGAGTCAAACTGGAGTTGGCTGGATCTGCTGACCCAAGGGCGGGGCCGAGGGCGGGATCTGCGGGAGGCAAACTTGGCGGGGATGAGTTTAGCGGGGGCAAATCTGCGGGAGGCGAACTTGGCGGGGGTGGATCTGCGGGACAGTGTGCTGACGGGGGCAAATTTGATGGGGGCCGACTTGCGGGGCAGTTTGTGCCAGGGGACGGATTTTACGGAAGCCACCTTGACGGGGGCGAAGGTGGGGGGATGGAGCGTGGATGGGGCGACCCGGTGGGAGCGGGTGGACTGTGAGTATGTGTTTTGGGATGCGGCGGGGACCGATCGCTGTCCGGCACATCCGCGCCAAATGTTTCGGGAGGGAGAGTTTGAGCGCTACTTTGGGGCCGATCGGTCAAATTTAATGTTATTACTGCGCCAGGGTATTCATCCCCAGGGTTTAGGGCTGGCCTTGGAAGTGTTGCAAGGTCAGTTTGGGGTTCAGCCCGGATCGATCGTCGCCATTGAGCATCGCGATCCCGATGTGCTGCTGCGCTTGTGCCTACCCGAGGAGAACCTGCAACGGACGACTCCCGGTGAAATTGCCCGTTGCTTTTACCAAGCCTACGATCGTGCCCTTAAACCCAAGCAATCAGGCCCATCCGGTGCCCTCGTCCCCAATGCCGCAGCTCCCACGCTGCCCATGGGCACATTATTGGGACATTTGCTGGCCACTCCTGGAACTCCCACGCCGGTGATGGCGTTGAGTCTGGCCGATCGACTGCGCCAAATCCACGGGTTATTGCAAAACCAGGCGGCAACCCCTACGATCGATCGGGGGCTTAAATATCTACAAATTTTGGTTCAGTGGGCAGAGTTCCAAGAAGATAGAGAGCTTTCTGGGTCTGATGGCCTGCAAAAGCCTGATTTACAAGACCGGGCAGAACTAGCCTTAGATGCGCTTCAGGGGTTGGGGGTAATATTGGGAGAAGAGTGGGACGAGGTGGAAGCCGAGGTGCGACGATCCTTAGCGGGAGGGCGATCGATGGATCAATCAGGGAATCCCAGGGATTAAATTTGGGAGACTCTAGGAATGGCTAGGGCACCTCGATGAATACAGATTTTCACCGCAGTACCCACGGCAGAATCAGGGTTGGGTTGGGCTGAGCGGAGTCGAAGCCCGCCACAATTAATCGAGGTGTCCACCATAGCGATCGGGAAGACGATGTAAATTAAGAACCATGAATTATGAATGATTAATTCCCTATTGCCCCCTTGCCCCGTGTCTGAACACTCTGCTGAACAACTCCCCCCCCCCAAGACCGTATTCAAACCGCCCTCGATCGCCAGGATCCCACCGGCTGGTTTGAACCCCTCTACGCCGAAGCCAAGGGTGACAGTGGCCAAATTCCCTGGGCTAAACTCACCCCCCATCCCCAGGTCCAAGCCTGGCTCGATCG
>JAYKIB010000096.1:0-22834 GCA_035285005.1 Prochlorothrix sp.
CCGCAAACGCAGCCTCAAGCAAAAGGCGAAGCGGGCTTCGATGAGTCCTGACTACATGCTCACAGTTTTGGCCGCTGGTCTTCCTACCTAGCACGTTCCCCACATATTTTTCTTGCGCTTACCCTGGCAGGGCCTCTAGGGTTGCTGGTCCTGCAACTCCATCCACAAATAAACCCCGATCGGTCTGGAAGCGGAGCACGGCCTCCTCTGTAATCGAGCCGTAGTAGCCCGTTGCTGTGGCATCAAAATAGCCCAAAGCCGCTAATTGCTCCTGGAGTTCTTCCACTGCCGGACCGCTACTGCCCTGGGAGAGGCTGGCCTGGGCTTGGGCTGAGAGCGGCGCAAACGTTGCCATTCCCACTAAACCTGCCCCAATCACACCGGGTAGGGTGAGGGAGCGGGTCTGGGCAAAGTCCGAATCCGGAGCGGTCGATCGAGGGGGACGACGGGCGGGGGAAGGGGTGGACTCAGGTACAGTGAGGTGGAGGTAGGCAAGGGTTTCCATGGATTCAGCCTCGGATGATAGAGCCGTGAAGATTTCTGAGGAGGAGGGCCGTGAAGACTCGGCGGGGCACCTCGTAATCCCTGTGTTGGTTGGGTGACCTCCGTAGGAATCAGGGCTGGGCTGAGCGGTGAGCCTGCTCAGCCCAAGTAAACCCAATTCACTGAGGGGCCTAATCGAGGCGCCTAGTGGATGGGTCTGTTCCGTGGACCACGCGATGCATGCGGGGATCCGGGGGAGTAAAGCTAGGTCATCTGCGGTGGAAGTCCTAGGCAACCGCTGGGGAGGCGACTGCGACTTAACTCACCTAAACCGTATTGTAACCTGATGGCTCAAGGCACCTCGCAAAATTCCAAATTTCGCTCAAAATTTCACTTTAATTTTACTGAGGGGCTGTCATCATTTAACCCTAGCATGCCCTCAGGGTCAGGGATATAGCCCCTAGCTCCTACACCTGGGATGGGAGCATAACTCTTGCGATACTCAGAGGGGCACCTCGATTAATTGTGGTAGGCGGCGAAGCCGCCTACCACAACCCTGATTTTGCCGTGGGCACTACGGGCGAAATTTGAATTTTTCGAGGTGCCCAGAGTTATACCTGGACACCTCGATTAATGGGTTGCGCGGTTTCGCCGCGCAACCCAACCCTGATTCTGCTGTAGGCACTCCGGTGAAAATTTGAATTCATCGAGGTGCCCACCGGCTTGACTGACAAAAGTGGGTCAAATCCAGGCACAAGTGAACGGATGACACGCCCTAGTCCTTTACCGTTGCCGATCGTTGTACCGTTGCCAATCGTTGACGATACCGCTTGCTTCGCAGTATAGGTCAACCATATCCAAGTGGGAGAAATCAGGACCATGGCTAAGGATTCCCAGTATGGGGGGGTACCCCAAGGACAGGAAGGACTGATCCTGCAGCGGGGCGGGGAAGAACTCCAACTGGCAAAGGTGCTCGATCGCTTTAGTTTTCAGAGCCTCTTGCCCCCAACCCAGCCGTGGCAGGACAATCTGGGGCTCGGTCAGGTTCGGCCCGTGATTACCCCCCAAAGCCCAGGGCGCGGCAGCCGCGTAGACTCGGCCTTCCCGCCAGCAAGTCTCTGGGAAGTCACCACCACCACCGCCCAGCTGGAATCCCTTCTGGGCACCGTGCGGCATCAGGCCATGGTCAACTTCGCGAGCCATTTGTACCACATCGTTGGGGATCCGCAAACCCTGGTCTATTTGCGGGATGAGATTACGCTCCAATTTGGACCCACCGTTGCGATCGATCGACGCATTGAAATTGCCGCCAACTGGGGGTTAGTGGAAAAAGCCTCCCTGCGGGGCATGGCCCAAGCTTTCCGCTACCAGGTGACCGCTGCGGCCCCCGTTAACCCCATTAAGCTAGCCAATATCCTGATCGCCCTGCCCGAGGTTTTATTGGCGGAACCCAACGTGGTCATTCGCCAACAGACCCACTATCGGCCCCAGGACGATCGCTACGACCAACAGTGGTATCTCCACAACACCGGGGGGTCCGAGATTTCCCCCCAGGCCCATATCGCAGTGGAAACCGCCTGGGATCTGACCCGGGGCGATCGATCGATCGTCATCGCCATCACCGATGATTCCGTGGACATCGACCATCCCGACTTCCAAGGTCTGGGCAAAATCGTTGCGCCTCGGGACCTGCGAGGCCAAGACTTTTTGCCGTTACCGGAGGGAGAAGACGATAACCATGGCACCGCCGTGGCGGGGGTGGCCCTGGCGGAGGAAAACGGCAGGGGCGTGGTGGGAGTGGCTCCGGGCTGTGCCCTCATGCCAATTCGGACCACGGGGTTTTTAGATGATGAATCGGTGGAGGAAATTTTCCACTGGGCCGTGGACCATGGGGCCGCCGTGATTTGTTGCAGTTGGGGTGCAGGAGCAGTGCGGTTTCCCCTATCCCTGCGACAGCGGGCAGCCCTCACCTATGCGGCCACCCAGGGACGGGGCGGCAAAGGGTGCGTCATTATCTTTGCGGCGGGGAACTCCAACCGTCCCCTCAATGCCACAGTCCTAGAGCGTCAGTGGCCCCAGAATGTCCTTTCCGGTCCCACCCGTTGGCTCAATGGCTTTGGCATCCACCCCGACGTGATCACCGTGTCGGCCTGCGCCAGCTTGGCCCAAAAGTCCCTGTACAGCAATTGGGGCGCGGAGGTTTTTCTCTGTGCCCCCAGCAACAATGCCCCACCGGCAATTTACCTGCCCCAAACCGGACGGGTGCCCACGGCCCCCCTGGTGACCCGTCGCCTCCTGGGGCGAGGTGTGGTCACTACCGATCGCCAGGGAGAGGCGGGCTACAGCAGCGGTGACTTTACGGCAGGGTTTGGGGGCACCTCCAGCGCGGCCCCGGTGGTGGCGGGTGTGGTGGGCCTGATGCTCTCGGTGAACCCCAGCCTGACCCTGGCGGAGGTGAAGACGATTCTGCGTGAGAGTGCTGACAAGATTGTGGATCCCGATCCCGATCCCCAGTTGGGTCTACGCTATGGCACCTATGAGCATAATGGCCACTCCTACTGGTTCGGCTACGGGAAGGTCAATGCTGCTAATGCTGTCCGACTGGCCCAGGATCGGGCTCCGGCCCTGGTTCAGGCCGATCGCCAAATCCATCTCTTCCAGGATCAACCCCTGGCCCTACCCGATCGACCCACCCCCGATGGGCCCCCCTTCATCAGCAAGCTGACCGTGACCGACGGGGGCACCCTAGCCATGATCGCCGTCGCCGTAGATCTCCAGCATGACTTTTTGGGAGACCTGGAGCTTGTCCTCGTTTCGCCCCAAAATGAGATGGTTTTGCTGCAACCCCGTAACCTGGGTCGCCAAACCCAACTGAAGGCTACCTACACACCAGATTCCACCCCCTCATTACAACGTTTAATCGGTCAGTCAGTTGCGGGCCAGTGGCAATTACACCTGTTCGATCGGGCCTTGGGTGCATCCGGTACCCTCAATGCGTGGCAACTGACCCTCGGCTTGGAACATTGAGCAACGGATCGAAGTAGCCTGGGGCAAACACAAAGTGACTTTCTGGGTCGATCGGCGCGTCATCGCGGTACAATTTCAGCATCTATCCGGATCTAGTTGTATCGTCCCCTCCGAAAAGCGATGGCCTATAACCTACGAATTGCTGACTTGCCCAGCACTGAGCGTCCCCGAGAACGCCTGATGGCCCAGGGTGCTAAAACACTCTCCAGTGCCGAACTCTTGGCTATTTTGCTCGGTACGGGGCAAGGATCAGGGAAACTCTCTGCGGTGGGGCTGGGGCAACATATTTTGCAGCAATTGGGGCAGGATCAGCGGGATCCCATGGCGGTGCTACGGGATGTGGAGGTGGCAGAATTGACGACCATTCATGGGGTGGGTCCAGCCAAGGCAACAACCATTTTGGCCGCGATCGAATTGGGGAAACGTGTATTCCAGTCCCGCCCCCCCACGAAGGATCCGATCGATAGTCCCCAAGCTGGCGCAGCCCTCCTCAGTGCAGACTTGATGTGGCAGCCGCAGGAACGCTTTGCGGTGGTGATGTTGGATGTGAAGAATCGGCCCCTTGGTACCAAAGTCATCAGTATTGGCACCGCAACGGAAACCCTAGCCCATCCCCGCGATATCTTCCGGGAAGTGATTCGTCAGGGGGCAACACGGGCGATCGTGGCCCATAACCATCCCTCCGGCAATGTGGATCCCAGTCCCGATGATATTATTTTGACGCGCCAACTGCTCCAGGGGGCACAATTGCTGGCGATTCCCCTGGTGGATCATTTGATTTTGGGCCATGGCAATTATCAGAGTTTGCGCCAAATCACGGACCTGTGGGCGGAGTATCCCCAGGGCGACTAGGGGCTGGAATCATTGAGCCCCAGGACACCGCGATTCATTGGGATGCGCGGCTTCGCCGCGCATCCCAACTCTGATTCTGCTGTAGGACACCTCGATTAATTGTGGTAGGCGGCGAAGCCGCCTACCACAACCCTGATTCTGCCGTGGGCATTGCGGTCGAAATTTGAATGAATCGAGGTGCCCTGTAACTTCTGCTGAACAAATGAACAAGATTTTGCCCTCCTGGGCTCAGCCCATAATTCAGGAACGCCGATAGAGACCGTTTCGAGGGACCCAGTGATAGGATCAAAGGCATTCAAAAATTTTTAGATTTTTAGACTTTTTGAGACTCAGTTTTAATGCTGGATTTTTTCTTAATGGTCAGCCTCGGCTTCCTGGGCAGCTTTGGCCACTGTGTCGGGATGTGCGGCCCCCTGAGCCTTGCCTTTACCCTGCCTCGGGAGCCGTTTCCACCTCAAGCTGCACCCAATCCATCTCCGGAGTCTGCCCCCGATCGGGGTTTGGGATCCCGTGGCGATCGCACATCCCAATCCCAGTCTCAATCCCAAACGCAAACTATAACCCAGTCCCAATCCCCAACTCAGCCCCAATCCCCAGCCACTCCTAACCCCCTCCACGCAGTACAGTTCCAGATTCTTCTCAACCTGGGACGCATCCTCAGTTACGCCCTGGTGGGAGCCGCGATCGGCTGGGTCGGCTCGGTGCTGTTAGCCGGGGGACAAATGGCGGGGGTGGGCAGTACCCTGCGGCGGGGGATGGGACTCCTGACCGGTGGCTTACTGGTGTGGTTTGGGCTGGTGCAGGTCAGTCCTGGGGTGTTGCCCCAGGTTCCCCTGCTCAACCCCATGGCCCAAAGCAGTCTGCACGATCGACTTGGCCGCATTATGGGTCACCTCGCCCAGCAATCTCGCCTCTGGACTCCCATTGGACTGGGCCTGGTGTGGGGCCTCATGCCCTGTGGTTTTCTGTATGCGGCCCAGATCAAAGCGGCGGAAACCGGTAACTGGTTCCAGGGAGCCCTGACGATGCTGGCCTTTGGTCTGGGGACCGCGCCCACCATGGTGGGGGTGGGGCTGTGGGCGGGCTTAATGAGTCGCGATCGGCGCAGTCAACTGTTTCGGCTAGGGGGATGGGTCACCCTGCTGATTGGAGTTTTGACCCTGACTCGCACCGGCGAAACCTTGATGAACTACAGCGGCCATGGGGCCTTGTTTGCCCTAGCCCTAGCCCTGGTGGCCCGTCCCCTCAATCCCTGGTGGGCTGGGCTATTGCAATATCGACGCGCCTTAGGGGTGGGGGGCTTTGTGTTGGCGGTAGCCCACTGTGTACAGATGTTGGAGCATAGCTGGAACTGGAACTGGCAAGCGATCACGTTTTTGTTGCCCCAACACCAATGGGCCATGGCTGCCGGTGCCTTATCCCTTCTGCTGATGACCCCGGCAGCGTTGACGAGCTTCAATCGGGCTCAGCAGCGCTTAGGCCGCAATTGGCGGCGAATTCACCTTTTAGGTGTTCCGGCGTTCCTGCTGGCAGCGATCCATGCTCTTTTTCTAGGGAGTCATTACCTAGGTCAGTTGCGGGTGACCTGGACCAATGGGCTCGCGATCGGGGCCTTGGGTCTCTTGGTCCTGGGCGTATTCACGCTGCGATCGGCCTGGTTCAGCCATCACTTCGGGATCCGTCGATCGATCGCGGCCCTCAATTTGCCCCATGCCAGTGCTGTGGGTTCCAGTGCGTCGGATTCTAGTCCTGCCAGTTCTGGTCCTGTGGGCGCTCCCGCTTCCACCCCCGGCAGTCCTACCGTCGGTCCCACAACTCCCCATACCTCCGCCTCGGAAGACTGCTCCGGCTGTAAACCTATGACCCCCGGTTCTCGATAGCCAACTGCTTGGTTGACGGACAAAACAGTCTGCATTGGGGATCGTAGGGGTCAGGAAACCTGACCCGCCCTCTGTGCCTGGATTGGATCCATTTTTGTGAGTCAACTGTGAGTCAATCAGGCGTTAGCCAATCAGGCCAACTCCTCCCCTTAGAGGGGGCCTCAATTAATTTTGGGGGGCGGCGAAGCCGCCTGCCACAATTAATCGAGGTGCCCAAGAGGAAGACGGTCTTTTCTGCCCCCTTCACAAGGGCGACTGAGGAGGGATTTTGCAGAGATCTACGGGACCTAGCTGAAGTTTTCAGACAATCCCCTGAGGGGAGCATTAGATGCAACTGACCTGCTGCACCTCAGTACCAACCACCGGCGCCGTTGTGGACACCATCGCACCCAACAACTGAGCCGCATCCACCGTAAAAGGCAGATGGTGAATATCGGACTGGGGCAAACAGGCAAACTCCGCTGCCGCCTGAAGATGGGCCAGCGACACCTCACCTAGGCCAAGATCCCCCAGGGAGCAGGGGAGGCCAATCTCCCGGTAAAACTTCAGCAACTGCTGGCGGGCCGTAGCCGCCAACTGACTTCCTTGGATTGATTCCTCCAGGCGCAACTGCACCAAGATTCCATAGGCCACCTTTTCCCCATGCAGGGTCTTGGGCACTGTGGTCAGCGCGGCCAGCTGGGTCAAGCCATTATGAACCGCATGGGCCGCCACCGTCCGGCACTGGGCTCCTCCCAGCCCCCCAATCACACCCGCCATCAAAACCGTGGCTTCCACCACCTGTTGCCATGCCTCTCCCCCCGGTTCCGCTAAAGCCGTCACCGACTGCTGCAATAAAATATCCCGCAGGACCCGCGCCTGTTGTACCGCCGCAATAATTAAGGTTTGGTCCGATCGACCACTACTTACCGACGCTTCATACCACTTGGCCAGGGCATCACCAATCCCGGCGATCAGGGTGCGATCGGGTGCCGTTTGGATCAGGTCAAAATCGAGGACAAGGGCCTGGGGGCAGGTATCCAGGGTGACATCGTAGCGAAAGGCCCCAGCCTCGGAATAGACGTTGGACAGCGCAGTCCAAGCCGCACAGGTGGCGCCGGAGGTGGGCAGGGTGACGATCGGCAGCTGGAGCTGATGGGCCAGCAGTTTAGCCGTATCCAGGGCTTTGCCGCCCCCAATGCCCAGAATAACCCTAGGCTGGCAGTCCTGCGCCGTGGCTCGCAATCGTTCTAGGACCGACTCACTACAATCCGGCACACTGGAGGCCCAGGTCAGGGTCAAGCGTTGATCGAGATTCGGGTATTGGGAACGCACATGGGCCAAACTCCGATCGCCCCCAACCGCCAATACCCGATCGCCCCAGCGGGCAAGTTGATCGCCAAGGGCAGTTTCCAGATGATTTCCCCGGAGAATTTGGGCGGGCGCAATGGCCAGGGTTGGGAGAGCGAGGTTTGAGGCTGTTGAAGCAGTGGCGAGGGTCATGGGTGAAGGCGATCGAGTCGAATAACGGTTAGCGTTGACTAATGATATCGAGGGACCCTACTGAATGTGGGCGAGACGGAACCCCATGGCACATTCATATTGGGGGGGTAGGGGCTCAGCGGTGCGGGCCGGTGCCGCCGATCGACTGGGACAGATGGCATGGCCGCAGCCAAGTTCACCGTGGTGCCAGCGGGGTTGGCCCTGATCATTGGCCAATAAACAAGCTTGACACACTTGTTGGGGATTGAGAAGTTGATTTTCGGTCAGGATGACAAGCATAGGACATCCTCCTGCGGGTGAGGGATGAAGACTAGGGCGGGGATCCCTATTGTATGTCAAGTCCTCTGGACAATTGTTCTCTAAGACACATAAGGTTGCATTTGTCGCGCACGGTTGCATTTGTCGCCCACGGAACCGGCTGGTTGAACCAGCATGGGGCTAAACATCACCGCACAGCCGGGGAACGCTAGTCCAGACGGGTGGCTCGCAATCCAACGGCTGCCAGCGGGGCACTTCGATTCATTGGGTTGCGCGGCTTCGCCGCGCAACCCAACCTTGATTCTGCCGGGGGTACTGCGGTGAGACCCTGTATTAGTGAGACTCTGTATTAATCGAGGTGCCCAGCAAAGCTGTATAGATGTGAAAGAAAACTGTCAACCGGGAAGCCCGATCTGACAATAAAAGTCAGCCCTAACAATCTAGCTACACAAACGGGCACCTCGATTCATTGTGGCCTGCGGCGAAGCCGCAGGCCACAACCCTGATTCTTACGTAGGTCACTGGACAAGAACTGTGATTTTTCGAGGTGCCCAAGCCAGGATCGGTTCTAATCTCAACCCGATCGCCCCCATTCCCCTGCCAGAGTTGACCCGCCATGCTTAGTACCCTCGATCGTACCCTGACCCTAGACAAGGCCCACTACCAACACCAAATGGAAGACCTGATGCAACAACTGCGCCAGTTGCAGCACCAGTGTTGGAAAGCCCAACTGCCCTGCATCGTGGTCCTTGAGGGATGGGCCGCCTCCGGCAAGGGAGCCCTCGTCAAAAAAGTAGTCCAATACATGGATCCTCGGGGATTCCAAGTCCACCCCGTCTGGCCAGCCACACCAGAAGAACGCGCCTACCCCTTTCTGTGGCGCTTCTGGCATAAACTCCCCCCCAAAGGAACGATCGCGATTTTTTACCACAGTTGGTATACCCGCGTTCTCGAAGATCGTCTTTTTAAGCGCATTCCCGGTGAAGATGTCCCCACCGCACTCCGGGATATTAATGCCCTTGAGCGGCAACTGACAGATGACGGCATGGCCATTGCCAAGTTTTGGCTGCACATCAGCCGCAAGGAGTTGAAAAAACGTCTCAAAGGGTACAGCAAAGACGAATTACTCGCATGGCGAGTACGACCCGAGGATTGGCAACAGGTCAAGCACTACAACAAATACCTCGATCTGGCGGAGGAAATGATCCTACACACCAGTACGGGTAACGCCCCCTGGACCCTCGTGGAAGCCGACTGCAAACGCTGGGCCCGGGTCAAAGTTCTCTCCGCCGTCGTCGCCAGCCTCCGCGAAGCCCTCGATCGTCGCCAAGTCCTACAAGCTGCGCCCCCTCCTACCCCGGCAGCGAGCGCCCCCTCTCCGCGACTGGATCCCATGGAACCGAACTGGTTAGCCCAGGTGGATCTGACCCCTGCCCTGACTCGGGAAGACTACAAAGCCCAATTGAAACTCGCCCAAACAGAACTACGACGGGTACAGCAGCAAGTACACCAGCAGAAGCTACCCGTTTTGATGCTCTTTGAAGGCTGGGATGCAGCCGGTAAAGGGGGCGCTATCAAGCGACTCACCGATATCCTCGATCCCCGCAGTTATCGAGTCCACGCCTTTGCCGCCCCCAGTGACGAAGAGAAAGCTCAGCATTACCTCTGGCGCTTTTGGCGACGGTTACCCGCAGCCGGGAATATTGGTATTTTCGATCGCAGTTGGTATGGCCGCGTCATGGTGGAGCGGATTGAAGGTTTCGCCACCGAAATGGAGTGGCGACGAGCCTACCGGGAAATTAATGAATTTGAGGCCCAACTGGTGACAGCGGGCTATGTTTTGGTTAAATTCTGGTTGCACATTAGCCCGGAGGAACAACTGCGACGCTTTGAAGAGCGGCGACAGGATCCCTTTAAGCAACACAAACTCACCCAGGAAGACTGGCGCAACCGGGATAAGTGGACTGCCTATGAAGTGGCGGTTAACCAAATGATTCAGCGCACCCATACTCCCCTTGCCCCCTGGACTTTAGTACCGGCGGATGATAAGTACTATGCCCGTGTTAAGGTATTGCAGTCCGTTATCCAGGCCATCCACACGGCCCTGAAATCGAAGGCATAATCCCTGGACTAGACCCCGATCGCACGGAAGTCTGGGACGCTGTCTTTTCCGGGTTTTGTGCTTCTTTCTGGACTTCTCACCCCAGGCACACCTCGCAATCATTTAAGTTTTGCTCGCCCCGAGGCCCTCGATTCATGGGTTTAGGCGGCGGCTTTGCTGACCACACCCAGCCCAATGCTGGCGTAGGTCACAGGACACTCGTTGGGACTGTTCCAACTTGGGATTTATCGAGGTGTCCCCATTCATTCTGTTCCATTCATGAGGAGTAACAGCCATGTTTGAACTACTAACGCAGGTTCTGTTGTGGCTGCTGATCTTTTTTGTTCTCCGTCAGCTTCTGGGCCAGTTCATCAAAACGCAGTTCTACACCACCATTGGGTTTCTGGCCTTTGTTACTCTGCTCATTTTGGCCTTTTTTGAACCCAATCAGGGAATCGTAGCCGAGGCCTGGAGCATTCTCTCGTTGCCCTTTCAACCCCTCGGTCTCGCCATCATTTTCCTCATCAGTTTGGTCTCCTGGAGCGAAGCATTTAAGCCCGATAAACTGGGGGAAACTTTCCAAAATCGCTTGATGTGGGTGCTGGTTTTGCTGCTGGTGTGCAGTGCGCCGGTGACAGCCTATGGCTTGAGTGAGCAGATGGAAGCGGACCTCGCGGAGGCCGTGGCAGATTCGGACATTGCGCCCGCCACAGTCATGGTGGTCCTGGCCCAGGGCACCACGGAACCTGGATTGCCCCCCCGAACCCAGATTGAACTGACGGACTCTGGCGATCGACTGCGATCGGCGGCTACGATTTACCGACAGCGCGGCACGTTCCGGCGAGTGATTCTTTGTGCGAACGATCGACGCAATATGGAGCTATCCCCTGAGGCATCGAGTCAGGAAAATGAAGCAGAACGTCTGACCAACGCTGATCTCAAAGAAATTCGAGCTGTGCGTCAGGTTTTGGTTGATCTCGGGGTTCCAGATGGCGCGATTTTGGTCGGTGAAGGGAGCGACAGTGCGGCCGATGTGCGGGAGAGTGCAGAGTCAGTGCGGCGGCTCTTAGCTAACGAAGAAAATGGACTACGGGGCACGGAAGCCCTCGTTTTAGTGTCCTCTGCCCTGGAAATGCCACGGGCCATGGCCACTTTTGAGCA
The DNA here is from genome assembly GCA_035285005.1 of Prochlorothrix sp. Taxonomy (GTDB): domain Bacteria; phylum Cyanobacteriota; class Cyanobacteriia; order Prochlorotrichales; family Prochlorotrichaceae; genus Prochlorothrix. The sequence goes on from JAYKIB010000096.1 coordinate 11,245, forward strand.
AACCCTAGACAACGTTCCCGAAATCAATGGAGGCAATGGGGTAACGATCGTGCCGCGTCCCACGGATTTTGTCACGGTGCAGGATACACGGTTTCAACGGGTGACGCGCTATCCTTTCGATTTGATGCCCAGTTCAGAAGCTCTCCATGTCACTAGCCAGATCGTCAAGGAACAGTTGATCTCGGTCTACTATTTCCTGCGGGGCTGGTTGGCAACCTAGGACAGCCCACGGAAGGCTCAGGGTTTGGGTTGGGCGGCTTCGCCGCCCAATCCCATTAATCGAGGTGCCCATTAATAGATTCAGGGCGCCTCGATTAATTCAACTTTCCACCGTAGTGCCTACGGCAGAATCAGGGTTGTGGGGGGCGGCGAAGCCGCCCCCCACAATTAATCGAGGTGCCCTTCAGTAGTGGCGGTGCCCTAGGGCTCCACCTAACGCACCACAGGTCTCCGAAGGGGCAGCGAAGCCGTCTATCCCTATTATATCGAGGGACCCCAGAGACAAATAGATCGGGGCAGAAATAATGGGATACATGCTAACCGGGTTGGGCTGGACCCTAGGGGTTTTGTGCTGGAGTGTGGGATTGGTTTGGGGCGGATGGATCGATCGTCCGTTGGCGCAGGCTGCACCCTTAGCCGAATCCTTAGCCGCGCCCTTTGCTGCGGTTGGAACCGCCCATCCCAACATCATCCCCCCAGATCCCACGACAAACCCGACCCATGGGATCCCAGACATCTCCGGCATCTCAGGCACCCCAACCCCAATCACGAGTCAGCTCAGCCTCACCGGACCGACAGGAACCCTCAGCGTGACCGTGGAAAGCCAACGGGGAGGACGGATCACAGCCTTTGCCTGGGATGGGGCCACGGTGCTCCAGGGACCAGATGTGGATCCCCAAAACTATGGCTCAACGCTGTGGGTCAGTCCCCAATCCCGGTGGGGGTGGCCGCCGTCAGCATCGATCGATCGATCGCCCTACCGGGTAATTGCCCCCAATCCCCTGTCCAGCGCATTACCCAGCCAGCCTTTGCGGTCCTGTGACGATCCTACGAATGGTACTGCTGGTCCTGTTACAAACCGTGATGTCGCGAACCGTGATGGCGCGAACCGTGATGGCGTGAACCCTACTATCCATCCCAATCCCTCAAACAGCCTCACCCTGACCAGCGCCCCGAGCCCAGAGTGGGGTGTACAGGTGACGAAAACCCTCGAACTGAGCCTCCGATCGGATCAGATTCCCCAACTCCTCCTGACCTACGACCTCAAAAACTGTCGGCAGGTGGCTGTGACCTATGCCCCCTGGGAGGTGTCGCGGGTGTCGGCAGGGGGGCTGTCCTTTTACGGTGCCCAGACCTTACCCTTTGGCGTAGAACCCTTCCCGATGCCCGTCACCCAGCAGGCCCAGGGTATTGTGTGGTGGGACCATCGTCGATCGGGATCGATCGACCAGCAGTACCGCGATCAAAAACTGTTTGGAGACGCCGCCGAAGGCTGGCTGGCCCATTTGGATGGGGCTCTTCTCTTTCTGAAGCAATTTGAGGATGTGGGACCGGCAGACCAAGCCCCGGGGGAAGGAGAAATCGAGATCTATGTCAATGGAGACCGGACCTATGTGGAAATGGAGGTGCAGGGGCCCTATCGCCGCATTGAACCGGGGGAGTCCCTACGCTGGCAGGTGAAGTGGTCATTGCATCCCCTACCGCCCGCCTTGGCAGGGTCTGCAGCGGACGATCGATCGATCGCAAAGTGGGTACGACGGTTAGTCTTGGGGTAGCATAGATTTCGATCCGTCCCACCCTGATCGAGCACTGTGGCGTATGTCCTCCTTCTCATGGCCCTCCACCTTTTTCGTAACCGGCACTGACACCGACGTTGGTAAAACCGTCATTGCATCCATGCTCACCCTCGGCTTGGGGGGGGCCTACTGGAAACCGATTCAGTCCGGCCTGGAACCCAGTACCGACACAGAAACCGTCCGCCAAGTCACCCAATTACCCGACCATCACTTCTATCCCGAGCGTTTTCGCCTCACCCAACCCCTCTCTCCCCACGCCTCCGCTGCGATCGACCAAGTTTCCATCCAACTGGACGATTTCTCTCTCCCAGCCGTGACCCAGCCCCATCTCATCGTGGAGGGAGCCGGGGGATTGCTCGTTCCCATCAACGATCGGGAATATATCCTCGATTTAATCCATTATCTTCAACTTCCCGTCTGCCTAGTAGCCCGCAGTGGCCTAGGAACCCTCAATCATACCCTCCTATCCCTAGCGGCCCTGCGTAGTGCCCAGATCCCCATCCTTGGCGTTATTTTGAACGGCCCTAAAAATCCCAGCAACCGCACAACCTTAGAAACCTGGGGCCAGGTGCCGATTCTGGGTGAAGTGGAACCCCTGGATACCGTCAACCCGGACACGCTACGCCATGCCTTCGCCAACCTCGCAGTTTCTGGCGGCTAACGTTGCATCGATGGTACCCCGCCGCGATCGATTAACCGATCAGCGAACCGATCGACTCCCCTAACCGCACCGCCTCCGGCCCCTGATCCGACGCAACGGGGCAATTGGGAGAGTTGCCCCATCCCACAGAATTCGTCACGGTAGGAACCCGCAAGGGGGATAATGGGGGACGCTCCCCTTGGGATTCCCCTCAGTTTTAACATCAGCAGGATTTTCACCATGACCCAACGCATCATCCAAACAGACGACGCACCCGCACCTGTTGGTCCCTACAACCAAGCGATCGTAGCCACCGGCTCCCTGCTGTTTGCGTCGGGCCAGATTGCCCTAGATGCGACCACCGGCATTCTGATTGCACCGGAAGACGTGGAAGCCCAAACCCATAAAGTGATGGAAAACCTGCGATCGGTCCTATTGGCAGCGGGAGTAGACTTCGCTCAGGTGGTGAAAACCACGGTATTTTTGGCTGATATGAATGACTTTACCAAGGTTAATGCCATTTATAGCCAGTATTTCGACGAAGCAACGGCTCCTGCCCGGGCAACCGTTCAGGTGGCACGACTGCCCAAGGATGCGCGGGTCGAGATCGACTGCATTGCTGTTATTCCTGCCTAACCGCTTGTTGGGTGCCTCGATGAATGGGGAGCTTCGACTCCGCCCATCCGCCCCACAACCCCGACTCTTTTGCGGGTCACTGGGTGAAAATTTGAATGAGTCGGGGTGCCCCCGTTTGAATGTCCCCGGTTGAGCAGCCCCTTTGCCCCCAGTTGTCCCTATTACTTGCACCATGGCCAATTTCCCCACTGCCCCTGCGATCGCTCCCTACTGGGATCATGCCTTTGATCTAAAGGCTCACTTGCAGGGTTTCCTGAACCTAGATGCCGCAACCCTAGAGGCAAAACTTGCCCAAGGCACGGAAGATCTGGCCACCCTCGGACATCGGGACTTCGACTGGGAAAAAGCAACGGAATTCTACCAGGATCAGGTGGGAGAAGCCTATCTCTTTGATTTAGGTGCCTGGCACCTCAGTAGCCAGGACTATATTGGCGATACTCTACGGTTAATTGCAGACTTCGCCCAGGGGGAAGTGCTCGACTTTGGGGGTGGTATTGGTACCCATGCGATCGCCGCCGCCCTCTGCCCCCAAGTGAGCCAGGTAACCTACTGTGATGCCAACCCGGTAAACTTAGCATTCGTGACATACCGCGCCCAGCAGCTCGGCTTATCGGAAAAACTCCACTGCTGTGGCACAATGCCAGAAACCCCCCAGTTTGACTCGATTATTTGCTTTGATGTTCTGGAGCACTTACCTGACCCCGTGGGCCAGCTGAAGGACTTTCGCCGCTGGCTACGATCGGGGGGGAGCCTCATTACCAACTGGTATTTTTACAAGGGTGTAAACCAGGAGTTTCCCTTTCACCTGGACGATCCGGCTGTTATGGAAGAGTTTTTCCGGGTTCTACAAACTCAGTTTCTGGAGTGCTTCCATCCCTACTTTATTACGGCTCGTTGCTACCGCCCTTGGTCGCAGTAAATAAGGATTTCCCGAAAATCTACGGTAGGCCGGAGTCGTCAAACACCCCCTAAAGTCGGTTACGCGCCTTCAGGCGCAAATAGGCATCCACCAATTCAGTCCCCACCTGGGGAGCCGGAGCATCCAGCACCAAAGCCCCCTGCCGCTTGACCTGGGCAAAGGCCACCTGACGCTGGGCCAATAGATCCAAGGCCACTGCCTGCTGATAAGCCGCAGTTACAGGGTTGGTCGCGGCTGGGTGACCCGGGTTAAACGGAGCCGTTGCCCTGGAATCCGGGGCCGATCTAGATCCGATCGCGACGCCCTGGGCTTGCTGATCTAGTAGGGGATCCCGGAGAGCGACCCCAAAGGGAAGATAGCGAGGGCTGAGGCGAGCTAGAGCCGCCAGCAGATCCGCCGAGGCGATCGCATCCACTAGGTCCGTCAAAATCACCACCAGAGCACGGCGTGTTTGTTGGCGCAACACCGTCGTCACTGCCCCCATATAGTCCGGTTCCTCCAAGACTGGCTCCAGGGGAGTCACCGCCTCAATAAGCTGGGAAAGATGCGCTTGGCCACGTTGGGGTGGAATCCAGGTGTGAACCTCCCGATCGAAAACCCCCAACCCCACCCGATCGCCCCGGTGCAACCCGGCCACCGCCAAGGCGAGTGCCGCATTAATCGCCCAGTCAAACCGCTGCATTCCCTGAATCTGGGCCGTCATCAAACGTCCCCGATCGAGCAAAATCACCAGGGTCTGTTCCTGCTCCGGCTCCAGTACTCGCACCAAGGGCTGGCCCCGTCGTGCCGTCGCCTTCCAGTCCAGCAATCGCAGATCATCCCCCGCCCCATAGTCCCGCAATTCCGCGAACTCCGTCCCCATTCCCCAGCGCCGCCGCTGCTGCAAGTTGCCCGCTGCCTGCACCGCTAGCCGAATCGATAATTCCCGCAACCCCACTAAATCAGGATATACCTGGGTTTCTGCGGGTTGCTCCAAACGCCAACTATGCCAGACCAGCCCCCAGGGACTGCGCTGGCGCACCTGAATCGCTCCCCAGCGCCGTACCCCACGCCGGGTCGGATGGACGTGATACGTCAACCCAAAAGACCCGGAAGAGGACTGGGATGGTGATTGGGACTGGGCCTGGGATTGCAACTGGGATCGACTTGGGGGTTCAGTCTGGGATTGGAGAATACGGGACGTTTGGTGCAGGGAAGGGGGGGGCAGTTGGGCCAGAATCGGCAAACCCGTCACCGTAAGGTGGTCGGTGGGATGGTGGTCTTGGATTTGGATAACCGTTGTGGACCGAGTTGCGGTCTTTGCCTTGCGGGGAGCCCTGGGTTTGGGGTGCCGGACCTCCAATGAGATGGCATTATCGCGGCCAATGGAGAGGCGCGGTTCCAGGTGGCGAGTTACCGTCACCCGACGATCGCGGGTTCGGCGGCTATCCACCCACGCAATCCCCAACAAAGTCAGGTCATAGATCAACATCAAACCAAAAGCAGCAGCCAGGGAAGTTAGTAAGCTAAAAACCAGCGCCAAAACCGCCCCTAGTGCCAAAAATCCATAAAATCGGGCTGTTAAAATCATCACGCTTCCCTTCTGTGGCGGAATCCCCCTCTGGATTCCTCTTTATAGTATAGTGAGCGGCTTTGCCAGTATCATGAGCGGCTTCGCCATCCACCGCAACCCGGAGGCCACGGATCTCCCGCTGTGCGGGGGCTTGTGCTCCCCGCATGGGTACATCTCACTTTGGCGAGTCTGGCCCTCATCCCCTAGCCCCCTTCGACTGCGCTCAGGGCACCGCTTCTCCCAAACTGGGAGAAGGGGAATAAGATTAAAGTCCCTCTCCCTCTTTGGGAGAGGGATTTAGGGTGAGGGCTTCCAAAACGGGATGCACCCCCCCGGATCGATCGCAATCTTGCCGCTGCCACACCCACTTTAGGGCACCTCGATTAATTGTGGCAGGCGGCGAAGCCGCCTGCCACAATCCTGATTCTGCCGTGGGCACTGCCATAGAAATTTGAATTTTTCGAGGTGCTCGATTAAAGACTGGAATTTACGATTAAAGCGGGGATTGGACTCTTTTTGGTACTCGAGATGAGTCGTTAAGCCTAGAAAATATCCCAGTAGACGATACTCCCTGGGGTGGGATAACGTAGCTTAGGGTCGGTCTTGGTTCTTGGCTGGAAGACCGGTTGTGTGTCGTTCTAGCATGGCTGGCCCTGCCTCGTCCGAATGCTTATGAACGCTTAAGTGTGTCGCCTGTGCCTTCAATTGTGTCTTCTGTGTCTTCAACTCTGTCACGCTGGCTCCCGATGGCAGAAGTGGCAGCTTTAGTCCTCGTCGCCCTGGGACTACTCTATTTTTTTGCCACAGGACGGACTGCTCCTCTCCTTGCAGCGATGGCTTTGGCCTTAATCCTAAACCAGTGGAACCGTCGTCAGAGCGATCGACGTAGCCTCCGCCGTATCCTCGCTGAATTGCGCCAAGTGCGCCAAGAATTGACGGAAGAACAGGAAACCCTGCGCACAACCTTGAAACGTCAGTCCGCAGGCAGTTTCTCCCAACTCCAAAGCAGCCAGGATTTAGAACTGGCCATGGCCCAACTGCGGTTGCAAAATACCCGGCTGGATCAGAGCCTACACCAGGTGGTGAACGCCCTGAATGAACTGTTGCCCCAGCCGGTGGAGCTGGACCCGGAGACCCCGCCGGTGTTTCCCGACCAGACGGTTGCGTCACCCACCGATCGATCGCCCGCTATCACGCCTCCGCCCGCTTCCTCCTCGTCTTCTTCCCCGGGGTCTCCCTCCCTGGGCACGGAGACGCGGGAGACGCCCAAAACCAGCGCCAGTTCCCCCCAACTTCCCGCTTTCCCCTTCCGGAACGATCGGGGGACGCCCGCCGCCACCGTGGAAGAGATACCGTGGCCTGACGATACCGCGATCGAGGAGGACGTGGCATCCAACCCCATGACTGTTGCCGCGTCTACTTCCCCATCTCGCCCCGAGACCGCGCTGCCGCCGATGTCTCCGATGATGCCGCCCGATGAGGCTCTGCGATCGACTGCGGTGGATCCCGGGTCTGGGGGAAGCCCGACAAAACCAGGGATGCCCCGACCGCCTGAGTTCCAAACTTCCCCCGATCAGGCACGGCCGTCTTCCTCTGCGCAAGCGGACTCGGCTGCGGATCCGGCTGCGGATCCCCCCTTGGATCCGGCGACTGCGCTCCCCCTCCCAACCCCCGATCCCGCAGCCCCCAGCCCAGCTGCCATTCCCCAGTTCTGGCAAGAGGCCCTCAGTTGGCAGCAGGGCTTAAGTTTTGTGGCCCACAGTGGTTGGGTAAACGCGATCGCCCTCAGTCGTGATGGCCAGCGTTTGGTTACGGGGGGGACGGATCAGCAAATTCGGATTTGGGGACTGCCGGACGGTCAGCTCCAGGCCGAGTGGTCTACGCCTTCCCCCATCAGTGCCCTGGCCTTCAGCCCGGATCATCGCCTCTTGGCCAGCGGTAACTACGATCACCGGATTCAACTTTGGGATCTCCAGGACGAACGCCTCATTACCACCCTGGAGGGGCACTACGGATCCGTTAAAGCCTTAGCCTTTTTTGTGGATCCGGTGATGGCCCAGGTCCAGGCGATCGCCGCCGATGCCCAGCCGGACCCATCTCCGAATGCCTCCCCTGACCTGACCGTGGGTTTGATTAGTGGTAGCTATGACCAAACCCTGCGGATTTGGGATTTACAGCGGGGACACTCGGACTGCCTGGAGGGGCATGAAGGAAGCATCCAAGCCCTGGCCCTGGCGGCTTCAGACTGTGCCATTAGCGGTGGGGAAGAGGGACACCTACGCCTGTGGCGGTTGCCCGATGGCCAAACCCTGGATGTGCTCACGGCCAACAGTAGTGCTGTGGAAGCCCTAGCCCTCAGTGCCGATGGGACCATCCTCGCCAGTGGCTGTAGTAATGGCAATATTTACCTCTGGCATCTGCCCAGCCGTACGCCCTGTTACGGGCTAGAAGCCCACACGGGTCCGGTGACGGCCTTAGCCTTGACCCCCGACGGCCACACCCTGATCAGTGGCGGAGCCGACGGTCGCCTCAAGCTCTGGCATGTGCCAACGGGCAAACCCCAGGGCAATCTCGCGGATCCCATCGATGCCATTTTGAACCTTACCCTCAGTCCCTCGGGAGATTTGTTAATCAGTAGCCATCCCGGTGGCCAGATTCAACTGTGGTGGCGTCAGGAGACCGGTGTTGCATGACTGCGGTGACGCTCTTAGGGTTGCTGGCGGGAGCTTGCACCACGATCGCCTTTGTGCCTCAACTGCTCAAAACCTGGCGATCGAAATCTGCGAAGGATGTGTCCCTGGGGATGTTTTTGATTTTTTGCTTAGGGGTATTTCTCTGGCTGGTCTACGGCCTTTTGACGGGAGATATCCCAGTTATTGCAGCAAATGCGGTGACTCTAGGGCTGGCCGGTACGATTTTGGCCTTTAAGTTGCGCTACGGCTAGTCCCGATCGCGGCCTAATGCGGCGGCGGGCTACGGCTGTGTCTGGAGCACCCCGCTGGACTGGTTGGACGGGACTGGGACGGGACAAGATGGGGACTGCCTCGCGGAAGATAGGGTAGCTCCCTGGGGTCGCTGCATCTGCACGATGCTGGGTTCCCTCGGCTGCCTGAGTATAGCCAGGGCACCTCGATTAATCCAACTTTTTGGGAGATAGCCCACGCAAGCGTAAGGGTTTGGATTGGACGGCTTCGCCGCACAATCCCATGAATCGAGGTGCCCGCCAGTATAGCCACCCTTATCGCTATGGGAGCGCACCCATACCCAAAGGGAGACAGGACTGAAGCCGTGGTCTACTCGCTCATACCACTGGAGCGGGCGTGTCCTGCTGATCAGAACCAGAGTCGTTCCAGGTGAAGGGCGGCGGCAGCTTGACATTGGGCCGTGGGGGACTCGGTGTGGGTGGGGGGCGGCAGATAGCCAAGGACCGGCAGTTGGGTCATCTGTTGGAAGAGATGGGGATCGGCTTGAATGTGGCGATCGATCCAAGTGTCTGCGGTGGGACAGGCCAGTACCAACCCTTTGAGGTGGCAGCGGCTTTGGCGTGCTAAGGCGCTATGGGCGATCGCCTGTCCCAGGCAACCCGGTTGGACAGGCACCACCAACACCACCGATAAGCGCCAATCCCAGGCCAAATCCGCCACCGTCGTCTCGGTTGCCACCACATCTCCCAAGCCTTCATCCACCACTACAAGCGACCAAGCAGGGGTGACGGCTGGATCTGTCCGCATTGCAGTTTGGGTCGCCGATCGGCTGGGTTGCTCAGGGTGCAAGGCGAGCGGGGGACTGCTGGGGTAATCGGGTCTGGCGGCTTGGCTGAGGGCCTCCACTTGGGGCCAAAGGTGGGCCAGATTCAAGGGGGGGGTGAGGGTTAAGCATTGGGCCGGACTGGCGTGATGTTGCTGGGCATAGGCACAGAGGATCTGGGCCAACTGCTGCTGGCCGCTCCGGGGTTGGGTACCGGCAATGAGCAGCGGGCGGCGCGATGCCACAGGACTTGAGGCGGAGGGGTGCAACATGGGGGAACCGGTGTGGGGTCAGGCTCGATGGCGAGGGATGGGGAACTGGAGGAATTAGGAGGGAATAAAAGCGATCGGCAGGAATTGGGAGAGATAGATGTAGTGCTGAGGTATGGCTAGGGAAATCTCGACAATGCGCTGGTGGTGGCCAGAGCAAGGCACCTGAGTGACTGACAAAAGTGGGTTAAATCTAGGCACAGCGGGCGGGTCAGGCAACCTGACCCCTAGAATCCCAAACGCCTTGTGGGGTCGCGGTTTTCGCGCCCAATGCAGGATTTTTGTCAGTCAACTGGGCAAGGTACAGTGGCTGGCCCCATTAGGCTAGGCCAGAGCAAGCTGGGCCAGAGCAGGGCCACATCAATGGTATAGCAACGGACCGGTGCCTTGGGACAGCTGAGGCCAGGAGCTTCTGCCGGTTTTCCCGTTGATTTGGGGGAGCCCCTCCGCCGACTGCCGCTATGGGCTGGGGCGATCGTTCTTGGGTTCTGGGGGTCAAGATGGAAACCAGACTCGTCAGCGCGTGTGGGTGGGGTTTATACGGATCCCCCAGGGTTTTCTCGTAAAGAGTTATGGATCCCGTGGAGCTGTCCGAGCCGTCCGCGACCGATGGTGACTGACAAATCAGGGCTACCTTGGGCGCGGAAACTGCGCTTCTACAAGGAACTTGGGACGGTGGGGTTAGGCTTCTGGATCCGCATCTATGTTGAGGTCTGCCCCAGGTTTGTCAGTCCATCAGATCCCCACCGACGCGCTTCCCGTTGCTGTTTCCCCTCATTTCTGTCTCACCAGGGTCGTCCTATGCCTGAGGTTCCTTCGTCCCAATCTATCCTCTCCGCAACGCGCCACCAGACTGTTGAGGTGCTGATTCAGGAAAGTCAACAGTGGTTATTGCAGCACAACTACGGCGAAGCCCTGGCCACCTGCGATCGTGCCCTAGCGCTCCAGCCCCATTCCGCCAAGGCATGGCTCTGCCGGGGCCGCATTCTCAGTCTCCAAAACCGTCCTGAAGACGCGCTCAATGCCCATCGTAAGGCGGCTAACCTCGAGAAAACCTGTGTTGCCGCTTGGTATAACCAGGCCATGGTCCTCCAGCGCCTCGATCGAAGTCTGGAGGCAATTGCAGCCCTCAATCAAGCCCTCACCCTATATCCTCGGTTTTCGGAGGGGTGGTTTAAGCGGGGTCAACTGCTAGAGCAGGGTGAGCAATATCAGGAAGCTTTGCTGTCCTATAACGCGGCGATCGAGATGAATCATTATTGGGTTAAGGCGACACCGGGAAAAGCGTGGGAGCGGCGCGGTGCATGTTTAGATGTGTTGGGGAATTACCATGCGGCAGCGGAAGCCTATGCCCATGCCCTACGGGAGGATCCCCAGAACTGGCGTTTGCACCAAGAACGAGTCCAGATTTTACAGAAAATTGGCCACATTGAAGATGAGAAGCCCAAGGATGTGGCCCCCAAGGATCCCGAGTCCTGGGGTTGGGCCTTATAACTTGGGTTCTATAAAAAGAGGAACCGAGGGGGATCCTGCCAGGATCTATACACTTGAGCGCAGGTTTCAAACCCCTTCTTCAGGGCACCTCGAAAAATCCAAGTTTTCGGCCTCTGACCCACCTAGGAATCAGGGTTGTGTCGGGTGGCTTCGCCGCCCGACACAATTAATCGAAGTGCCCTTCACTGTAGGAACCTGGCGATATCCAGAGTTACATCTGGGCACCACGATTGGGTACCTCGATGAGTCACCTCGATTAAGGCGTTGCATAATTGGGTGCATTCCGTTTTGGAAGCCCTCACCCTAAGAGGATGTTTGGAAACCTAAGACAATCCCCCCTAACCCCCCTTTACAAGAGGGGGACGACCTCTTCTTCCCCCTTCAAAAGGGGGACTGAGGGGGATTCGGCAAGGGCCTACGGCCCTTGGCTGAAGTTTCCAAACATCCTCTAAATCCCTCTCCCTCTTTGGGAGAGGGACTTGTCCCCTTCTCCCGGCTGGGAGAAGCGATGTCCTGAGCGTAGTCGAACGGGCGGTG
>JAYKIB010000097.1:0-3817 GCA_035285005.1 Prochlorothrix sp.
TTTGTTGATCAATCTGGCCGTACACAAATTGCACGTAGCCTTGGGCAATCTCCGCCTCCTCAAAGACCTCCGGGTAGCGATCGGCAAAAATTTGATGTAACTGTTCACAGTCCCGATCGGGATCAACCTCCACACCAGCCGGAAGCTGGACGCGGCATAGCACGATCGTGTCTTCCCCTTGATTGGGCGCAAACTGGCTCCAGTCCACATTCTGAGCCTGGGCTAAATCCACCCCAAAAAAGATACTGCGGTGCAGAATTGCATCCTCAAAGTTGGTTTGGTTTAGTTGGGTTAACTCGAAGTAGGCTTCACGGAGATTTGCTCCTTGGAGTTTGGCATGGTCCAGATCGGCCCCGCCCAAATAGTTCCCCTCCAAGTCCTCACCCCCCAGAAATACGCCTTGCAGATGGGCATGGCGCAGGTTTGCTCCGGTCAAGTCAACACCGGCCAGCGCTGCTCCCTTGAGGAAGATCCCAACCATATTGGCCCAGGCGAAATTGGCCCCGCCCAAATAGGCTTCCTCTAGATTGGCCTTGGCTAGGTCAGCCTGGACGCGGCCCCGTGTCAGTGGACATTGGAGTTGCAGTGTTTGGCCCAAACTCCAGCCTTGCCCCCCAACAATCTGAATTGGGGTCCGTACCATGAGGGGGGCTTGGGTGTTGAGGGCAGAGAAGTTGAGGGTGAGAAACTCCGTGGGAAGACAGCGATAGCGACTGGAAAGGTTGAGGAAGGGCAAGTAGGCTTGGGGGGCGTTGAGTCCTGCTAGGGATTGGCGATCTTCATAGAGTTCCTCGATCGCCGCAGTCCGTCCCCCCTCGCCACTGCTGCCCACCCGGGAGGCAACCATATCAGTGTTGGATTCCGCCATCACATCCGTGGGGCGCTACTGATGAGGGCGGCACTGTTGATGACGTTCCAGGCTTGATAGTGCTTCTGCTTTTCCCGATCGGGACCATCTGCCACAAAAGACCACAGGCTAAAGACGATCGTGATATTGGCCGTGACCGCCAAGAGGTCCAACAGAGCCAGGTTCTCCAAGTCCTGGACCACCATTTCCAGGGTTTTTTCCCAGCGGGTGCTTTCCCACCAATCCACCCATTGCCGCCACCAACTGGCAGAGTGCGGTGTTGGGTTCTCCCCAGATTGGAGCGATCGACTGCGATCGGCATCGGGAGTGACAGCATGCGGGGGAATATAGACACCCCGTCGCTTGAGGTGTTGAATTTCCGCGTCAGTTAAGGAGGGAACCTCTGATTTGGGCGATCGGTGGCGATGAATTAGGTGCTGGTGTTCGTTTAGGTGGGTGAGTTGGGCTGATTGATTGAGACGTGCTTGGCGGGATGAGCCAAATTGAAAAGCCCCCATGGCAAGTCCTTTGGTAATGGATGGATGGTAGGGTACCGCGATTCATCCAAACGGTGGGGAGATAGCCCCTGTCAGACGTGGTGTGGCCCATGCCATCGGAAAAGATTCTGACAAGGACGTTCCTCCCCGAGGGGAAAGGGTAATATTGTAAAGAATCATAAAGCTGCTCTAGGGCACCGCAAATCTCTTCTTCTTCCTGTATCTCTCCCCTTGGTCTAAGACATAGAAGCATGACTGAATCACCCAATCCCTCCGCCTTTCCTCCCCTCTCTCGGCGGACTCTCTTGAAGCTGTTTGGTATTGGTACCCTTGGGGGGCTGCTGAGCTACAGCCGGATCGCCAAGCCCCAGCCCACCGTCCATGAGCAGGATAGCCTCACCTTACCTCGGTCCCTCGATCGACCCCGATCGGCGGTCGTTGTGGGGGGAGGGTTAGCCGGCCTTAGTGCGGCCTATGAACTGAGTCAGCGGGGATTTACGGTGACCATGCTGGAACGATCGCCCCAATTGGGCGGGAAAATTGCCAGTTGGCCGATCGAGGTGAACGGTGAGTCCTTTATTACCGAGCATGGTTTCCATGGCTTCTTTCCCCAGTATTACAATCTGTGGGGGCTGGTGGATGAACTCAGCATTCGCCAAAACTTCACGGAATTACCCACCTATGCGGTGCTGTATAAGGATCAGTACGACCCCGAGATTTTTAAGCCCCGGCGATCGGCCTTTCCCTGGAATGTGGTCGATTTAGCGGTGGGGTCCCCCAATAACCTGCGTTGGGGGCTGAACTTGACCAAGTGGGAGCACTGGGATGTGCTCAAGAATATTGCCGGATTTGACCCGGAAAAAAGCTATCAACGCCTTGATCATCTAGCGGTGGCGGACTGGGCGGCGGAAGATTTCCCCCGGGGTCTCTATGAGGTCTATTTTCTGCCCTTTGCTAAATCGAGCCTCAATGCCCCTGACATGCTCAGTGTGGCGGAAATGACCCAGTTCTTCCACTTTTATTTCTTTGGGAATCCCGAAGGCTTGGCCTTTCGCGGTACTTGTCAGGATATGGGTCGCAGTTTAGTGGACCCGATCGCGGCGGCGATTACGGCCACGGGGGGCGAAATCATCACCGAGGCCACGCTTACGGGCCTGGACTGGCAGGACGGGAAAATTGCTGGACTGCGCTATCAGCAGGGTGGCTCGGGAACCACCGCACCATTCTGGGTCGATCGAAATCCCCTTCTCAGCACCGATGCGGTGGAATACTTCGGGGCCGGTGATGCGGTCTATGTCCTCGATGGGCCCCGTCAAGAAGCCCTATCCCTCACCTGTACCCACCAGGGCTGTACGGTGCAACCCCAAGGTGAGCAAGGCTATCTCTGTCCCTGTCACGGTGCCCTCTACGATGGGTCGGGCCAGGTGCAGGGGGGGCCAGCGCCGCGCAACCTTAGCCGCTTCCAAGTGCTCGATCGCCAAGGCGATCGGCTGCAACTGGTGGCCCTGGACCCGCCGGAAAATCTTGCTGAAATTCCCCTAGAGGCGGATTATTACGTGATGGCGGCGGATGTGGTCGGAATGCGCAATATTTTTGCCCTGTCGGCGGGATCCGCGAACCCCACGGTGCTGAACCAGGTGGATCAACTGGCGGTGTCCGATCCCTTCGCCACGGTGCGCTTCTGGTTCGATCGGGACTTTCCCTGGGACTACAGCGACTTCACCTCCCTCTCGGGCTATCGCCTCACCGATAGCATCACCCTCTACCACCACATCCAGGACGACTATAAAGCCTGGGCCGATCGCACCGGGGGCAGTGTGGTGGAACTGCACTCCTATTGCTATAAAGAAGCTGAATTTCCGACCCAGGCCGACTTGCTCGCCACCTTCGAGCAGGAACTCTACGAAATTGTGCCGGAACTGGCGGGAGCCAACTGCTTCCATCGCCAGTTGGTGAACCAGAAAAACTTCTCTGGATTCCCGCCGGGTAGCGATGCCGATCGACCTTGCACGGACTCAGGGGTCTCGAATCTCCTCTTTGCGGGGGATTGGGTCAAAATGCCCTTTGCCTGTGGCCTCATGGAGCGGGCGGTGAGCAGTGGCTTCCTTGCGGCCAATGCCATCTGTCAGCGGGAAGGTCTGCAACGGCGATCGCTCCTGAGCGTCAACCCGGTGGGACTGCTGGCACCGCTGACTTCAGCGGAACCGGAAACCCTGTAAGCTGTGAAACCCTGTAAGCTGTGACCGGGATGGCCTGACGAAGTGCCCCTGCGCACCTTAACGGCTGCCCTTCTGTCTTCGGAGGATAGGGGGAATTCTAAGAGAATCCCCCCTAACCCCCCTTTACAAGCAGGGTGGTTTCATAAAACCAGTCTGTAGGCTGAGAGTATTTGCTGGAGGGGGTTTCAGGCTTCGATTGGGAGGGGGTAGGTACCCATCAAGAGCTGCCACACGTGTTCCAGTTGATTAGCTAA
>JAYKIB010000098.1:0-3424 GCA_035285005.1 Prochlorothrix sp.
GTTCACTACCGGGCACCTCTAAAAATCAAATTTTTCTTCGCCCTGTGACCCACGAATTAAACTGGTTTGTGGTGGGGGGCTACGCCGCCCACCACAATTCATTAAAGTACCCGAAGATAATTTCCCATTTTAGCTGTGTCGATCCACTACTGGACCTGAGGCCCGTTGGTGGAGTCGGAGGTAGAATCACGGGGGGAGGTGGGGGCGGACTCGTTGGGCTCTGTTGCGTTTTCCTGTGCCGGGGTTTCTTGCGCTATGCCTTCTGGTGTCGAGTCTTCTGGTGTCGAGTCTTCCAGTGCCGAGTCTTCCGGGATCAAGTCTTCCCCTGCCAGGTTTCCTCTGTCTAAGTTTTCCAAGAGTGCATATAATCCCGATGTGGCGGGAGTTGTGGCAAAGTTGGCATCCTTGGGGGCGAGTTCCGAGGGGGGGCGATCGCTACTCCAGGCCCACCAAGCTAACCCACAGGAGCACTGGTAAAACTCTTGCCATTTCTTCCGGTAGTCTTCGCCATAGACCGGCGATCGGCGGTTGATCCAGGCAGATTGCGCGTCTAGGGGACCTGCATGACACTGGGGACAGCAGAACTCAAAGGCATGGGTTGCGGATTGTGACCACTCCGGGGCGCTGGGGCTGAAGGGATCCATGGCTAGCCCTCAATACAAACAATGGGAGGGAGGTGGTCAAGGGGAAAACGTGGGTGGCGTTTAGGGTTGAGCCTTCCCTCACCCCTAGGGTAGCAAATTAGGGTACGTCCTCTATGAATTGGATTGAGCGGCTTCGCTGCCTAACCCAACCCTGATTCTGCCCTGGCCACTGTGGTGAAAATTGGAGTTTTTCGAGGTGCCCCAAGGGATAGCCGCGATCGGTTGCATGAGGGGGGTCTGAAGGATAGCAGTCGAGATTTACCCTGCCTTTTGCGGGTTACATCCAGCCCCACCCAAGCATGAGCCGCCATCGGGAGAGCATGATCACCCCATGGGTCGTCTGGCCCCTGCTAGTGGGATTGATGTGGGGGACCCCCTAAAAATCAAAGTAAATATAAGGTAAGGCACCCTGGGGCGCAAACTGGAGAACTGCATAGAGAAAAATTGGGACCATTGCCAGCTTGAGGGGCCAATTAAACTGAAGGCGGCTAATGCGGCGAACCCCATAAACGATCGCCATGATTCCGATCAGCAACAGAACTAGGAGTGTGATTTGACTGCGATCGAGACCGCTCACATCCAAATAAACCTTTTGGGCAAACTGGGCATCCGCCTGATGCCCCCAGAGATGACGCACCGCCCAACCCGACTGGCGCAGGTCCGGCAGCCGGAAGAAAATCCACGAACCAAACACCAAGCCCTGGGTTAAGGCCCAGGCCAGGAGCGTCCCCGGGACCGATCGCCACCAATCCGCCATCCACGTCCATCCCTGGGTCACACTACTACTGAGCCGGTGTACCGCCAGACCCAAGCCATGGATTAGCCCCCACACCAAAAAGCCCCAGTTAGCCCCATGCCACAGGCCCGCGATTGTCATCACCACCGTCAAGTTCCAGCAGGTGCGAACCAGTCCCTGCCGCGACCCCCCCAAGGGAAAGTAAAGATAGTTGCGCAGCCAGTTGCCCAAGGTCATGTGCCAGCGTCGCCAAAAATCCGCCAAACTTGTGGTGAAGTAGGGGGCATCAAAGTTCTCCGGCAGGTTCAGGCCCAGCAGCATGGCGCTACCCCGCGCAATGTCCACATAGGCGCTAAAGTCCAGATATAACTGCAAGCCATAGGCCACGGTTGCTAGCCAAATGTCCCCACTCCCGGCTCGCGGCAAATTCCCGTAGCTTAAGCCCACTAAAATCCCCAGGTGATCCGCCAGAACTGCTTTTTTGAAGGCTCCAATGCCGATGAGCCACAGGGCTTCGGTCCAGCGGCTCCAGGTGGGCAGGGTAACCTGGCGTAACTGGCGGGCGAGGGTATGGTAGCCGGTGATCGGTCCAGAGATAAGCTTGGGAAAAAAGAACTTATAGGTTGTAAACCGCAGTAAATTAGGGGTTGCAGGGGCACCCCGGTAGATATCGACGAGATAGGCGATACTCTCGAAGGTAAAAAAGCTAATACCTAGGGGGGCAATTAAACTGTCCCGCAGTTGATCAGCGGTGATTTGGAACTCAGGAACCCGAAAGAGGAGGGATAGGGTGGAGAGCGTGAAGGGAATATATTTGAACCCCACTAACAGCGCTAAATTGAGGATAATTCCCACCAATAGCAGTCGCGATCGTTTCTGGTTCCAATCTGCCTGGGCATATTCCCACTCAGCTTCCGAGAGGTTAGGGTTTTGGGCCTGGGCCCGCAGGGGTGAGTTTTCACCCAGAATTAGGCCCAGACGAAAGTTAATGAGGGTGCTAATGAGCAGGAGGGGCAGGTAAGCCACGCCCCGCAGCAGTGCAAAGAGTCCAGAGCTACCACCGGGCAAGCTACCCGAGGAGACGAGGCCATAGAAGCTAAAACTGGCCAGTAGCAGGATCCAAAGCCGCTGTTGGGGTTGGCGCACGGTCCAATAGATCCCGAGCAACACCAGTAAGAAGAGGGCGTAACCAAAGGAGGTGAAGGTCATGGCTCAAGGGCACGGGGGCTGGCGGTGAGGCGACTATAGCAACAGGACCGCACCACGACAAGAACTCAGGCCGATTGCTCCTGGGGCGGGACTTGGGAAGGGACCTAGGACAGAACCCAGGCCGGAACCCAGGCCGGAAGTAGGGGCGGGGGGATGGGGGGCCAATCTGCCCCCGTGAAACGGACCCTTTCGCGGTGCTTCCCTGAAATCTCCATTAACAATAGGGTGCTTTTTGGCCGAATCTAGCCTATAAAAATACGATCAGGAGGTCCGTAGCCGTGGAAAGGTGAAACGCCAGTCAAGGTTCTCAAGCCAGACCGTTGAGAACATCGAGTGGGAACCTTTTTGCGATCGGACCCCTCGGGCGGTGAGCAAGTCTGGCAGGGTCCGCTGGTCAGCCGCCAAAGCCATCCGTCGTTACAAGGGTATGTGAGTTTATGCCAAAAGCTATTGCTGAGTCTGCTACTTTTCTCAAAGCCAAACTGCTGGGATCTGAGGATCTCAGGGACTCCGAGAAAATCTTTTTACCCGAGGGGCACGTTTTCTATGTCACAAGCTACACCCCCGATCGCAATCAACACTTACTCATGGAGTTGGCTTCTCCCTTCACCGCACGGGATGGCCAAACCAAGCTCCAGCAGGTCTACGGTTACGACCCCCACATCAAAGTGGAAGGGGAAGACGACAACAAGATAATCAAGCTGCCGGTGAAGTATTGTTCCCAGTTGGATAATGACCCTTCGGTGTTTGGTCCCGGTTGGCGGCAGTGCAATACCACCAGCAATACGATGCTGGCAGATTTCTTGCTGGATGGAGCACTGACCCAAAAGGCGCT
>JAYKIB010000099.1:0-18417 GCA_035285005.1 Prochlorothrix sp.
GTGCGAAAGTCATTACTGGAGATCATGATGCTCTTGAACGTGGAAAGAACAATCGGCAACCTATTTTACCTCTTAAGAGTCCACTGAACGGTGCCGCGATCGGGTTTCAGTTATTTTTAATACCAAAAGTGCTACCTCACAGCCCAAGTCAACCACAAGGGCACCTCGATTAATTCAAATTTTCACCGAAGTGCCTACAGCAGGATCAGGGTTGTGGGGAGTGCCTACAGCAGGATCAGGGTTGAGGGGGGTGCCTACAGCAGGATCAGGGTTGGGGCGCGCGGCGAAGCCGCGCGCCTCAATTAATCGAGGTGCCCTAATGGTGCCCACAATGCAGTCAAGCTCCACTGGATTTCAGCGCTGAGGTATGGGGGCGTAAAGTGAGTGGTTATGTCGCCTATAGTTGAGTTTGCAGTATTCAATCGACCGATTCCATGGCCCATCTCCCCACCTCTTCCCAAGCCGTCACAACGGATCGGCACTGGTTTTGGATCCTAGCCCTCGTCGCTGTGGTGTTGTGGTTCATTGGTCTAGGGGGGATGCCCCTGCGGGATTGGGATGAGGGAACCTATGCTCTGTTGGCCCGGGAGATGGTGCGATCAGGCGATTGGCTACATCTGTCGATGTTTGGACAACCCTTTTGGTTGAAGCCACCCCTCGCAATTTGGGCGATGGCCTTGGGCTATGGGGTGAGCGGAGGGGAAGGCTTGGCCTCACCCTGGCTGGAGTTTTCCTTGCGCCTTCCCCTGGCGATCGTCACGGCCCTCGGCGTACCCCTCCTCTACTGCGTCGGTCGGCAACTCTTTCGCCACCCCCATCAGGCGGTTTACCCTGCTGTGGTTTACCTAACCCTATTACCAGTCGTGCGCCATGGCCGTTTGGCGATGCTAGATGGGATCGTCAATACCTGGATGATCTTACTCTTTCTCTGTCTCCTCAAAGCCCGCAAACAACCCCCTTGGGCGGTGGGTATCGGTCTCTGTTTAGCGGCGATCGCCCTGACAAAGGGAATCCTAGTCTTGGCGATCGGGGCGATCGCGGGGCTGTATGTTCTTCTCAGCCACCATTGGTCCCTCTTTCGTAATCCCTACGCTTGGCTGGGCTTGCTCCTAGGGACTGTGCTCACTGGGGCATGGTATGGA
Organism: Prochlorothrix sp.; assembly: GCA_035285005.1. Lineage (GTDB taxonomy): Bacteria > Cyanobacteriota > Cyanobacteriia > Prochlorotrichales > Prochlorotrichaceae > Prochlorothrix. The sequence continues at coordinate 1,143 of JAYKIB010000099.1, forward strand.
GTTCAGTACCAAACCTATGGTCCTGATTTTTTAGCCGTACATTTTGGTGTTCAAGGCTTTGACCGTTTAGGACGTGCAGTGGAAGGCAATGATGGCCCGGTGTGGTACTACCTGCTGGAAATTTTGAAATATGGCTGGCCCTGGCTCGTCTTTTTTCCCGTGGGGCTCAAACAGGCAGGTCAACAGTGGCGAACTTGGGGGCTATTTGCCCTGCTGGGGTTTGGAGTCTTTTTAACTGTGGTCAGCGGGATGGGGACAAAATTGCCCTGGTATCTGTTTCCCTGTTATCCCTTTTTGGCGGTGATTGTAGGAGGGTATTTCGCGACGGGGCAGCGGCCCGGACAGGGTTATGGGTATTTTTTTGCGTTTTTGACTGTGGCAACGATCGCCGGGGGCATCTATCTCGGTGTCACTGATCCGCAGCTTCCACTACTCATCACGGCAGCGTTGGCAACGCTCACCTTTAGCACCGTGGCGCGTGTATTGTTACACCCACAGCATGAAGAATGGCAGGGCGATCGCCTTTTCATTCCGTTAGCGGTGGGACTATATCTCAGTTTAGCCAGCTTTTTCTGTTCCCAGGCGTGGGTCTGGGAGGTTAATGAGCAGTTCCCAGTGCAATCGATTGGTACCATGCTCCAAGCCCAAACTCCCCCCGATGCCGTCATTTATATGAGTCATCCTGATAGCCGTCCCAGCTTGGAGTTTTACAGCGATCGTCCCCTGATTCCCACGGACTTGCCTACCCTGCAAGCCCAACACCTCCACCACTACCTCCTCGTTGATACTCCCACCCGCGATGCGATCGGCCCTGCCATGGAACTGGCCACTGCCGAAGGCTTTCACCTCCTCGCACCCCAATCTACCCAGCAGGATGACCCGTCTGACCCTTAGAGAGTATGGATAAACCTAAGGGCACCTCGAAAAATCAAAGCTCTTGCCCAGTGGCCCACGTAAGAATCAGGGTTGTGGCCTGCGGCGAAGCCGCAGGCCATCATTAATCGAGGTGCCCCTAAGAAAATCTTCCCTTAGGGTGTACCCGGCTGCCGGTGGGGTACCGGCGCAGCCTCGCCTGAGTGTTAGCCCCGATCGACGCGCTACCTAGGCAGGGATGGGAATCACCATTAGGGTTCCTGGGGCCAACTGGATTCGATCGCCTCCAGCACCGTATCCCGATCGGTGCCGCTGACATAATCCACCATTCCCGACCAGAAGGTGCCCGTGCCCACCTCTCCCGGCATTAGATCTGAGCCATCAAAACGAATCACCTCCGCATCTTGGAGCAAAGCTGCTTGTTGACGGGTAAGGGTGTCCGCGTAAAGGCTTAAGTCAACCTGGCGATGGGGAGAGAGATAGCCCCCAAAACTCACCCACATCTCGTGGGGTTGCACCGTGGTGAAAAACTCCGCCAAAGCGCGGGATTCCGGTGTATCTTGCAGCACCCCCAGGGCAATGCCTCCCACCAGTAACGGCGTGCCCTGGGCCTCATCAATGGGTGGTAGGGGGAAAAAGGCCACGTCTTCTTCTAAATTCAAGTCCTCGGGGAAGAAAGATCGGACAAAACTAGCCTGCCGGTGCAAATAACAGCCGGGAGGGTCTGTAAAAAGCGGATTAATCGAGTCCTGGAAGGAGGTGCTGATCACCCCCACATTGCCCCCCAGCACCAACTGGGGGTTGAGCACAATCTCCCCAAATCGATCGAAGGCCCGCGCCACCTGGGGATCCGTGAAGGGGATCTCATGGTTGACCCATTGGTCATAGCTCTCAGGGCCAGCCGTGCGCAACATAATGTCCTCAATCCAGTCCGTTGCGGGCCAGCCGGAGGCATCGCCCCCCTCAATGCCCACACACCAGGGCACCCCCCCATCGGCCACAATCCGATCGCCCAGGGCCATCATCTCCGCCCAGGTTTCCGGCACCGTATACCCCCGGGCCGCAAACTGCTGGGGACTGTACCACACTAAACTTTTGACATTGGCCCGCATCCACAGCCCGTAGGGTTGGCCCTCAATGCTGCCCAACTCTAGCCACTGTTCCCCGAAGGCTTCCGCCAGGGTTGCGGTCGGCAGGACCTGTTCCAAGCTAATTAAATGACCCGACTCCACTAAACCGCGCATGAGTCCGGGCTGAGGAAAAATGGCCAGTTGGGGGAGGTCACCGGCCTGGAGCCGCAGGGGAAGAATCGTCGCGAATGCCTCCGTCCCTTCGTAATTGACTTCAATTCCCGTTTTTTCCTCAAAGGCCGCAAAGACTGCCTCCAGTTGCTCGGCTCCTTCGCCCGTCAGTGAACCGAGGACCGTCACTTGGGGCCGATCGGGGTTGGTGGCCCGATCGGGGTTGGATCCACCGCAGGCGGAGAGGAGGACCAGGCTAGCCAGCCCGAGACCCAGGCTGGGCCAAAGGCGGGGTGAGCGAGGGCGGCGGGAGCGGATCGATCGGCTGAGGCAAGGTGGAACTGTGATCATTACTGGGAAATAAAATACAGGGAATTGAGAGGATGTGTGGAAACTGCGGCTAAGGGCCGTAGGCCCTTACTGAATCCCCCCCGACGAAACTCGGGACCAGAAGCTTGGGAACTAGAAGCTTGGGAGCCAGAAGGCTAGGCACCTCCACAAGTCCCAGCCTGGGGACCGTGGCCCAGGTCAGAACCGGGGTCATGGGAGATTCTGTTCCCAGATGGGTTCTAAGCAACTTGGCGGCTGCCATACTGGGGATTAATAATAGGACAACGGGGGGCGGCTAAGCTGCTCCCAAACCTGAGTGTTCGACGTCACTGCACCCCCCCAACCCTGACATGTACCCACTGCTATCTCGCCTGATCCCACTGACCCTGCCCAGAGTTAAGGCCCCGATCGCTCCACTCCAAAACCGCAGATCCGGGGAGGCGAATCCTGGGATTGCCCGGTGCCTGAAGCGAGGGGTATGGGGGGCGATCGGGGTACTGCTGAGTTGGTGCCTGGGCCTCTCGCCCGTGCTAGCCGCAACCCCCACGGGTGGAACGGGAACGGCGGTAAACTGGTTGCCCCTGGACTCCGGGGACAACTCCGAGGTCACGGTTCCGGGCTTTGCCCAGGTGCTGGGGCCCCAGGACTGGCACTTTCCCGAGGATTTTGGCCCCCATCCCCAGTACCAAACCGAATGGTGGTACTACACCGGGAATCTGGAGACCCCGGAGCACCGGCCCTTTGGCTTTCAACTCACCTTTTTCCGGCAATCCCTCGCACCGGAGTCTCCCCACCGCCCGGACACGTCTCCCTGGCGAACCCCTCAGCTTTACTCGGCCCACTTCACGGTCAGTGATATTGCTGACGATCGGTTTTATCAGTTCGAGCGCTTCAGTCGTAGTGCGGTGGGACTTGCGGGTTCCCAGGGTGATCCCTACGGCGTTTGGCTGCAAGATTGGTCTGTGAGGACCCAAGGGCAACAGGTCTATCTGCAGGGGAGGGCGCAAACTGTGGCACTTAATTTAGTGCTCAGTCCCACGCCGCCGGTGCTTCAAGGCCATCAGGGTTTTAGTCCCAAGGGACCCGAACCGGGTAATGCCTCCTATTACTACTCTCAAGTGCAGCAACCCACCCACGGTGAAGTCATCATTGCGGGTCAGCGTTACCCGGTTCAAGGCTTAACCTGGATGGATCACGAGTATTCTACGAGTTCACTCAGTCCAGGGACGGTGGGCTGGGACTGGTTTGCTCTGCAGGGAGACGATGGTTCAGCGACTATGCTCTATAATCTACGCCGTGAAGATGGAACTCCGGAGCCACGATCGGCGGGTACTTTTGTGTCCTGTGCCCGTCAGCATGCGCCCTGCGCCAGCCGGCAAGCGAATCAGCAAACCCAGCTCCAACCGACTGATTGGCAGTTGCGGGTTTTGGAGACTTGGACCAGCCCCCAAAGCCATACCCAGTATCCGACCCGTTGGCACCTCCGCATCCCTCGCCTCAGCCTGGACCTGGACATTGCTGCTCAGATGGAAAATCAGGAGCTTGTCACCGCAGCAGCAACCTATTGGGAAGGGGCGGTTCGCTATGAGGGAACCCAGGGCGATCGTCCGGTGAAGGGACAGGGCTATGTGGAAATGACGGGGTATGCCACTCGCCTCGATCGTCTTTTAGGCAGTCCCTAGTCGATCGCGATATAACTCCACAATCCTGTCCGTCACTGCCTCAATGGAGAGGCCATCGGTGAGCAACTCCACCGCATCGGCGGCCTTCACCAGGGGAGAAACCCGGCGCGAACTATCCTGTCGATCGCGATCGGCAATTTCCGCCTCCAACTGCGCCAAACTGGGTGGTGTTTGGCCTTGGTTCTCCATATCCCGCTGTCGTCGTCTGGCCCGCTCCGCATTGGAAGCCGTCAAAAAGATCTTCACCTCCGCATCGGGGAACACCGTCGTTCCGATGTCCCGTCCTTCCGCCACAAGACCCCCCTGCTGGCCGTACTGTTGTTGTTGGCGCACCAGGGCCGATCGAACGGCGGGTTGGGCCGCAATGCGGGAAACCTGGGCCGTAACCTCGGGGGTACGGATAGCAGCGGTGATTTCCTGGCGCTGGTGGGCTGAGGGGGCCTTGGGATCCGGCCAACGGACCCAGACCCGCACCGGGGGCAGATCCTGGGGATGGGCAGGATCGGGGGTGCCCGGTTGGAGTTGGACTTGGCTGTGGGCTAGCAGTTCGGCGATCGCTGGTTCATCCTCTAAGTCTAAGCCCGACGCCAGCACCAGCCAGGTGACGGCCCGGTACATGGCTCCCGTATCCAAATACAACAGCCCCAAGGCCGCCGCCACACGCCGCGTTACGGTGGACTTGCCCGCTCCCGCCGGACCATCCAGGGCCACGATCGGCTTCCGGTTAATGAGGACCCTATTATCCAGGAGGCGTGCCTTCCCCACCTGAACCGCTAGGGCTAGTAAGCCCTTATTTTCGATCGTTTCCAGGGGCTGGAGGCTATCGGGGTCCACTAGCTCGATGTAGTCCGGTTTAACGCTGGTTTCTGCGGCTAAGATCTGGCTGACGGTTTCTAGGAGCGGTGCGGTGCGGCGTTCTCCCTGCTGAAACTGGGTTTGGGCGGCCTGGAGACTGCGGTGGAGCACCGTGGCCGTTTGTCGTTCCGTGGGGGTGAGGTAGCGGTTGCGGGAACTGAGGGCAAGGCCGGAGGGTTCCCGGACAATGGGACAGCCGATAATTTGGCTGGGCAGATTGAGATTCTGGGCAAGAGTCCGCAAAATTGCCAGTTGCTGGGCATCTTTCTGGCCGAAATAAGCCCGATCGGGCTGGGTTAGGCTTAAGAGCTTGGTGACAACCGTGGTTACGCCCTGGAAATGGGTAGGACGCGATCGACCACAGAGCGCTTCAGTCATGGCCGGGGGGGGAATCACCTGGGTCAGTCGATCGCTCAGACCTGGCCCCACCTGGGCTAAGCCATAGAATTCCTCGGCACTGGGGGCGAAGACCACATCAACGCCCATGGTTTCGCACTGCTCTAAATCAGCCTCTAGGTTACGAGGATAGGAACTGAGGTCTTCTTGGGGTGAAAATTGAAGTGGATTAACAAAGATACTGACAATTACATGGTCATTTTCCCGCCTAGCTCGCTCGATCAAGCTCAGATGTCCCCGGTGCAGTGCGCCCATGGTGGGGACTAGGCCCAGGGTCAGCGGACTGGGGGGCGGGGTCGATCCCTCGGCGAACGGGGTGGACTGACCCCAACGAACCAGTTCCAAATAACGGCGTAGGGCAACAACGGTTTTGAGACAACGCATGGCGAGGGGGGGATCCTTGGCTCCAGAGGTGAAAATGACCTCACCTATCTTAGGGGATGTTTGGAAACTTCGGCTAAGGGCCGTAGGCCCTGGCCGAATCCCCCTCAGTCCCCCTTTTGAAGGGAGAAAAAGAGGCCGTTCCCCTTGCAAAGGGAGGGTTAGGAGGGGGAATCCTCTTAGGTTTCCAAACATCCCTTGTAAAGGGGGGTTAGGGGAGATTCTCTTAGGAGCACCTCGAAAAATCCAAGTTTTCGTCCTCTGACCCACGCAGGAATCAGGGTTTGGGTTGGACGGCGAAGCCGCCCAACCCCATGGATCGAGGCATCCCTATCCTCCTAGGGGATTTCGAGGAGATTTGGGGGGGCTTGCTGGAGGGTTTGGGAAGAGTCCCACGGGTGCGCTCCCGGGAGGTGTAACCCGGAACGGATACGTTAAGGAATGGCAACGGTTCAGTTTGTTGAGACTGGGTGAGGCGGGGGAGCCGTCACGCCTGGGGGGACTCCCGTTCCCAACGGGTCTGAGCATCTGGACGATCGTAACTTGGCGATCGCCGTCTGGCTCCCGTCTGGCTCCCGTCCGAATCCCGTCCGAATCCCGCCCACCCCCTAGCCAGAGGTTCAGCCTGTGGAGGACAATTGGGAGAGGGCACCTCGACGAATTGGGGGAGACTGAGCGGGCTCGCTCCTCCCAACTCTAATTCTGGCCTGGGCTATGGCGGCGAACGCTGGGGTGAGGCCGAATGTACCCCGCCGAAGGCGGGATCCATCTTGCTCTCTGGACCCCATGCCCCTCATAACCGCGATATTCTCCCAAAATTTGGCTCATCCCAAAAATTTGGCTGCATCGAGGTGCCCTAAAGGATGATAAGGCTTTGACAGGTTGCTTTGCCCTGTTGAAGCCTTTCCCCTGTTCCATCGCAACGAACCGGTTGATTGAGACAGGGTGAGGCCGGGACCCCTCGCTGGCTGACTTGCGAATGGGGGGTTCCCCTCTCCAGACTTGTCACGCCTTATGTGGCGGTTGCCATACTCTGCAACACCTTGCAACACCCTCACTTCAGGAGAAATAACCGTGGTTGCCCAAGCCCCTACCCCCTACGAAACTCAAACCCAGACGATCGCCCAGCAGCTGCTGAAAGCCACCAAAACGGGTAAATCCTTTTTGGCCCAACTGCGGGATCAAATGCGTTGGGACGATCGCCTGCTGGGTTGGACAATGGAACACCCCGGACTGCGGGTGCAATTGTTTCACTTTATTGACTGCCTGCCCGCCCTGCAAAGTAAAGCAGAGGTGGCGCGACATCTGCAGGAATACATGACCGCTGAAGATGTGGAGTTGCCCGATGCGCTCAAGAAGTTGTTGAACTTCACCGAGGCCAGTTCCATGCCTGGTCAGTTGGCTGCGACCACGATCATGACTGCGGTGGAAACCCTAGCCTATCGCTATATTTCCGGGGCCACGATCGACCAGGTGATCAAAACCCTAGAGCGTCTGCGCAAGCAAAAGCAAGCTTTTACGATCGATCTACTGGGTGAGGCGGTGATTACCGAGGCGGAAGCCGAATCCTACCGCGATCGCTACCTGGAACTGATGGAGAAGCTGTCGGAGGCGGCCAAACGCTGGCCGACGGTGGCGCAAATTGATCAGGCGGACGGTGAGGATCTGCCGAAAGCACAGGTTTCGGTGAAATTAACGGCATTTTACTCCCAATTTGATGCCTTGGATGAAAAGGGCAGTCGGGAGAAGGTGAGCGGCCATATTCGCACCTTGCTGCGACGGTCCCAGGAGTTGGGTGTTGCGGTTCACTTTGATATGGAGCAGTACGCTTATAAGAGTATTACCCTGGAGATTCTCAAGGATCTACTCCTGGAGAAAGAATTTCGCAGCCGTACCGATATTGGCGTGACCTTACAGGCTTACCTGCGGGAATCGGAGCAGGATCTGCGGGACTTGGTGGCCTGGGCCAAGCTGCGGGAGTCGCCGATTACGGTGCGTCTGGTGAAGGGAGCCTACTGGGATCAGGAAACAATTAAGTCTCGCCAAAAGCATTGGCCTAACCCCGTTTTTGAGCATAAGGTGGAGACTGATGCCAGTTTTGAGAGGATGACCCAGATTCTGCTGGAAAATCACTCTTATCTCTACGCGGCTATCGGTAGCCATAATGTGCGATCCCAAGCTCGGACGATCGCCATTGCCGAAGAATTGAAGGTGCCACGTCGGGCCTGGGAAATGCAGGTGCTATACGGTATGGGGGACCAGTTGGCCAAGGCTCTGTCTGATCAGGGTTACCGGGTGCGGGTCTACTGTCCCTACGGTGATCTGCTGCCGGGAATGGCCTATTTAATTCGGCGATTACTGGAAAATACGGCGAATACTTCGTTCCTGCGCCAGAACCTTGAAGATCGCCCCGTTGAAGAGCTGTTGGCTCCCCCAACGGTGACGGACTCCTCGAACCCGATCGGCCACCTCCATCCCGAGGCCGCCTTTAACCCTGCCGCCGACAGCAACTATGCCGACAAACGCCAGCGGGAGGAGACCCTGGAGGCACTGAAACAGGTGCGTGGTCAACTGGGTCAGAGCTACTGGCCGCTGATCAACGGGGAGTGGGTGAAGACCGATCGCACTCTCCAATCCGAGAATCCCTGTAACCCCAGTGAAAAAATTGGGGAAATGGGCCAAATTAGCATTGAGCAGGCGGAAGAGGCGATCGCCGCTGCAAAAGCCGCCTTTCCAGCTTGGAAAGCGACGCCCGCTAAGGAACGGGCTGCAATTATCCGCAAAGCCGCCGATCTGATGGAGGCGCGTCGTGCGGAGTTGGTGGCCTGGGTTGTGTTGGAGGTGGGTAAGCCCTATAACCAGGCGGATCCCGAGGTGAGCGAGGCGATCGACTTCTGTCGTTTCTACGCTGCGGAAATGGAGCGGCTCGACGAAGCCGTGAATTTGGATGTGGTCGGTGAAACCGATCGCTATCACTACCAACCCCGTGGTATTTCCCTGGTGGTGTCCCCTTGGAACTTCCCGATCGCCATTCCCACGGGCATGACGGTGGCTTCCCTGGTCACCGGAAACTGTACATTGCTGAAGCCTGCGGCTCTTTCGTCGGTGATTATGGCGAAGGTGGCTGAAATTCTAGTGGAAGCTGGGGTTCCCAAGGGGGTTTTCCAGTATATTCTCGGTCCTGGCTCCAGTGTGGGTTCCCACCTGGTCAAGCACAAGGATGTGCATATGATTGCCTTTACCGGTTCCCGCGAGGTGGGCTGCCAGATTTATGCGGATGCGGCGGTGTTGCAACCGGGGCAGAAACACCTAAAGCGGGTTGTGGCGGAAATGGGTGGCAAGAACGCCATCATTGTGGATGAGAGCGCGGACCTGGATCAGGCCGTGGCGGGGGTCGTTTACTCAGCCTTTGGCTATAGTGGCCAAAAGTGCTCGGCTTGCTCCCGTGCGATCGTTCTGGAGCCGATTTACGATGCCTTCCTGGCGCGACTGGTGGAAGCAACCAAGTCTCTGAACGTGGGATCCACGGATGATCCGGGGGTTCAAATGGGACCGGTGGTGGATGGTAGCGCCCAAGCCAAGATTCGGGAGTATATCGCCAAGGGTAAGGAAGAGGCGACGATCGCCTTGGAAATGGCGGCTCCGGAGACGGGCTACTTTGTGGGGCCGGTGATCTTCAGTGAGGTGAAACCGGATGCGGTTATTGCCCAGGAGGAAATCTTTGGCCCTGTATTGAGCGTGATTAAGGTGAAAACCTTTGAGGAGGCGCTCCAGGTGGCGAATGGGACTGACTATGCCCTGACAGGGGGGTTGTACTCCCGGACACCGTCCCATATCGATCGGGTTAAGGCCGAGTTTGAGGTGGGAAATCTGTATATTAACCGCAGCATCACGGGGGCGATCGTCAATCGTCAGCCCTTTGGTGGTTTCAAACTCTCCGGCGTGGGGTCCAAGGCAGGGGGACCAGATTACCTGGTCCAGTTTATGGAGCCGCGTGTGGTGACGGAAAATATCCAACGCCAGGGCTTTGCGGTGATTGAAGGGGCTGAGCAGTAGGACATCTGGGCGATTTAGAGGATGTTTGCAAGTTTCAGCTAGATGCTGCAGACCCTTGTAGAATCCCCCTCAGTCCCCCTTTTGAAGGGGAAAGAAGAGGTCATCCCTTGTAAAGGGAGGTTAGGGGGGATTCTCTTAGGTTGCCAAACATCCTCTCAATCAATGACCCATGAATTAAGCTCCCCATTACGGGGCACCTCGAAAAATTCAAATTTCGACCGCAGTGCCCACAGCAGAATCAGGGTTGTGGCAGGCGGCGAAGCCGCCTGCCACAATTAATCGAGGTGCCCTACTGACTCTCCCTTTCCAAGGCATCTTCAGTGCGCTCGTAGGGCTTGGTTTTGGGTTCCCAACTGGGAAATGAACCTACGAGGGCATTGTTAATGGCTTGGCGTGTTTGGGCACTGGCTGAACCGAGGGGATCGGGTAAGACTTTGTCTCCCCCTGCAATGAAGAGAATGGTACCGATCGCGAGCCAGGGTAGATAGTGTTTCATGATTTTTTAGTCCGGATGGGTTAGGGTTCATCAGGGGACTTCGATGCGTGGGCCTAGGTGGTTTTGCGGCCACCGTGGTCCTGTGACTCTGGCGCTGCGACTGCGAAGTTCCTGACTTAGCACACAGTGGTGCGTTTGGGATCTGGTGTCCTGTGGTGTGATGACTTGGGGATCTGGAGGGGTTGGGATCGGTTGTGGGGGAGTGATGTCGATCGCCACAACCGCGATCTTGGTGCGGGCGCCTGTTCTTGGACTTGGATACTTTGCGGTGCCCTTGCGTGATTCACTGAATCCCAGTGATGTTTTGCGATCGATCGAATCCCAGGGATCTGTTGTGATTTTGCGATCAACTGAGGAATCTTTATGTGATCCCATGGATAGGATCGCTGTGATCTACTGGCTTCTCGGGCGATCGGTCTTAGAGGATGCCGAATCTGCGGCGATTCGGCAACGCCACTGCAGCCACTGTTCTGAAATCGGGTCGCGAATCTAAAACCGGTCACGACCTGGTCCATGGGGGAGGGCTGAAGCGGAAACTCTGCCTGGAACGGGAATAGAAACGTCTTGGGCGGCTGTCCGCCATGTCTAGTGGGCAGACTCTGGCAACAGGAGGGAAAGGTCAAGATATAATTGCATTCACATTTCCTTAAGATTTGTTGCCTTATTGTTGTTGCCTGGTCGCAGCCACCATAAGCGTTGCGAGAAGACTTGCGGCGGTGGCGGGGTTCGGAGGGTGACCCTTCGGTGAGGCCAACTTGTCTGACGGGCCCTGCCGCATCCCTTCATTGTCTGTTATCCGGATATCCCCTATGGTTGCTATGCCTCGACAATCGATTGCCTTTTTCTCCTTGGCCGCTGATCCTGCGGGGGACTTGGAGGCGGGGAAAACGCGGCCCGAGGTCTACTACTTGCGGCAGCTGGGGGAAGCGCTGGCAACGCTGGGATGGCAGGTGGACCTCTTTACGGCGCAACGATCGCCCCGGCAACCAACCCAGGTGCAACATGGCGAGTATTGCCGCACGGTGCGCCTACCCGGTTTAACGGCCCAATCCCTGCGACTTTTGACGAAAACTGTGAATCCGCCTGTGTGGTCCCAATTTCAGGCCGCCTTCTACACATTTCAGGCCAAGGAAGGAGCTAACTATCCGGTGATTCACACCAGCGACTGGATTTCGGGGCAGTGGGGGTTGCAGTGGAAGCAGACGAGCCACGGGCAGTGGGTGCATACGGCCTATGGGACGGTGGGGGCAGGGGTGCCGGTGGCAGAGCCAGCGGTAGAGTCAGCGGTGGAGTCAGCGGCGGGGCACCAGGCCCGCCAAGCCGTGGAGCGGCATATCTGGGCCGAGGCCGATCGGGTGGTGGTGACGGTGCCGCCGGAAAATCAGCCCAGCCTGTGGCCCGTCTCGGCGGAGGGGGTGCGGTCCGATCTGGAGGTCATTCCCTGTGGGACCGATACCCAGCACTTCCAGGCTTTACCCCAAACGGAGGCACGGCAGGCCTTGGGGTTTGATGTGGACACGAAAATTTTGCTCTATGTGGGTCAGTTTGCGCCCCATAAGGGCCTGGAGACCCTAATTGATGCGGCGGCTCAATTGGCGGCAGCGGGGGTAGCGTTTCAGTTGGTGCTGGCGGGTGAGGAGGTGCGCCAGGGTTTGCAGGAACGATCGCGGGTGGAGCAACTCATTGCCGATCGGGGTTTGGCCGATCGAACCCAATTCCCGGGTTACATTTCCCATGACCCACTGCCCACCTACTACTCGGCGGCGGATGTGTGTGTGATCCCGAGCTACTACGAGCCCTTTGGTTGGGTGGCGATCGAGGCGATGGCCTGTGGAACGCCGGTGGTGGCCTCTCAGGTGGGGGGCTTGGCCCTCACGATCGCCCATGAGGCGACGGGGTTACTGGTGCCGCCTCGGGATGGGGTGGCGTTGGCCCAGGCAATTCAGCGGGTGTTGGAGAATCCGACGTGGGCGGCCAGTTTGCGCCAGTCTTCTACCGATCGGGCGGCGCAGTTGTTTAGCTGGAGTCGGGTTGCGGCCCAGTTTAGCGATCTCTACCGTCGTCTGTTGGCCCAGTCTCTCACGGGAACATCTTTGTCCTCCGTGGCCTAGGACTGGTTGTTAAGGCACATCCCGCCCCTGGCGGACGCATCGGGAGCTTGGGGATGCATCGAGTCCAGGGAGTTGCTCTGTCTGCGGCGGGACAACCCCCGTCTTGTTACTGGCCGAGAAGCCGACCGACGGGACCACTTGCGGGTAAAATCATTCGAGACCCATTCCCATGTAATCCCGGATTTATTCGCCAACCCCATGACCACCCTGACCCGTTCTATTACCGCGTTCCCCCTCGCTGCCGTCGTTAAACAGGACAGCATCAAACTTGCCTTAATCTTGGCCGCGATCGATCCGGGTCTGGGGGGTGTGGTGATCGCGGGACGGCGAGGTACTGCCAAGTCCGTTATGGCCCGTGCCCTCCATGCGCTGTTGCCCCCGATCGAGGTAATCCGCAACTCCCTCAACTGCGATCCGCAACTGCCCAGCGAGTGGGATGACGAAACAGCAGAGCGCATTGATGCCAGCCTGTCCCTGGAGGATCTCCCCACCCAGGTGATTCCGGCCCCGTTTATTCAGTTGCCCCTGGGAACCACGGAGGATCGTCTGATCGGCTCAGTGGATGTCACCCAGTCGATGAAGCGGGGGGAGACGATTTTCCAGCCCGGACTGTTGGCGGAAGCACACCGAGGGGTGCTGTATGTGGATGAAATTAACCTGCTGGACGAGCAGATCGCCAATTTGCTGCTGACCACGCTCACCGATGGCTATAACCGGGTGGAGCGGGAAGGCATTAGCTTTGGTCACCCCTGTCGACCTCTACTGATTGCCACCTATAACCCAGAGGAGGGCAACCTTCGCTCCCATCTTTTGGACCGGATTGCGATCGCTTTGTCCGCCGATATGGTCTTGGAAATGGACGATCGGGTCCAAGCGGTGCAGCAATCCCTGGACTATGCCAAGGATCCCCTTGGGTTTATCAATAGCTACGACGAGGAAACGGAAGGTCTGAAGACACAAATCCTGCTGGCACGGGAATGGCTTAAGGATGTGACCATTAGCCAGGAACAAATCGGCTATTTGGTCAATGAGTCAATTCGGGGGCAGGTGCAGGGCCACCGGGCGGAACTGTTTGCGATTCGGGTGGCGAAGGCGGCGGCGGCCCTGGAGGGACGCACGGAGGTGAATGCGGAGGATCTGCGCACGGCGGTGAAGCTGGTGATTTTGCCCCGCGCCAAGGTGATTGAGGCTCCGCCCCCGGAGGAGGAGCAACAGCAGCCCCCCCCCCCGCCGCCCCCGGACGACAATATGGAGGAGGATCCGGAGAACGAAGACGAGCCGGACGAACCGGAGGAGCAGGAGGAGCAGGACCAGCCCCAGGAGCCGCCCCCCCTGCCGGAGGAGTTTATTTTTGACCCTGAAGGGGTCGTCATGGACCCGGAGGTGATGAATTTCGCCCAGAATATGACTCGTCAGGGTAATTCTGGCTCGCGATCGATGATTTTCTCCGAAGATCGTGGCCGCTACATCAAGCCTCTCCTGCCCCGAGGTCCCGTGCGGCGGGTGGCGGTGGATGCGACCCTGCGGGCTGCGGCACCCTACCAAAAGTCGCGACGGGAACGGCAACCCGATCGAAAGGTGATTGTGGAGGAGGCGGATCTGCGGGCTAAGCAACTGGTCCGTAAGGCCGGTGCCCTGGTGGTGTTTTTGGTGGATGCCTCCGGCTCGATGGCGGTGAACCGGATGCAGTCGGCGAAGGGGGCTGTGATGCGGCTTCTGACGGAAGCTTATGAGAACCGCGACCAGATCTCTCTGATTCCCTTCCGGGGTGAGCAGGCGGAGGTGTTGCTGCCTCCGACCCGATCGATCACAGCGGCCCGGAAACGCCTGGAAAAAATGCCCTGCGGTGGCGGATCTCCCCTGGCCCACGGGCTGACCCAGGCAGTGCGGGTGGGTCTGAATGCGATGCAATCCGGTGATATTGGCCAAGTGGTTCTGGTGGCGATTACGGACGGTCGCGGCAATATTCCCCTGTCCCGTTCCCTGGGGCAGCCGGTGCTGGAAGATGATCCGAAGCCGGATATTAAGGCGGAGCTGTTGGATATTGCCGGTCGAATCCGGGCGTTAGGGATGAAGCTGCTGGTGATTGATACGGAAAATAAGTTTATTTCGACGGGATTTGCCAAGGAGCTGGCCCAACGCGCCGGTGGGGTGTATTATCACCTGCCCAAGGCGACGGATCAGGCGATCGCGGCGATGACCCAAAACGCGATTCGTAACACCTTGAACTAAACCCCTTGAACTCAAACCGTCGGAGCGTTGTCTGACTTGCCTGCCGTGCCTAGATTTGACCCACTTTTGGGCATCTCGATTCATTGGGTTGCGCGGCGAAGCCGCGCATCACACCCCTGATTCTGCTGTGGATACTGCGGTGAGAATCTGTAGGGTACCTCGATGCATTATGGGGGGCGGCTTCGCCGCGCGTCACACCCCTGATTCTTGCCTAGGCCCCTGGGCAAAAATTGGAATTTTTCGAGGTGCCCTGTATTAATCGAGGTGCCCTTTTGTCGTAAAACCGAAACGCGATCGGTTCGGTTTTGATTCGGGATAAAATCCCCCCCTTTTTTTGTCCATAAACCCGAACGTCACTCTCATTAAACCTTGCTATTGTGTATACATCGAAAGCAAAAGAAACGCTTTCTACCTCATTTGAACCTAGCCAAAATTCAAACTTACCCTAACTGCAACCTGATATCTTGGGCACCTCAATTCATCCAAATTATTGGGGGACAGCCCACGCAAGAATCAGGGCTTGGGTTGGGTGGTAAAGCCGTCCAGTCCAATGAATTGAGGTACCCTCTTGAAACACCTCAAGCGACATCTAAATTTGCACTTGAGCCTTTAGGGTGCTTCGGTTAGTCCAAATTTTTAGGGGATATCTACACAGGACTCAGGCATTGGTGTAAGTGGCGATGCTGCTCCCACCAATGAATCGAGATTCCCTACACCAGCTCTCATCAAAGTAGAGCTGTGGTCAGCGGTAATGCTGTTGCCACAGGTTAATGCAAATCACTGAAAGAGTTTCACAAGGAGTTTGTACCATGACTGTTATTCGCTACCGTCCTTTCTTTGACATCGATACGGAACTGCGCACCCTACAGGGGGAAATGAACCGCCTTTTTGGTGCTATCAATCCTCTCGATGATGCTAGTTTTGTGCCTCGGGCAGAGCTGAGCGAAACCCAGGAACATTTCCAGATTCGCTTTGAGTTGCCGGGAATGTCCAAGGAGGATCTGAATGTGGAGGTAACGCCGGATTCTGTGCGTATTTCTGGCCATCGCCAGGAAGTGACACCCGCTGATGAGGCCTTGAATCATCGTTCTGAGTTTCGATATGGTGCCTTTGAGCGGGTGATTGGGTTACCCGCTGAGGTCAAGCACAATGAAACGAAAGCGACCTATGAAAACGGTATTTTAGCCCTGACCTTGCCCAAGCGGGTCGCGGAGGACAATGCGGTGCATAAGGTGACCTTTTAGGGAATATTTGAATACTTCGGTCCAGTGCCGTAGATCCTTGCGAAATCTCCCTCAACTCCCCTTCAAAAGGGGAGTTGAGAGTTGAGAAACTATCGGACCCCGCGGGAAAATCTTGAACACCTTGATTAATTGTGGCCGGCGGCGAAGCCGCTGGCCACAACTCTAATTCTGCCGTGGGCACTGCGGTCGAAATTTTAATTTTTCGAGGTGCCCTTTTGTATATTGGGCACCTTGATTAATCCGACTTTTGGGGAGACAGCCCCCGCAAGACTCAGGGTTTGGGTTGGACGGCGAAGCCGTCCAACCCAATGAATCGAGGTGCCCGATCGAGAAAGTGAAACCTCGGTTGATAAGCCCACTCGATCGGGTGGCTTTGGCCGAAGAAAGGGGATTTTGCCATGTTAATCTAGGGGCTACCTCTTATCCCCAATTTCACCCATGGCCCCCATTTTAGTGACCGGTGCAGCCGGATTTATTGGATTTCATGTTTGCCAAGAACTGCTGCGTCGAGGCGAAACCGTTATTGGTTTAGATAATCTCAACGCCTACTATGAAGTCTCGCTCAAGGAGGCCCGTCTAGCCCAACTCCAGGCCCATCCCCAGGCGGCGGGACAATTCCAGTTTCAGCCGTTGGATTTGGCCGATCGATCGGGGATGGCAGCATTGTTTGAGCAGTGTGGGTGCGATCGGGTGATTCACCTGGCAGCCCAGGCGGGGGTTCGCTACTCGATCGATCATCCCCTTGCCTATGCGGATAGTAATTTGTTGGGATTTCTCAATGTTTTGGAGGGATGCCGACGGCAGGGGGTAAAACATCTGGTTTTTGCGTCTTCTAGCTCGGTGTATGGGGGAAATACAAAGATTCCATTTGCGGTGAGTGATCCAGTCGATCGGCCTGTGAGTTTGTATGCGGCGACGAAGCGGGCCAATGAACTGATGGCTTACACCTACAGTCATCTGTACGGGATCCCGGCCACGGGGTTGCGGTTCTTTACGGTCTATGGCCCCTGGGGGAGGCCGGATATGGCTTACTTTTCGTTTACACGGGCGATCGTGGCGGGTGAACCCATTAAGGTCTTTAATCAGGGCAAAATGCAGCGAGATTTTACCTATATTGACGATATTGTGGAGGGGGTTCTGCGGGTGCTGGACCAGCCGCCCCAGGGGTTTGAGGCGGCG
Organism: Prochlorothrix sp.; assembly: GCA_035285005.1. GTDB lineage: Bacteria > Cyanobacteriota > Cyanobacteriia > Prochlorotrichales > Prochlorotrichaceae > Prochlorothrix. The sequence continues at coordinate 18,219 of JAYKIB010000099.1, forward strand.
CCGGAGTCTCTCACGCCGGCCCAGGCGGATCCCCAGGTACCTTTGCGTCTCTACAATATTGGTAACCACCAACCGGTGACGCTGATGCATTTTATTGAGGTGTTGGAGCGGTGTTTGGGGAAGACGGCAACGAAGGAGTTTTTGCCGATGCAGCCGGGGGATGTGGTGGCGACCTATGCGGATGTGGCGGCGCTGATGG
>JAYKIB010000100.1:0-8344 GCA_035285005.1 Prochlorothrix sp.
CCGGTGACGCTGATGCATTTTATTGAGGTGTTGGAGCGGTGTTTGGGGAAGACGGCAACGAAGGAGTTTTTGCCGATGCAGCCGGGGGATGTGGTGGCGACCTATGCGGATGTGGCGGCGCTGATGGCGGATGTGGGGTTCCAGCCTAATACGACGATCGAGGTGGGGTTGGAGCGTTTTGTCCAGTGGTATCGCCAGTATTATGCTGCTTAGGGAGAGAGATGGGGGCTAGTGATATTTTTGTAGTGCACCTCGATTAATCCAAATTTTTGGGAGACAGGCCACGACAGAATCAGGGTTTGGGTTGGGCGGCGAAGCCGCCCAATCCTATGAATCGAGGTGTCTTATATTTTTTCATGTGGCTATATCTACGGCAGCCTGATGCAATAGACCTGAGTCAGCCATTTTTCCATGTGTCCTTGCGCTAATGATGTGACTGTGTAAGGCCCGACTCAACGGATAGCGGCTATAATCAAGCCCAGTTGCTTTTCCGGTGTGCTATGGGCGTTTATCCTGATTTTTCGGCTCAAGGGTTCCAGGTTATTGACGAATTAGGCCGTAATCCTGGTGGGGGGCGGGTCACCTACTTGGCTCAGGTGTTCTCGGAGAATGCGATCGACATTGACCCCAACCGCTACAGTCCGGCGGTGATCAAGCAATTCCAGTTTGCCCAGGGGGGCAGTTGGGACGGCTATAAGGAAATTGAACGGGAGACCCAAGCCCTGAAGGATTTACAGCATCCGGGGATCCCGCGTTATTTGGGTGGCTTTGAGACGGAGAATAGTTTTTGTTTGGTGCAGGAGCACAAACGGGCGCAGCCGCTGTCGGTACCGCGTAGTTTTTCGCCGGAGCAGATTAAGCAGGTGGCGGTGGCGTTGCTGGAGATTTTGGTTTATTTGCAGGAGCGGATGCCGCCGGTGATTCACCGGGATATTAAGCCGGAGAATGTGCTGGTTAGTGATAATTTACAGGTATTTTTGATTGATTTTGGCTTTGCTCGGATTGGGGGCAATGATTTGGCGATGAGCAGTGTGGCGGCGGGGACGTTTGGTTTTATGCCACCGGAGCAGATCCGCAACCAAACCCTAACCACGGCTTCGGATCTCTATGGCTTGGGGCTGACTTTAATCTGTGTGATTGGCAATCTCAAATCCCAGCAAGTCGGGGATTATCTGGACTATGGCAATCAGTTGGATCAGGAGAAGATTGGGCCGAAGCTGAAGGGCTGTAGTCAGCGGTTTGTGGGCTGGCTAACTCAAATGGTGGCTCCAGATCCGAGGCAGCGGTTTGCCGATGCCAGAAGTGCGTTGGCGGCGCTGCAACCGTTTCAAATTGTGCGAACGCCGTCGGTGGAGCTGGATCCGCCCTATCTGGAGTTTACAGCGGAAACGGTGGGACAGGTGTTGAAACAAACCATCCGGGTGACGAATCCAACGCCGGAGACTTTGCTGGAAGGCCATTGGGAGGTGGCCCCCCACCCCAATGATCCGCCCCATACTCCGAATCATCATGCTTGGATTTCAATTACGCCTCGGCAGGTGCGAGGGAATCGGGTGGACTGTGTGGTGAAGGTGGATACCAGGCAGTTGCAAACGGAAAGCCAGGGCAAGCGTCAGTTAGTGTTTCGATCTAATGCAGAGCTAGTCCAGTTTAATGTTCCACTTCAGGTCAAGACCGCTAGTAATTTAGCCTTGATCCCTAATTCTCTTCGACTCCAAGAAATCTTCTGCTCCGGCATCATGTTAATCAACGGGGGGCTTCTGACTTTAGGGCTGATTCTGGCGTTTTTAGCAGGTGAGAGGGCTGTAGCTGTGGCTGGGGTTTGGGCTGTGGCTGGGGCTGTGGCTATGGCTGTGGCTGGGGTTTGGATTGTGGTTTGGGGTGGGGTTGGGATTGTGGTTGGGGCTGTGGTTGGAGCTGTAGTCAGCACTGTAGTTGGGGCTGAGGCTGAGGCTTGGAATCGGGCTGTGGCTCAGTATCAGGCTGTAGTTGGGGCTGTAGCTTGGGCTTGGGCTTGGGCTGTGGTTTGGGCTGTAGCTTGGGCTGTGGCTGTAGCTTGGGCTAGGGCCTGGGCTGAGGCCTGGGCTGAGGCCGTGGCCTGGGCTTGGTTTGTGGCTGGGGCTGGAGCTGTGGTTTGGGCTGGGGCTGGAGCGAATACTGTAGCTAACCTTAAAGGATATTACGGCACACTTTCGGACAAGGAATGTCGAGACTCTCAAACTTATTTCTGGATTCGCTATCTTATGGCACTTTTCTGTGGCAGTAGCATCGGTGCAGTTTTAGTTCTTGGCTTCACGGCCCATCTCCTTATCCCCATCGCTACCCTCGGCACCGGAGCCGCCCTCCTCTACGCTCACCTCGCCCCCGTCCTCTCTCGTCGCCGCCAACTCGTCGCCCAACGCCGCAAAGAACACCGCCTCATCGAACCCTAACCCCCCTCCCACAACCCCGGTTTCTTCTCCACCGCAGCCCGCCCTCCAACAGCTCCCGCCACATTTTTGGGAGACAGCCCGCGCAAGAATCAGGGTTTGGGTTGGGCGGCGCAGCCGCCCAGCCCCATGAATCGAGGTGCCCTAACCCTATGCTGGGACTGGTAGCGACTCCAAAATTTCCTGAATCGCCCCCGCCGCCGTCAGTCCCGAAAACCGGGCCTGGGGATCCATCACAATGCGGTGCGCCAACACATCCTGAGCCAAAAACTGCACATCCTCCGGTGTTACCATCGGTCGCCCCTCAAACAGCGCGATCGACTGAGCAATCTTCATCAGCGTTAACGAAGCCCGGGGACTCGCCCCCAACTGAATTCCCGCCCGATTTCGCGTCGCATGGATAATATCCACCACATACCGCTTAATCTCCTCACTCACCCGCACCTGCTTCGCCAACTGCTGTAACTGCACCACCTCCGCTAGCGACAAACACGGCTCCACCCGATCGATCGGATGTTGCTGCATTTGGGCCGACAGAATCTCCACCTCAGCCTCCGGCGAGATATACCCCAAACTGAACTGCAACGCAAAACGATCCATCTGCGCCTCCGGTAGCGGATACGTCCCCCGCGATTCCACCGGATTTTGGGTCGCAATCACAAAAAACAACTCCGGCAACTTCCGCAACGTCCCATCCACACTCACCTGCGCCTCCGCCATCGCCTCCAGCAACGCCGACTGGGTTCGGGGAGAAGCCCGATTAATCTCATCCGCCAGCACAATATTGGCGAAAATTGGCCCCTCATGGAACCGGAACGATCGATCGCTTTGATCAAAAATCGAAACCCCCACAATATCCGACGGCAACAAATCCGGCGTAAACTGAATCCGCTTGAACTGCGCCGTAATCGACAACGCCAGTGTCTTCGCCAGCGTCGTCTTACCCGTACCGGGGTAGTCCTCCAGTAGCACATGGCCTCCGCTCACAAAGGCCGCCAGCAGCTTCTGGATCGCCGATCGCTGCCCCTTAATCACGGTCTCAATATTGTCCACAATGCGCCCATAGAGCGCAGCACCCGTCGTCGGGAAACCAGGTGCGCCATCTCCCACTGCGGGGACAACCGTCGAATCCAAAGCCATAGAGGGGTCTGTTCCGTGCAACGTACCATCGGTATTCTATCTTTACCCGGTTCGCTCTCACCTAGCAGCACCTCCCTAGGCGAGTCATCGGCCCGTGATGGACCAGTCACGGGCCAGGCATGGGCTAGGGCGTGTCATCAATTAGCTCGCGCTCTGCATGGGGATAGGCGGCGCAGCTGCCCGCTCCCAATCCCTCCCGCCTGCCCCGCGTCAATTGTGGGACCGCAGCCAGTCTTGTACCGTAAACAGTAGCGCCCCGAACTCCCTCCCCTGACCCGCTGAACCGTTCCCCGTTCCTATGCAGATTTACCTCGATCACAGTGCCACCACCCCCCCCTGCACCGCCGCGATCGATCGCCTCACCGCCGTACTCCAGCACGAATGGGGGAACCCGTCCAGCTTGCACCACTGGGGACAGCGATCGGCCCTCGCCCTCGAAACCGCGCGCCAGCACGTTGCAGCCCTCATCGGGGCAGAACCCACCGAAGTGATTTTCACCGCCGGAGGCACCGAAGCCGATAACCTCGCCCTGCTTGGCCTGACCCAACACCACCGCACCCCCCAGCACCTCATTATTTCCGCCGTCGAACACTCCGCCATCGCAGAACCGGCACGGTGGCTAGAGTCCCAGGGCTGGCAAGTGACACGTCTCGGAGTGGATGCCCTGGGCCAAGTGGACCCCCAAACCCTCGCCGCCTCCATTCAGGACAATACGGTTCTCATTTCAGTCATTTATGGCCAGAGCGAAATTGGTACCCTCCAGCCGATCGCAGAACTGGGGACGATCGCCCGCGCCGCAGGCATTCCCTTCCACACCGACGCCGTGCAGGTGGCGGGACGCTTACCGCTGGATCTCACAACGCTACCCGTGGATCTCCTCTCCCTGTCCAGTCACAAACTCTACGGTCCCCAGGGTGTGGGTGCCCTGTACGTGCGATCGGGTCTGGTGGATCGATCGGGTCACCCCCTGGAACCTCTACTGCGGGGTGGGGGACAGGAAAGGGGACTGCGATCGGGAACCCAAGGCGTTGCCCTCATTGCCGGATTTGGCGCAGCCGCCCACACAGCCCAGCAGGATCTAACCCAGGAATCCCAGCGGCTTGTGACCCTGCGCGATCGACTCTTCCAGCATCTCGCCGATCGACCGGCCCTCAAGCCCACCGGCCACCCCATCCATCGCCTGCCCCACCACGTCAGCTTCTGCTGGCACAGCCCCACCCCCCCCACCCTCACCGGCAAAACCCTCGTCCACCACCTCAACCGCGCCGGCATCGGCATCAGTTCCGGTTCCGCCTGCAACAGTGGCAAAACCGTCCCCAGTCCGGTTCTCCTCGCCCTGGGCTTTGATCCCGAGGTGGCCATGGGCGGCATTCGGCTCACCTTGGGCCGATCGACCACGATCGAGGATATTGACTGGACGGCGATGGTGTTACGACAGGTGATCGATCGGCTGGAGCCAGCGGCGGGTTAGGGTGAGGGCGCACGGGCGGGAGTGCAAAAAATGCGTCCAATATAGGGTTTCTGGGCAGTATTTCTGGGCAGGGCTTCCGGGCAGGGCTTCCGAGTAGAACCTCCGGGCAGAAATTCTGGGCTAGGGCCACAAAAAAAGCGGTCTAGGCCGCTAAATCAGTAATGGAGCTAAGAGGATGTTTGAAAACTTCGGCTAGGTCCCGTAGACCCTCGCATAATTTCCCTCAGTCCCCCTTGTAAAGGGGTAAGGGAAAACCGTCTCCCGCTTTGGTAGGGGGCTAGGGGGGACTCTTGTGGGGTTAGGGCACCTCGAAAAATCAAAGTGCTTGCCCAGTGACCCACGTAAGAGCACCTCGATGAATCCAACTTTTTGGGAGACAGCCCACGCAAGAATAAGGGCTTGGGTTGGACAGCGAAGCCGCCCAACCCCATTAATTGAGGTGCCCGTAAGAATCAGGGTTGGTTTGCGCGGCGCCGCCGCGCAAACCCATTAATCGAAGTGCCCGTTAGAAGTCTCTTCTAAAAAGAGGGGGTTGATCCTATGGGATCCTAGGCACTTGCCGTCGCGGCGATCGTAGACTTAGCTTCCGTCGCCGTGAGACGCTCGTAGGCAGCTCGCATCTTCAGACCCGCCAGCACCTGGAACAGACCCGTCCCATTATTGGAACCGGGATACTCCTTGTGCTGGAGCAGGAGGTGGGTCAACTCCCCGTAATACTTGGTGTCCGTCTTGCTGAGGTGACCTTCGATGTAGATCATCTCTTCGAGATTGTCGAACTGACCATCCACTTCCAGCACCGAAACCTCATTGCCGTAGTAGCTGTCTGGCCCGTAGTACATTTTGATGCCGGGATAGGAGCAGGTCAGTTTACGACCGCAGGGCGTCCAGTTAATCGTAGACCCTTCATCAAAGAGATAGGCCGGTTCAAAGTTCTCCACGCCTTCGCGTTGGATCATCTGGACCCGTAGGATCTTGTGCTCCTTGTCTTCCTTAATCAGGTTCGTGGGTAGCACTTGCAGCACCACATCCGCATGTTGCTTCTGGGGGTCGATGTAGGCTTCAAAGTCAGGCTTTCGGGCGTTGATGGAGGCCAGAATATCTTCATAGGTGTGACCCCGCTCAGCCATGTCGCGCTGAATCTTCCAGGCGATCTTCACTTCGTCGCTGATGTCGAGGTAAACGCTAAAGTCCACCAGTTCCCGAACGCGCTCATCATAGAGGGGGTGCAGACCCTCAATCACAATGATGTGGTTGGGTTCAATGCGCTCAGGGGGGTCAATGCAGCCAGTCTCGTGGTTATAGATGGGCTTATCGATGGCGTTCCCCTCTTTCAGGGCCTTGATCTGTTCCGCCATCAGGTCAAAGTTATTGGCCTTGGGGTTGAGGGCCGTAACCCCATGCTCCTTGCGCTGTTTGCGATCGAGGCTGTGGTAGTCATCCAAGCAGATGACCGTAATTAGCTCCTTGCCAAACAAGTCGCTGAGGCGACGCAAAAAGGTGGATTTACCGCATCCTGAATCCCCTGCGACTCCAATCAAAACCACGCGGTCTGGCTTACTCATAGCTCTCCTCTAACGGTGTCCCTGTGCTTAATCAAAGCTTAAAAAATCCCACGCACCAGGGCGGGGTTGATGGAAGCATGAACATCTTGACTATCGAACCGCCCTAGACGGGCTGCTAGGGGGCTAAATTCTGGCAACCGCCTGTTGCGAGCGGCAGATCTGGGGAGTATCCCCTGCGCCCGGGCGCTGCCATCTCACCCCGAAACCAACCCTAGGAGAGGACCGATCGTAAATTCCGGGGGGAATTTAACGGACGTTTCTGGCTTTCCACGGTGAGGTCCCAAACCCCTCCAATCCCCAAGGGGAGAGGGGAGTGAGTAATTAATACTATAGTTAGGATTCATCCTACCAGAATTGGGATCACGCGGCGTTGCCCCGGGCAACTTTGGGTGTTTTATGGCAACGGATGGGTAGGGGTTTAGAGGCGGTTAAGCCCTGGGACTTTGGGGGATAATGCCCCCCGGATTGAGGGGAAACAGATTGCCGAAGTAGTCCTGTTTGACTTGGTCCAGGTCGCAGGTGGCGGCCACACCGGGTAGCTCCGCGATCGATCGCAGGTGGCGGGACAGGGCCGCATAGTCTTGGATGCGGCGACGGCTGCACTTAAAGAGGGGGTTATACACCGCATCAAAGCGAAAGAGGGTGGTAAACAGACGCACATCCGCCAAGGTGAGTCGATCGCCGCAAATGTAGGGGGTTCCAGGGGCTGAGAGCACTGCTTCCAATTCGTCCAGTTGCTCAAATAACTGGTCACAGGCTTCGTCGTAGGCCCCTTGGGTTTGGGCAAAGCCGCAGCGATACACTCCGTTATTGACCCGGTGGTAGATTTTCTCATTCCAGGTGTCGATCGTCCCCCGCAGGGCTTCGGGATAGAGGTCCAGGTCGGGATGTTGGGCGAAGGCATTACAGCGATCGTTGAGCCAGATCAGAATGTCGGCACTCTCGTTATTCACGATCGTTTGGCGGCGATCGTCCCAGAGCACCGGCACCGTGCAGCGGCCCGTGTAGCCCGGTTGGGCCAGTTGGTAGGCTTGGGCCAGCCGGGTGCAGCCCTGGAACGGTTCCGCAAAAACCCAGCCCCCCGCGTCGGGCTTGGGGACCACGAGGGTGAGGGGGATGGCGGCTTCTAAGCCCTTGAGGGCGCGAACGACGAGGGTGCGGTGTGCCCAGGGGCAGCCCATGCCGACGATGAGGCGGTAGCGATCGGGTTCGGCGGGATGGGGATGGTTGGGGTCGGGATGGCGGGAGTCGCCGAGGTCGTGGCGGAATTGGCTGGGGGGGCGTTGGTAGGCTCCGGCCCGATCGCGGGGGGCCATCCGGGCCATCATGATTTGCCAGAGACTGTGCCAAACCCACTGACCGGTTTGGATCAGGAGGCCGGGGGGGAGCGATCGATCGGGTTTAGGGGCCATGGGATGTCGAGGGTGGCTAACGCTTAGGCTTTTATAGGTTTTTATAGGTTTTTATGGGTTTTGGGCACCTTGATGAGTTGGGTTGCGCGGCTTCGCCGCACGCCACTATCCTGGTGCTGAGGTGGGTCACAGGACGGAACTCCGGATGAGTTGAGGTGCCCTTCTGTAAGAATTCCGCAAAAAGAATCCTGCAACAAATCCTGCAACAAGTAACCTTGCAGAAAGAACTCTGAAACAAGAACTCTGCAAACACCCATCGAGCAGCTCCCAAGAGAAAACCCAGACTGACATCAGCCTGGGTTCTACGCCTATCGCGGAAATACAAAGTTT
>JAYKIB010000101.1:0-8205 GCA_035285005.1 Prochlorothrix sp.
TTTGGTATTAAAAATAACTGAAACCCGATCGCGGCACCGTTCAGTGGACTCTTAAGAGGTAAAATAGGTTGCCGATTGTTCTTTCCACGTTCAAGAGCATCATGATCTCCAGTAATGACTTTCGCACTGGTACGACCATTGAAATTGATGGCGCCGTTTGGCGGGTGGTGGAGTTCCTCCACGTCAAGCCCGGTAAAGGCTCCGCCTTTGTCCGCAGCAAACTAAAAAACGTCAAAACGGGCAACGTTGTTGAGCGCACCTTTAGAGCCGGGGAAAGTGTCCCCTCCGCCACGATCGAGAAGCGCTCCATGCAACACACCTACAAGGAAGGCGATCAGTATGTGTTCATGGACCTGGAAAGCTACGAAGAAGCTCGCCTCGGCGTAAATCAAATTGGCGATCAGGTGAAGTATCTCAAAGAGGAAATGGAAGTCAACGTCCTCTTTTGGAATGAACAGGTGCTAGAGGTGGAACTGCCCAACTCCGTGGTGCTGGAAGTGACCCAAACCGATCCCGGTGTGAAAGGGGATACGGCAACGGGAGGCACAAAGCCCGCGATCGTTGAAACCGGTGCCCAGGTGATGGTTCCCCTCTTTATTTCCACGGGAGAGCGCATCAAGATCGACACCCGCAACGATTCTTACCTTGGCCGCGAATAAGGGAGCCTCAACGGTGCAATTAGACCTCAACCAAATTCAAACCCTCCTCACATCCCTCCACCAAACGGATATCAGCGAACTCACCCTCAAGGCCAATGACTTTGAGCTCGTGGTTCGTCGGGGGGCTGCGCCCGGTAGTCCCGTCCAAGCGGTGGTGGCTCCGGTACCGGCTGCGTCGGCACCCCCAACTCCCGCCGTCGCGCCCCCCGTGGCTCCTCCCCCTGCAAGCCCCCCCGCAGCTCCCCCCAGCAGCCGCCCCGACAACTGGGTCGAGATCACCTCGCCCATGGTGGGTACCTTCTACCGTGCTCCGGCTCCCGATGAGCCGCCGTTTGTGTCCGTGGGCGATCGGGTCAAGACCGGGCAAACGGTTTGTATTATTGAGGCTATGAAGTTGATGAATGAGCTGGAAGCGGAGGTTTCCGGCGAAATCGTCGAAATTCTGGTGGAGAATGGCAAACCAGTGGAGTTTAACCAGCCGCTGATGCGAATTATTCCGGCCTAGGTCCGCCAGTTCCCTCACCGTCCTCCGGCAAACCCCAACCCCTGGACAGGGGCGGGAAATCTGAGAAGCTTGGTTACAATCTGTAATAGTATGGAGTGACGGAATCCACCGTTCTCCAGACCACTCTCCAGACCACTCTGTCCACCCGCACTGTTTGGGGTTGCCATGCCACCAGAGTCCACGCTAAACCAGCTTAAACTTCGCCTCCCCAACGGCCAATTGCCTCCCAGCTATGGGGTGTACTTTAAAAACACCCTGGTGGCCCTGTGCCACGCCATGGAGGATCACATCCTCCAAACACAACCCGAGGATCCCGCCCAGCGGCCCATCGTCCTGGTCACCTTTCAGCGAGGGAAATGGTATCTCCAGGAAGCCGAGCGCTATTTTGACATTGCCCAAAGCTCTCAGAAAGTGGCGATCGCCGCCCTCCCCGACAGCGGCTTTGAAGTCCACCGCACCAGCCAGGAAGATAACGTACATCTGGTGCAACTGGCCGAGTCCGATCGCCTGGTGGAAGAGTGGAACCTGGTGATTGTGGCTCCGGGCTACACGGCCATGGTGCTCTGCCATGAGCTGTCCAGCGATGAGTACCACGCCGACAGCGTACCGGAGGTGGACACAGAGCGGAAATTTTACGGACTCTGGACCTTCGATCGACCCCTGGTGGAAGAATCGGCCCAGATTTTGATCGATCGGATGCGGCCCTACAATCCGGATCTGGCCGCAGACCTCGAAGCTCGCCAGCGGCATTTCCAGAGCATTAAGAACCCGACCCCCATCGATCTAACCGGTGTGGTGTCGCGGATTGTGGAGTATTTGCAAAATAGCCAGGAGCACCTGGTCACCGTCAATCGGCAGACGCGGGGCATGTGGGCCTTGGAGGGCCAAGCCCTTCGCCTGAATCGCAACCTCACGGCCAACAAGCTCCAAGCCTTTATGCGCATGGCCCAGCGGGTGGATGAGCGGGACATCACCAATCCGGTGGCCTCCCTGCAGGTGGCAGCCCTGGCGGAAACCCTGGGCCAGTTGCTGGATCTGCCAACCCTGCGGCTGCGGCGGTTACGGTTGGCGGGTCTCCTCTTTCGGATTGGCTTGGCGGAGGCACCGGTGGAGGTGTTCACCCGAGCGGCCAGTGAGTTGGGGGCTTCGGACTATGCCTTTTGGAACGATCGCGCCCTTTTGGGTGCCCGTCTCCTCTCCACCATGCCGGAGTTGGACTCCATCACCCACATCGTCAAGCACCACTTGGAATATTGGGACGGGAGCGGTCGTCCCGATGGCCTCAAGGAAGAATCGATTCCCCTGGAGTCCCGTATCCTTTGTCTAGTCGCCTATTTCCAGGAATTAACCCAGGAACGGGGCGATCGGGCCGCATTAAGTCTGAACTTGGCCCTGGAAAAGTGCCAGGAGTACCGAGGGACACGCTTCGATCCCAGTTTGGTGGATTCCCTCAATACGGTGGTGCGTCTGACGGAAATGGGGATGATGCAACTGCCCGATCGCCCCAGCCAAATGCCCCCCGTCTGGCTCGAAGAAACCGCCGATCCCAAAGCCATTTCTGCCTCTTAAACGTCCCAGTTCCCTACCCGTCGATGTCCCCATGAGCCCTAGCCCCACCAACGCCCCCAACCCCACGCCCCTCCCCACCGACCCTGACCGCAATGCCCTCCTAGGCGCCCTGCGCCAAGGTCACCTCAGCACCTACACCCAGTTGCAACTGCCAGGAGCCAATCTGTCAGGGGTGATCCTGGATGATCAAGACTGTGCCCAATCTAACTTTGCTGGGGCCAGTCTTGCCGGGGCCAAACTGCGACGGACGAGCCTGCGGTGTATCCTGCGGGGCGCAGACCTGACCGGGGCGGACCTAACCGGGGCGGACCTACGCAATGCCGATGGACGGGGGGCCAGTTTTGTGGGGGCCTGTTGCAATCAGATGAGTTTGGCTGGGGCATTTCTGGCGGGGGCGGTGTTCAGTAATGTGGACCTCAGCGGGGTGGATCTGCGGGGGGCGGATCTGCGAGGGGCGACGATGGTGGGGTGCAATCTCCAAAATGCGGATCTGAGTGCAGCGAATCTATCGGGGGCGGATTTAAGTCGTGCGGATCTGGAACAGGCGATCCTGGTGGGAACGCTGTTCCAGGGGGCGAATTTGACGGAGGCGAACTTGCTCTGTGCCCAGATCGATCGGGCACATTGGGAGGGTACTATCCTCAACGGCGCGTGTTTAGAGGGGACCGCACTGGGTTAGTAGGGCGTCGTCTTTGGCTAGCGATTCTATTGGATGGGCAACTTGATTAATTGGGTTGCGCGGCTTCGCCGCGCAACCCAACCCTAATTCTGCCGTGGGTACTGCGGTGAAAATCTGTATTAATCGAGGTGCTCTGATGTTGTAGGGGAAATGCCATGGTTCAGTCACCGATTCAGTCGTTAACGTTGACGGAGTTTCTCCTGGTACCGAAAACGAAGCCTGCCAGTGAGTTTAACGAACCCCTATGCGACTTTCAGGACTATACCGAACCCACCCTCCTCCAGCGCGTCGGCGGATCGCCACCGCTTCTTCCCTAACCTCCGCCCAGACCACTGCACCCCAATGCCCTACACCCATCACCGCACCCTACGCTTCGCTGACACCGATGCCGCCGGAGTCATCTACTTCGCCACCCTCCTCTCCATCTGCCACGAAGCCTACGAAGCCTCCCTCATCGCCAGTGGCATCCCACTCCCCGAATTCTTTCGCTCCCAAACCGTCGCCATTCCCATCACCCAAGCCCACATCGACTTCCACCAACCCCTCACCTGCGGCCAACAACTCGCCATCCAGGTCCACCCGATCGGCCAAAACAAACCCAGCGAATTCCAGATTCAATACCAGCTTTACCGCGTCGATCGATCGGAACTCCTCGATCCCCACACCCGACCCGCCGCCCAAGCCAGCACCCGCCACGTCTGCATTAACCCCACCCTGCGCCACCGCCAAGACCTACCCCCCGCCCTACGTCAGTGGCTAACCCAATGGGGCGAGCCCACACCCCAACTCCCGAGCGACTAATGGGGTCCCTCGCTTACAGCATCTTGCAGAGACGCGCCCAGGGGATTGCCCTGTCGTAGGCGGGGCAATCCCCACCTTGTACGGGACTGCTGCGGATCGAAATCCCCGAACCCCTGTCCTAACCGTGATGAACCGTCTTCACCCATTTCAGACGCTTTTGGCGAAAAGAAACCCTTGCCGTCGTACTCGACATCACCACAAGCCAGTGGAGCATATAAACCATGCCCTGGGTCGTGCTGAGGGCCAAATTCAGCCATAGTCGCAATCGGTGGGGCCTCGACAGATCCGCTGCCTGGGTTTGGACCCGCCGAATCCCCATCACCATCCCCACCAGCGAAATACCCACCGTCAAGCCCCCCAGGGGGCTAAACAGCGGTAATCGATTGCGAGCCACCGCCATCACCAAATCTGGAATCGCCAACGTGGGATACAGGTACTGAATCACCAAAAACGCAAGTAAATCCAGCGTCTTATTCACACCCAGGCGATTTTGGGCCAACAAACGCCAGTAGTCAAAATAGCGCTGATAGCCGCCCTCCGCCCAGCGATTACGTTGGTGCCACAGGGCGATCGGTCCCGTCACCCCCTCTTCACCCACCGCCGGGTAAAGACACGACGCAATCTCCCACTGCTCCAGATGCAGCCGAATCGTCAAATCCAAGTCATCCGTAATCGTCTCCTCATTGAAGCCCCCACAGGACTCCAACGCCTTCCGTCGCAAAAACTGACCATTGCCCCGCAGTTCTCCTATCCCACCTAAGGCAATGCGCTGGGCCTGGAAATAGGCATCTAGCATCATCTCCGCTGACTGGCCCCGGGTCCAAAAATTCCGATCCCCATTGCTAATGGCCTTGCGCATCTGCACCGCCCCCACCTGGGGCACCTCAAACAACGGCAAGACCCGTTGCAAAATGTCCTGGGGCACCTGGGCATCCGCATCGAACACCGCCAAAAAATCCCCCCGGGTGAGGGGAATCACCTGGTTCAGCGCCCCGGACTTCCCCCCCTTCGCCTCGGGGGAGCGCCGAAACACCCGCAGTTGCGCGTATTGATCCTGACAAGTCTGGAGAATTTCCGATGTCCGATCGTCGCTATTGTCATCAATGATCCAGACCTCATAGCGATCCCTGGGATAGTCTAAATTGCATAGCGCCTGGACCAAATTTCCAATTACCTGCTCCTCATTTTTGGCCGCCACCAGCAAAGACACCAGGGGCCATTGATCGCGGCTTTCTTCCACCAGAGCCGCCGGATGGGGCAAGGGCCGCGCCAACACAATTCGCAGGGCATAGATCCCCACCAATGCCGTTAACCCCGTGCTGACCCAGGATCCCCACGCCGTAAAGTAGAGGCCGATCGTCATCGCCCAGATCACCACGAGCACCGTGGCGGCCTTCGATCGACGGCGGGCAAACCCTTGTTGATAGTCAGAGGACAGGACCAGCGGAGCCATGTCGGGGTTAGAAGACAAAGCAGATGAATCCAAAGGGCGTAATGGTTGAGAATTAAGATCTTTTTCTGGACAGGAGTTGACCGACATACCACCCAGTGCATGAACAACAGGGGCAAAGCTGCAACGATCGTTCCGCCGTTTTCCCGCTTTTCCAGGACATCGAGACTAGGGGCTGTCATCCTGGCATCCCAGGGCGCCCTCAGAATCAGGGACACAGCCCCTAGCTCATAAAACTGGGGCGGGCGTGTAACTCTGATGCCGCAAGGTTTCTCCCGTTAATGGATGACACGCCCTAGAGCTCTAAGACTAGGACGCTGAGAATTGAGGTGGGTTAGATTTCGGCAAGACTCCCCCCTCTACCATATCGCCTGATGCTAGCTTTTGGATGATTTCTCCAGAGAGGGAATGGGTCGGCTTGGGGGAAGTCCCCCGTCTCTAAACCCAAGGCAAATCTAATCCCACCCCATCCCCGATCGAATCCAATCCCAAGCTTTCACCCCCTGCCACTGACAGGGTATAATATAAACTAGACACATAAAATATCGAAAGCAGATAAGAAAGTCTTAACCCTCCTCCACCATGTCCCAATCCTTCGGTTTCAGAACTTTCCTCAATTTTCTACGTCCCAACGACGAAACCCCCGCAGAACAACGCCAGCGGGATGTGCAGGTGGTTTCCCTGGGTCATGACACCATCAGCCTTCGATCGCGCAGTTGGAACCGACTCCGCTTTGAGGTGGAATACGCCCTCGAACGGGGGACCACCGCCAATAGCTATTTGATTCGATCGGAAAAAATTGCCCTCCTGGATCCCCCCGGTGAATCCTTCACCGCTATTTTTTTAGACAGTTTAGCGGAACAGGTGGACCTCAAGGACTTGGACTACGTGATCCTGGGTCATATCAACCCCAACCGGGCCAAAACCCTCACCGTCCTGCTGCAAAAAGCGCCCCAGGTTACCCTCATTTGCTCGAATCCTGCCGCAAAGGTCTTCGAGACCCTCTTTCAAGAGAGTATGGCAGCGGAATTGCCCGGTTACCAGCCCCAGGTCCAGGTCATGAAAGGGGATGACTGCCTCGATCTGGGGCGGGGCCACCAATTAAGTTTTATCCCCGTACCCACCCCCCGCTGGCCAGGGGGCCTCTGCACCTACGATTCCGCCAGCGGCATCGCCTTTACCGATAAATTTTTCAGCCTCCATTACTGCGGCGATCAAGCCTTCGACGAAGAATGGCTCCAGTTCCTAGAAGACTATCGCTATTACTTCGACTGTCTCATGGCGCCCCAGTTAACCCAGTCCCTGGCAGCCGTCGATAAAATTGAGGCCCTCACCGCCCAAACCTACGCCCCGGGCCACGGTCCCATCATTCGATCGGGACGGCGCGGTTTAACCGATGCCTATCGCCAGTGGGGCCAGGTCCAGCAAAAGCAAGCCCTGATGGTGGCTCTGATCTATGCCTCCGCCTACGGCAGCACCGCTACGATCGCCCAGGCCATTGGCCAGGGGATTACCAAGGCCGGGGTGCGGGTGGAAACCCTCAACTGTGAAGTGGCCACCCCGGAGGAAATGCGGGCCGTGGCCGATCGCTGCGATGGCTTTATTATTGGTTCCCCCACCCTGGGGGGCCACGCCCCAACCCCGATCCAAACGGCCCTAGGTATTCTGCTCTCGACGGTACCAAAAACCAAGCCTGTGGGCGTGTTTGGCTCCTTTGGCTGGAGCGGGGAGGCGATCGATCTCCTGGAGGGCAAGCTCAAGGATGCGGGCTATCCCTTTGGCTTTGAGGCCATCCGAGTCAAGTTCAAACCCACGGACCACACCCTCAAAACCTGTGAAGAAGCGGGGACTGACTTTGCCCAGGGCCTGAAAAAGGCGAAAAAACGGGCAGAACGGGCCGCCAGTAGCTCCCTGGAGGATAGCCAGGTGGCAACCACGGAACAGGCGGTGGGCCGGATTTTGGGATCCCTCTGTGTGCTAACCGCCGCCAAGGGCGAGGTGGCCAGCGGGATGCTCGCCTCCTGGGTATCCCAGGCCACCTTCAGCCCCCCCGGTCTCACGGTGGCGGTGGCCAAGGATCGGGCGGTGGAAAGTCTGACCCACACGGGCGATCGATTTGTGCTGAATGTGTTGGCATCCGGGCGCGATCGGGAGGTGCAAAAGCATTTTCTCAAGCCCTTTGAACCGGGGGCCGATCGCTTTGAAGGTATTGCCACGGACCGGGCCAACTGCGGTGCGCCCATTTTGCAGGATGCCCTGGCCTATCTGGAATGTCGGGTGGCCAACCGGATGGAGTGCGGCGACCATTGGGTCATTTATGGCGTGGTGGAACAGGGCAAGCTCCTGGACGAGCAGGGCAAAACAGCGGTCCACTATCGCAAAACGGGTAGTCGGTACTAGGGACTAGCATCATTTACCCTAGAATGCCTTCAGAGTCAGGGATACAGCCCCTAGCTCCTGCCCTGGGGCGAGTGTGTCACTCCGATATCACCAGGGTTCTATCGGGCACCTCGATTCATTGTGGTGCGCGGCGAAGCCGCGC
>JAYKIB010000102.1:0-12921 GCA_035285005.1 Prochlorothrix sp.
CAGTGGGAGAAAATAGCCAGATCATTGGTCTACTGAGGTATTCGCCGATCCACCACTGGCTTGATAGGCTTCAAGCCTTCAGATTCACTCTCAGCCTGTTTTCTCGAAAGTGGGATGCTCCCTCTCACTCCCCTTCTCCCAAGCCGGGAGAAGCGATGTCCTGAGCGCAGTCGAACGGGCGATGTCCTGAGCGCAGTCGAACGGGCGATGTCCTGAGCGCAGTCGAACGGGCGGTGTCCTGAGCGCAGTCGTTGGCTTCGCCTGCCCGGAGGGCATAGGGGGCTAGGGGATGAGGGCTAGACTCGCCAAAGTGGGATGCACCCTAGGGCACCTCGATTAATTGGGTTGGGCGGCTTCGCCGCCCAACCCAAACCCTCATTCTTGCGTGGGCTGTCTCCCAAAAATTTGGATTAATCGAAGTGCACCCTAATTAATCGAGGTGCCCTGAGGTTTATTAATATCCTTTTGGGGAGTGGCTTCGCCTGTGACGGAGCCACTCCCCTCCTATGCAGTGCCATGGCAACTTACACGGCACGCTTGTGATGAGATTGCAGGGGTGGGGAATTGTGGGATTAGGCGGGACGGGTGGCGATGAAGTCCAGTAGAATCTGGCGATGGAGCACGCCGATCGGTCGCGTCTCCTGGGCCACCTCGGACCAAACCTCCCCAGCCCTAATCTCCGCCACGGTGACCAGCTTAAAGTCCCAACCCTCGCCCAACACTAACTGATCGATCGGGACGGTCAGGGGGGTGTGGAATATGTATCGATTGATCCGATCGTCGGGATATTCCCCAAATAACTGCACCGCCGCCCTGGGCTTGTAGCCGATCTCTTCCTCTAGCTCCCGCAATAGCCCCGTTATGGGGTCTTCACCTGCTTCTAGATGGCCGCCAAAAAAACCCCACTGCCCCGGATAGGGGATACCGGGCACATTGTCCCGCAGTTGGAGCAGAAATCGATCGTCCTGGGGGAGCAAGGCAACGGCCACCTGGACGGGATGCTCGGAGCGAGCCTGAGAAGAGGGCGAAGGCGGGGGCTGAGGGGGAGGGCACATGGGGAGGGCTGAGGAGGATTGATCGCGTCAGGTCGATCGTATTAAATCGATCGCACCGGTGTAACGGGTGCAGGGGTGACGGCGCGATAGGGGCGGCGCAGTGATGCCGGGGTAGTCACAACAGCGCGGCGATGACAGCATGCTTGTAATGGCGTGGTCGCGACGGGTGTGGTCGTGACGGTGGGTGGGCAGTGGGGCGCGGGAACGGCGAGGGGGCGATGGCCTAGGCTGCGTCTAACACTTGGGTGAGGGGCTGCCAGCGGAAGAAGTGGTGGCCGCCCATTTCAATCACAACCTTGATGCGGGGATCCTGTTTGGGTAAGGCAATCAAATAGGCCAGTTCTTCCTGGGACAGCACTTGGCCCTCAATCAGCCACAGCACCACCCCCTTAGACTTGGGGGGCAAACTGGAGAGGCGATAGCTCAAAATGGGCGGCACAAAATAGACGGAACCCACACAGGCATCATTGCCGATCGTCTTTTTACCCAGGTGAGGCGGACGAACCCCATGGACACCGGTGAGATACATGGCCGGGTCTCCCAGACCCCGGGCGCTGAGGCTGATGGACTGGTAGCCAAAGGACCGCAGACGGCGCTGGAACCGGCCTTCAAAGCCCCCTTCCAGGGGAGCGTAGACCGCGAGGGTACCGGCGGTTTCCAAATCGCGCAGAAATTTACGACCGGGAGCAAAAAGTGCCATGGTGCTGTCTTTCCTGTGATGTCCTAGAAACTGTGGGATGGCAATCGCCAAGTGGCTTCGGGCGGGCTGGGGGAGGGAATCCCTCGCGCAGTGGGGAGTTCCTGGCCTCACGATATCCCAACAAGCGATCCGTTGCGATCGATCGCGCCAGGGGGTTAAGGTCTTGCTGGATTATCCCGAAGAGCACCTCGATTCATTGAGACAGGCGGCGAAGCCGCCTGTCTCAACCCTCATTCTGCCGTGGGCACTACGGTCGAAATTTTAATTTTTCGAGGTGCCCCGAAGGTATTGTACCGTGTCTATCCAGTTTGGTTGTGAGTCCCAGTGGGGTGATTGAGTCCAGCCCGATCGGTTAGTCGTTGCTCTAGGGTAGCCCAGGCGCGGGGGTTGAGGGAGGTGGGAGAGCAACGCCGTTGGTGGCGTAGGGCTTCGTAGGTGTTGGCCCAGCGATCGATCGGCACAGTACCCAGGTCGATGGTTTGGAGAAATTGCAGGGCCACTTGGCTAATAAAAGGAGCCTTGGTCGTCGAACCCGTATTGCCGCCCCCATGAATGATGAGTGCGCCGCCGCTGCTTGTGGGTAAGAGGTCCCGCAGCTCCCGATCGTCCGGTGACCAGGAGCGCAAGCAGCCGGCGCTGGGTCGATCGATCCGAGGATCGGTGCCTGCTAACACGGCCTCCAGGGTCAAATCCAGGCCATAAACCCGATTGAGCACCTGGACGATCGCCCCCAGGGCTAGGGCTTCCGATCGTGCCAGTGTTGCAGCCTCGGACGAGTCCGGCTGGGGCCCGGGGAAAAAGCCCTGAAACACATAGCCGCTCCCGATGATCAAATCCCACCCGCCATCCCAGGGGGGTTTCCCCTCATCCACCGTCGTCTGGGTTCCACCGGTGGGTTTCGCCATCACGTTCAAGTCCGTCACCTGGCCGGGATAGGTGACCCCCTGGTACTGAAGGGGAGCCTTGGGACCGTGAATTTTGCAGGGGCGCGGGGGGTGGCGGGTTTGCAGCAGTCGATCGGCCCGTTTCAGCCGTAACCACAGCCCTTTGACCCCGGCGAGACGGTGTTGGGCCGGTGTTCCTGCGAGGAGTGCTGCCTCAGCGTAGGCGCCGGGATGGAGAATATAGTGGCGTGCGCGATGGAGTTGACCCGTCCGGGTGCGCAGCCCTTGGACCTGGCCCTGCCCATCCCGCAGGATCGCCGTGACCCGGTGTTCTGGTCCGCACTGGAGCCGAACCCCCAACTGCTCTAGTTGCGGTAAGAGCCACCGTTGCCCCAGAACTTGCACATCAAAGGCAAGGCCATATTGGGTGAGCATCCCCTGTGGCCGCTCGGTTGCCCCGTCTGTGACGGGTGGGCTAGTTGCCGTCAAGGCACGGCCATAGGCCGCTAATGCGGGATCGGTTCCGGTGGCGATCGCCGTTGCCAGGTCCGGGTAAGCGGCCTTCAAAATCCCCTGCTGTTGCTGCATGTGTTGGGCCAGGGCGTAGGCGCTGGGGTTGGTGTAGAGCCGATCGATGCCACGGGTCTGGAGGGCAAGCTGGGGGAGGAGTTGGGGACAGTCCTGGAGTGCTTGGTCGAGGAGGGCGTACCACTGGGCTAAACTCGCCCGATTCTCGTCTAAATAGGTCTGGAGAAGCTGAAGATTATCGCTTGGCTGCTGATCCGTGGCTTGGCGCTGGCGCAGAAACCCTTGGGTGGCGGCATCCCATTGCTCGTAGGGCTGGGCCAATATGCCTCCAGCGGCGATCGATCGTTGGAAGTCGGCGCTCACCTCCCCATGGGTAACTGCTGTTTCTGGAGGTAAGGTGACGTAGGGATGGCCCTCCGCCAGGGTAATGAAGCGATTAATGAATCCATCCCAGGTGGCTGCCTCAAAAACGGTGCCAGGACTGCTGGTGCGCGGATCGGGACTTTTGCTGAGGACTGCGACCCGGTATCCCGATCGCGCCGCTTCGTAGGCCGTCATCAAGCCGGTAATGCCGCTGCCGACCACGATCAAGTCCAGCTCTGGTAAGTCCAGCTCCGGCGCTTGCTCTGATGCCTGCTCTAGCTCTGATGCCTGCTCTAGCTCTGGCGCTTGCCCTTGATGGGGTTCGACGGCATGGGCCACATTTAGACCCGCATCAAGACTGGAACCAAGGCCCGCATCAAGACCTAAGCTAAGACCTGTACGCCCCGATTCCCGCAGCGGTGTTGCAGGGGAGTCAGGCTGGGGAGAGGCTAGGAGGCGATCGGGTTGGGGGGCGGCGGGAGCAACCATGGTGGGACGGGGGAATGGGGGGAGAGAAGGGGGTCGATCCTACCATAGCCCTTCTGTTGGGGGAGCTTCGCTTAATCTATGCTTCCGTCCCGTGGTCCCGCCATAATCCTGATTCTGGCGGATGGCTCAGTTTGCGGCACGACTGCGGCGCTGAACCTCTTGGCCCAGCCCGATGCCGATCGCGCTGCCCAGCACCAGTACCATTGCCCCTGCGGTGCCCTGGATCCGTCTGACCCGCTGTTGGGCCACTGCGCCCGTTGCCGCGAGAGACTGGCCCTCCTCCAGCAAAACCAGCCGTAAATCCCCTAACGCTTGGTGGACTTGGGCCAATTCCTGGCCTAGGGATGAATCCAGAGACTGGGCAGTCTGCCATTGGCCAGCGGCCACCAGGGTCAGAATGTGATCGCTCTGATCTTGAAATTGCTGATGGGTTCGTTCCAGGGCTTGCCATTGGGCCTGGAGGGTGGGGGGGGCTGTGGGCATTTTCCCGAGGAGCGTTAGCGCTGTTCCGATGCCGGTATCGATCCCTGTGCCTTGGTCCCAAAAGTGCTGGGTTTGGCGGGCCAAAATCTCAGCCCGAGGTGGGATCCCTTGGCTTTGGCTGCGGAGATGTTCCCCCCAAAGCCCCTCGATCGCCCGGTGTTGCTCAGCCACCGCTGTTTCCACGATCGCGACCTGCGCTAACAGGGGATACACCTGCTGTTCCACCTGCTGGGCCGATCGCTCCAGACTCTGGATCTGTTGGAGTCCCACCCCCACCCCTGCCAGCAGTAGCCCCAGGGCACTCGCTGCCAAGCCTAGAACCTGCTCTGCTGCCACCATTGATCCACTCCTTTTCAGCGTTTCTGTCCCGATTGGGCCATGGACTCGGGTCATAGGGTTAACCGTATGCCCTATCCATTGAATCCTCACCCAACGCTAAACTAGAATCAGGAAACCTGTCTAGGATTGGGGCATCCAGGGATGCCCAGGGCACCTCGAAAAAACTCACGCTTTCGTGCCGTAACCCACGAAAGCGTCAGGATGATGGCGGGTGGCAAAGCCGCCCACCCCAAGGAATCGAGGTACTCTGTTGCTACCGCACTGTTCGCAACAGGACTGTACAAGACGGGAGTCGCACCGCCGCAGGCAGGACAACTCCCGGGACTAGCAGCATTTGTATGCTGCTGTCTATTCTGTTGCTCGATGTTGGGGAACCACTCCTCCAACCTGTTGCTCGCAATTTGGTGGTTGCCATCCCCTTTGTCCGAGGGTGGGTCCAGTGAACTTTTGCATAAAGCCATAACAATGGGATTTTTTGATTCTGAAATTGTTCAGCAGGAAGCCCGACAGCTTTTTGAGGACTACCAGGCGCTGATGAATCTGGGCAGCAGCTATGGAAAGTTCGATCGCGAAGGCAAAATGCTCTATATCCAGCAAATGGAAGAGATTATGGAGCGCTATCGCATTTTTATGAAACGCTTCGAGCTGTCGGAAGATTTCATGGCCCAGATGACGGTCCAGCAGCTCAAAACCCAATTGGGCCAATTTGGTGTGACTCCCCAGCAGATGTTTGAGCAAATGCATCAAACGTTGGAACGAATGCGGTCTGAAATTGACCCCTAGCCTGCTTTGTGGTGACATTTGAGAGCGTACAAAGCCACCGTGGAGTTTGTATCACAGCCCTATTGCCTGCCTGCGCCCCTTCCCGCCTCCTGCTCCAGTCCTCCTATGTCCTTGCCCCATGTACCCCCCCGTTGACCCGATCGTCTTTGAAATTGGGCCATTTGCCCTGCGTTGGTATGGCCTGCTGATGGTCAGTGCCATTTTTATAGGCTCCTCGGTGGCCAGTCAGTACCTCGGCAAAAAAGGCGAAGATCCGGATGACTTCTGGGATATGCTCGTGTGGGTGCTGATTCCAGCCCTATTGGGTGCGCGGCTCTACTATGTGTTTATTCAGTCGCCCCGAGGCCCTGCGGGCCTAGAGTATTATCTGGCCCATCCCGGTAGTATTTTTCGGATTTGGGAAGGGGGCATTCACATCTTTGGTGCCTTTATTGCCGGGGGAATTGCGGTTTGGCTCTATACGAAGGTCCGAAACCTACCCCTGTGGACCTATTTAGACGCGATCGGTCTGGCTTTGCCCCTTTCTCAGGCGATCGGCCGCTGGGGTAATTTTATTAATCAGGAACTTTATGGTCCGCCCACGCGCTTACCCTGGGGGTTACGCATCGATCCCGTTCACCGAATTGCTCCCTTCAATGATTTGGTGACTTTCCCGGATAGTACGCGGTTCCAACCCCTATTTCTGTATGAATCCCTCTGGAACTTTTTGGGATTCGCCCTGATTTACTGGATTTCGCGTCGTTTTCAGCGACAGTTACAGCCAGGGGATTTAATCTTCTGTTATCTGCTTTGGTATCCCCTGGGACGGTTTGGCTTGGAGTTCCTACGGACGGATTCCTGGTTTTTCCCCGGGACTCCCTTTAATGTGGTTCATATTCTCTGTGCGATCGCGATCGGTGCAGCGGGACTCGTGTTGTATAGCCGCCATGGTGATAATCTGCGCCGTAGTCGCTAGGGGGCACCTCGATGAATTGGGTTGGGCGGCGAAGCCGCCCAACCCAACCCTAATTCTGCCGTGGGTACTGCGGTGAAAATCTGTATTAATCGAGCTGTATTAATCGAGGTGCCCCCCTGGTATTGTTCCCCTGGCATCACCTTGCACCTCGTATTATCCTGACGTTTACCCTATGACTCTGACCGTCACTGTTCCCGCCACTACTGCCAACCTCGGTCCGGGGTTTGATTGCCTTGGTGCAGCCCTCACCCTCCATAATCGCTTTATCTTCAGCCGTCTAGCAGCGGGTGCGCCTCAACCCCAGCTGGAACTGCGCCGCGCCGATCGTCAACCCAAGGCCGGCAACTCCAACAGTCGCGACTCCAATGGCAGCGTCGCTCAGGCCGGTACCTCTCAGAGTCATGGGGCTAACGCGATTACGCCTGATGAACCCGAATCCCTTGTCCTAGATAGCGATAACTTGCTTTGGCGGGCGGTGTTGCGCTTTTACGAAGCAATTGGCCAAGACCCGACACCGATGCGAATCACGATCGAAATGGGGGTGCCCTTGGCGCGGGGATTGGGGAGCTCCGCCACGGCGATCGTCGGTGGCTTGGTGGGGGCTAATGCCCTGGAAGGGTATCCCCTGACCCTGGACCAATTGGGAGCCCTCGCCACAGAACTGGAGGGCCATCCGGACAATGTGATTCCGGCCCTGTTGGGGGGGTGTCGCTTGGCAGCGACTGGTGCAGCGACTGATGCAGTGACTGGTCTAGAAGGGGCGGATGTGGGAGATGGGGCCTCCCCGGTGTTGCAGCTCTGTGAGATTCCCTGGTCTGCGGAGTTTGTGCCCGTGGTCGCGATTCCGGATTTTGAACTGTCCACGGAGGCGGCCCGCCAGGTTTTGCCTGCCACCTACAGCCGCGCCGATGCGGTCTTTAATGCGGCCCATGTGGGATTGCTGCTCCAAGCCCTCGCCACGGGCAACGGCGACTGGCTCCGATCGGCCCTCCAGGATCGGATTCACCAGCCCTACCGTCAATCCCTGATCCCTGGTTTTGGGGCCGTCCAACGGGCGGCTGTGGAGGCGGGAGCCTATGGTTTAGTGATTAGCGGTGCGGGGCCAACGCTATTGGCGATCGCGCCGGTGCCGGTGGCGACGGCGGTGGCGACGGCGATGGCCACGGCCTGGACGACGGATCAGCCCTCGGTGCAGGTGAAGACGTTGGTGCTGGCGATCGATCGCCAGGGGGCCCAGGTGTGCCAGGAGTCCCACGACAACGGATAAATAGTGCAATGGATGGGTTGATGGGGACTGTGTGAGGCGGACTCTTTTCTCAGTTAACTTAGGATCGGCACGGCCCCGCGCAGCGGTACCGTTGTGCTCTCGATGGGTTGCGGGCTGCTTGGCGACTGCCAGGAGTGGAGCATCAGCTGGGAGCGGAGTTGGGCCTTCTTGGAGCGATGGGATATGGTGGGGCAATAGATCCCCATCACTTCAGTGGGGCCGGATTTTGTCGTTTCTTCCCACAAGGAGATCCTCAGTTGTGATCCGTCGTTTTGTGAGGTCCAAGTCGCGATCGTTGTGGCAGTTGTGGCAGGTTCGCTGCCAAGCGGTGTCCCATCAAGTGGTGTCTCATCAAGTGGTTTCTCATCGATCGGTGCCGTATTTATCGGCGTCTCACCAAGCAGGGCCGCATTCATCTGAGTCTCATCAAGCTGCGTCTGATGCTGTGTCTGATTCCGCGCCCCGAGTGGGCCACTCGGTTTTTACCAACCGGTTCCCAGCCCGATCCGTGCGTCGCCTGTGTGTTGGGGTCGTGATCGGTGGGGTTTGGGTCGGGGGTCTGGTGCCCCGGTTAAGTCTTGCCCAGGAGTTGGGTCCAGAGGACGACTTGAATTTGGATGCTGTGCTGGAACGCCTGACCCAGGCAGCGGAAGAGCCGCCTGAAACGCCAGCCCTTTCGATCGACACGTCCCTTGCCACCACCACGGACAACCCTGAGATCCCGCTCCCAGAGTTACAACTGTTGCTGAAGCCCCTGACCCTGGAGGAGTTGCAGATTGAAGCGGCGGCCTGGTTCCTGCTCCTGCGCGACCATGCCATCCGCCTCAGCACCACAGAGCTGGCCGTGGCCCGCGAAAACCGTCGGATTGCCGAAACCCAGGATGCGGCCAAAGCTTTGGAGCAAGCGGAAATCCAGCTAGAGCGGACTCAGGATGCGACGGAAGCGGCGGGCACGGGGACCGCATCCCGTCAGGATCCAGAACGGACCACTAAACAGGCCCAGGAACGGCTCGAAGCGGCCCTGGCGGAAGTGGAGGAAGCGGCCCAGGTGGAGGCGGAACTAGCAGACGATGCGGTGACCCGGGCGGCAGTGGCCGAAGCTGAGGATGATCTGTTGGAAACCGAAGCGATGCGGGCCGAGGAAGAAGCCGCCGCAGTGACCCCCGATACCCGACCCGCAACCCTCAGCACCCAGGACGACGACGCGATCGAGGATGTACCCCGCGATCGATCCCAATCCGAGATTCTTCAGGATGAGGGGGTGGATGCGGTTCAGGCCAATCTCAGCAACCTAGAAGTGAACCTGGATTCGCCCCCTGGGACGGCGAATCCAGGGGATGCGTCCCCTGGGACGGCGAATCCAGGGGATGCGTCCCCCGCCGCCGATCCCGCTGCGCCTGGGGACGCAGCCACCGCAGGGACTGCTGCTGCGAGTGTCGAGGAGGCCACGGCGACCCTGGCCGATGCCCAGGACACTCTGGAGGCCAAGATGACCGAGCGCACGGAGGTGAAGAAAGAACTGCTCTTTAACTTGACGGAACTGCGGGACCAGGAAATTGCCACGGCGGAGCGATTTCGGGTGGTTTTGGCGGCCTTGGAGGCGAAGGGGGGGGACACGGAGGTGTACCGGGCCTATGTCAACACGGTCAACGCGATTCAAGTGGATGCCAGTGACTCCCTCTCGTTCTGGATTATGGCGTGGGGGTGGTTGCGATCGGAGCAGGGGGGACGGCGCTGGGCCCAAAAGTTGCTGCGCTTTGGGGGCACCGTGGGGGGCTTTGTGATTTTGGCGTTTGCCCTGAGTAAAGTCACCGAGCGCTCCCTGGGGATGGCCGCAAACCTATCCACGGTTTTTCGTCGGTTCCTGGTCAATCTGGTCTGGCGCAGCACCAACACGATCGGCGTTCTTGTGGGGCTGACTGCCCTGGATGTTAGCCTTGGACCTTTGTTGGCACTTCTAGGCGGGGTGAGCTTTATTTTGGCCTTTGCCCTCCAGCACAATCTGGGTAACTTCGCCAGCGGCCTGATGATTCTCTTTTACAAGCCCTTTGATGTGGGCGACGAAATTAAGGTTGATGCGGTGTGGGGGCGGGTGGAGGCCATTTCCCTGGCTAATACCAAGGTGCGGAGTTTCAACCATCATTTGATTACGGTGCCCAACACGACGGTGTGGGAAAGCATCATCATCAACTTCACCCATGATCCAGTGCGGCAAGTGACCCTCACCTTGGCGGTGGATCAGGCCCAGGATCTGAAACGCTTGCGGCATTTGTTGGTGAAGGTGGCCTGCAGTCATCCCCGTGTCTTGCCTGAACCGCAGCCCCAGTTTGTTGTGGAGGGCTATGGAGAGGGTACCGTCCAGCTTAAGTTGGGGGTTTGGGTGAGGACAGAGGACCATTGGCCAGTCCACACACAGCTGCACTACCGGATTCAACAGCAGCTCCAGGCCGCCCAGATTTCTTGGTCTGGGTCGGATCTAGGGGCGGATGAGGCGGCATCCTGAAGGGGGCTTCGATCCCCTGCCCCATTTACCAAATGTCCATTTTCCGATAGGATGGTCTTCTGTCGGTTTTTTGTAGGGCTGAAAAGCACCTTCAAGCCCATCGACGGAATCCCACCGATCCATTTCCCTCAGGTTCTGCCCTTGGGTGTACGGTGACTGGATTCCCTCCACCGCCGCCGAAACGGTGACTGTCACCCTATTGAAACGTTTTCTATGAAAGGCCAGGAACTTATCCGCAAAATTGAAGCGGAACATCTCAAGGACGACCTTCCCACCATCTATCCCGGCGATACGGTTCGGGTTGGGGTGAGCATTAAGGAAGGTAATAAGGAGCGGGTCCAGCCCTACGAGGGGGTTGTGATTGCCATGCGCCGCCAAGGTCTCAACACCACCATTACCGTGCGTCGCATTTTCCAAGGTGTGGGTGTGGAGCGGGTCTTTTTGCTGCACTCTCCCCTCGTTGCGGATATCAAGGTCATGCGCCGTGGTAAAGTGCGCCGTGCCAAGCTCTACTACCTCCGCGATCGGGTTGGTAAGGCCACTCGAGTTAAGCAAAGATTTGATCGCAGTCTCTAAATTGCGGTATGCTATCTCCATCACGTCGTTAGGGCAGTTTTGCCTTAACGCTTGCGTCCTTAGTTCAGTTGGTAGAACGTCGGTCTCCAAAACCGGATGTCGAGGGTTCGAGTCCTTCAGGGCGCGTTTAGTTTCATCTTGATCACCGTAATCTCAATCCACGCGAGCACTATGGCTAAGTATGTCATGTGGGGTAGCTACTGCGAGAATGCCCTGGAAAAGCGTACGCCCTATCGTCCTGCCCATTTGGAAGGATTGAAGCAGCAGAAAGCGTCGGGGGTGCTCGTGACCCTGGGGCCAACGGAAGACAACACCCAGGTGTTTGCCATTTATGAAGCGCCCGATGAGGCCACGGTTCGCCAACTCGTGGAAGGGGATCCCTATTGGCAAAATGGCATTTGGACAGACTACGAAGTCAAAGCCTGGATCCAAGCGTTTTAAGTCGTGGGCGCGGGGGGAGTACGGGTCGGTAGTGCCTCACGGGTCAGGAGAGGAGCAGCCCGATTCCCGATACTGCCGTGCCCCTATCCGTATGCTTGGTGGATTACCGCCTGGTCACGGTGCTCTGGGCAATGCCAAAAACTGAATGCGGCTGCTGGCAGAGATTCCGGCTATGATGCAGATATCCTACAGATTGCTCGTGGAGCACCCTCATCATGGCCCTTTATGCAGAACTCCATCGCCATTTGGGGGGATCTGTCGTTCCCCGCATTTTATGGCGCTATTTTCATCGCAATCAGTCAGATTTAGCCCAGCGATTTCCCCAATATCCTGAATTTGAAGAATTTTACACCCGTCCACGCAATACGCTGGATGAGTACCTAGAATTGCATACCCTGGTGGAAGGGGTCCAAACCGCGCCGGCGCTGCCCTACTTCATTAAACGCTTAGTCCGGGGAGCCTACACCTTTGAGAACCTTGCTTATCTGGAACTGCGCTATACTCCCTATCTGCGTACTGATGAGAGTCTGAGTGAAGCCGATCGCATTACTCAGATGGCCGAAATTGTTGAAATTGTCGGCAAAGCCAGTCAACTAGAGACATTCCCCCTGATTACGCGACAAATTCTCTGTATGCATTCCCGGCTGCCCCACAGTGTCAACCGGGCGATCCTAGAGTTGGCGGCGGCGATGCCCCAGTATGTGTGCGCGATCGATCTGGCGGGGGGGGATGCCCACTACCAGGAACGGCTGTCGGAATTTGTGGCCTTGTATCAGGAAGCCCGCGATCGAGGGCTCCACACCACCGGTCACCTCTACGAAACGGAGGATGGCTGTTACCCCGAACTGTTGCCCCATCTGGAACGCATTGGCCATGGTATCCAAGTGCCGCTGAAGTATCCTGAGTTATTGCCAGAACTGGCCGATCGGGGCCAATGTTTGGAGGTTTGCCCGACAACGTATCTGAAAACGGGAACCCTGGAGTCGATCCATCAGCTTAAGGTGGTGTTCGATCGCTGCTTTGAGGCGGGGGTTGATATTGCCATTTGTACGGACAATGCGGGCTTACATAATGTGCGATTGCCCTTTGAGTATGAGAGCCTGCTCACCCATGATGTGATTAACTTCGACCAACTGCGGGCCTGTCAGACGGCGGCTTTTCGCCATGCCTTTGCATGGCCCCATGCGGAGCCTCCGGCGGCTTTCCTCAGTAATTTGCTTCAGGGCCGATTTAGTGACGGTGCCTTTGAATAACTGGGTATAACAGCCGGGTACCTCGAAAAATTAAAGTTCTTGCCCCGTGACCCCTGTCAGAATCAGGGTTGGGTTGGGCGGCGAAGCCGCCCAACCCAATGAATCGAGGGACCCAGCCACCGGATCGATCGAGTCGTGTTGATCCAGTCGGGGGCGTTGGGTGAAGTCGTAATACACGGGAGCATCCCACTTTCGACGAAATAGCCAAATGGGAGGCACTGCATAGGCCAGTGGGAGAAAATAGCCAGATCATTGGTCTACTGAGGTATTCGCCGATCCACCACTGGCTTGATAGGCTTCAA
>JAYKIB010000103.1:0-12794 GCA_035285005.1 Prochlorothrix sp.
CCGGTCCCCGTGCCGATCGAAGAAGGGCAGGTGCGGGTGGGGGATCCTCGGGTTCTCGATCGGCTCGATGCCTTCAGTGCGCCGCGCCTGGTGGAATACTTCGACAGCAACCCCTGCGATCCGCCGGTGCCGATGATGATGGAAGGGGCGCTGATGGCCCCCAGTGCAGCGGGCAATGGGGCGCGCCAGTCCCTGGCCGATCGAGCTGAGTTAGGGGTAACCGTGGATGCGAGCTTTAGTGTGGGCGAGTATGATATCCAAATCCTCAGCGCCACGGACTCTAACGGTCTTGAAACCTGGCTCAACCGCAATAGCTACAAAATTCCTGCGGGGGCCAGTGATCTACTGCGGCCCTATATCCGCCAGAACATGAAGTTCTTTGTGGCGAAGGTGAATCTGGAGGCATTCGATCGCAGTGAATTTCAAAAACTACGGCCTTTGCAAATTGCCTACGAATCCCCGCGTTTTATGTTGCCAATTCGCCTAGGGATGATGAATGCCCAAGGAGAACAGGATTTACTGGTGTATTTGCTCTCTCCCCGAGGTCGAATTGAGCTGACCAACTATCGCACCGTAAATGTGCCCTCGGATGTGGAAATTCCGGTCTTTGTCAAAGAAGAATTTGGCGACTTCTACCGGGATATGTTCGAGACGGCCCACGATCGGGAGTCGAAGCGGGTGGCTTTTTTGGAATATGCCTGGAATATGGCCAACTGCGATCCCTGCTCTGCCGATCCGCTCAGTTACGAAGAACTGAAAGAGGCCGGTGTCTTTTGGCTGGATTCTCCAGGATCCGGGTCCAGTCGCGCTCCGGCACCGAACCCAGGCTTTGCGCCGCCGTTCCGAGGCAATCCCAATGTGTTTATTACCCGTCTCCATGTGCGCTACAGCCGTGAAACGTTCCCAGAGGACCTGATGTTTCAGGAAACCGGCAATACCCAACAATTCCAAGGTCGCTATATTTTGCGCCATGCGGCCCAGGGAGATCTCAGTTGTGAAGCGGGGCGGCAGTACCAGCGGGATTTGGTACGACGGCATACCCAGGAAGCCCAAACGCTGGCCAATTTAACGGGCTGGGATTTGGGTGAAATTCGTGAGAAACAGCCGACGATCGACATCAACGTCACAGATCCAGAGCCGACCCCCTGGTGGCGCAATTTCTGGCACAATTTCCGCAGCAGTCTCACGTTTTGGCAAGCGTAATCGGTCAGGTTGGCACGCGTAATAGGTCAGGGCAGTCCCGGGTTGACGGACAAAAATTCTGCATTGGGCACGAAAACCAGGCCCCTACCAGAGGTTTGGGACAGATACCCGTCGGGTGCGTTAGGGCTCCACCTCACGCACCACAGCCCGAGGCTGGGATGGCGGAGTCCCACGCACAAAAGGGACGGTAATGCAGTCAAAAAGAGGCATCCCGTCCCATGGGAGATACAGACTATACAGGGGCAGCCTAAGCCTCTGCCGAAGACGCTTCAGGGGCTTCCTCAGCGGTTTCGCCCGTTTCTGCCTCAGTTTCCTCTGTCACTGCCGCTTCCGCCTCCGGCTCAACCTCTTCCGCCTTAGGCTTGGCGGAGGGCTTGGGTCCCCGCACGAGGGCGAGGGGCACTGCATTAGCCTTTTCCTTGCCGCCGTTATCCCGGCCCTTGCGCCGATCGCCCTTCTTGCCTCGACGCTCCCGACGATCGCCGCGTTCGCCCCGATCGGAGTCTCCCGTTTCGCCTTCTGCCTTTCTGCGGGCTTCCAGTTCTGCTTTCTTAATTGGTTTTTCTGTCATGATGAGTCCCCCTTTGCGGTGGGATAAACGCATGGAATCTGGGATTAACGACGGGGAGCCGAAACCAGCCCGAACGCTAGCCCGTTGTCATCCTAGCGTGAATGGGGGTGCCTCTTCGTATCGATTAAAAGGATCGCTGGGGCGGATCGATGGGAGGGGATATTTCGATTAGGGGACTTGGGGGTTATTGGCCTTGACGGGCCGATCGAATCGCCTCCTGGGCCGCTTCATGGTCCGCGAAGGTTTCGCTGAACACATGGGTGCCATCGTAGCGGGCCACAAAGTAGAGGTAGTCGTGGGCTTCGGGACTGAGGACCGCTTCGAGGCTGGCACGGCTGGGACTGGCGATCGGCGTGGGGGGAAGACCGGGATTGAGATAGGTGTTATAGGGCGAAGGGGTTTGGACTTCCGCCAGACTGAGGGGCCGATCGGGGGTTTGTTGGATCCCCAGGCCATATTCCACCGTGGGATCCACCTGGAGGTTCATACCAATGCGAAGCCGGTTGGCCAACACACCGGCAATGCGCTGCCGTTCCTCGGGAATTACCGCTTCTTTTTCGACAATACTGGCAAGGGTCACCCAATCCTGGAGGCTGAGGGGATTGGTGGGATCGGGGGCCAAGGGCAGGGCTGCATTCTCAAACTGGCGCAGCATCTGACTAATGAGGGTGTCGGGATCGGTTTGGGTGGACCCCAGGGCGTAGGTGTCTGGGAAGAGAAAGCCCTCCAGATGGGGTAAATCATCCGGGAGCCAGGGAAATCGATCGCGGGGAATGACACGGGTGGCGGCGAGGAAGTCCTCCGCTGCGAAAAAGCCCTGGGCCTCGAAGTAATCGGCCATTTGTTGGCGGGACCAGCCTTCGGGGATCGTCACGGTTGTTTCCTGGACTTGGCCCGTGGCCAACACCTCCGCCACCTCCAACATGGTCTGACTCGGCGAGAGGGTGTAGAGACCAGCCTGGTAGTGTTGTTGGCCAGGGTGGGTCAGGCTCCACCACCGTGACCACAGTTCCCAGGCAAAGGCCGATCGAATCAAGCCCGCCGCCGCCAAATCTTCGCCAATGTACTGGGCAGGGGTGCCGGGTTCAATTTCCAGCTGCACCTGAATCCGGCCTTGACTGGTATCCACGGGCGCCTTGGCCCAGTGCCACCATCGCCACCCCTGCCAGGTGCCCAATCCCATGACCAGGAGAATGACCACGCCATAGGTGCGCCATGGCAGGGGGGAGGAGTCGGGCTGGGGTTGGGACGATCGTCGGGACGGAGCCATGGGGTCAGCGGGGGGCGAACGGGGACGGTAATCATGGGGTTCCCTGAACCAGGAGTTCCCTGAACCAGGACTCCCCTAAAAACAGGGATACAGTGATCCCTAATTCTCTTCGCTGTCTAGCTCCTCTTCCAGAGCCGCAACAAAGAGGGGCTCGATCGCCTCAAACTCACTGGGATCCAGTAGGTGAGGATTGCCCTGATTCAGGCGCACCGGAATCAAAAAGGGCGTCAGGGGGATATAAATGCCGTATTCCTGTTCTTCGTGGTAGAAACGAGCCAAAAGTCGGAACTCCTCCACCTCTTCCATCTCGGCGGTGATGCCCTCGATGGGATAGTAGCCATTCACCCCTAACTCGGCCTCTCGATCGGGCCGATCGCCATTGAGGGAGTTCCGATCGTCATCGTCACCGAACTCCGTTTCCCAATCCAGGGCATCTAAATCCGGCAAGTCCCCTTCCACGGTGAGGGTGATTGCGGTCCACTGGAGGCTAAGATTCTGTTCTTCCAACACCGCCTGGGCTGTGGGGAAAACCTCAGCAATTTCAGTCTCATCCTCCACCAACTCCGGATCCTCCGTGTCCTCATCGTCCCAGGAGAAAAGATCCACAGGGGTATGGACCGGCAGCAGCAAGGCATAGGATTTTCCGTCCAGGGTCAGGCTATGCTCCACTGAACAGAGCAATGATCGGCCCCGATCGTCAGTTAGCAGGACTGTGGGGGCATCCATCTCAGAGGTCATGGGGGTGCGGCGATAAGGGTGGGAATAGGGCGGCGTGGCAGCAGGAGCCAACCGGACAAGCGGATCGGGTCAGGGGTTGAAGCAAGCTCCGATCGAGTCTAGGTCAATCACGGGCACAGCCGATCACCCACACTGGTTTTGGCCTTGGGGTGCGTTTCTCGGGAGCAGCGGGCTTGCCGTTTTCCCGAAAAAGCTACTGATCGACTTAGCCTACCCAGTGTACAGATATTTGGAGAGCTTCGGATCGACAATTCTGAACCCGATCGGACAGTTGGGCAAGTCCCCCTTGCCGCGATGAACGCGGCTCCCTATGGTTGCTGGGAACGGGACGGTTGCCCCCTCAGTTTTCCCCCTGCGCACCGTGGAGGGGAAGCAGCAGTCACACTCAGTCTCCGTCCTCTCGATAGCCCCTAAACCGGCCCCGCCGCCATCTGCACGGCAAAGGTTTGTTCTGCCTCGTCATCGTGGTAGCGATCGGCCCATTCTCGCAGTAGCACATCCAGTTCCCCCAGGGCTTCATCCACCCGATCGACGGGAATATCCAATTCTTCCAAAATCCGTAACGTTTTGGGTTGGTGTTCCGCCCACCCCCGCAACAACCGAAAATAGCGAGCCGTATCTTCCACCAGCACATAGCTGCGCTCCTCTTCGCCCACGGGGGCGTAGGCGGGACGCTGGAGCACGTATAGGGAGGTTCCCCAGGAAGACTCCACGCTGAGCACCGTGCCCGAATAGATAAGGCGACGACGGATATGTTCCGCCATGGACTCACTGAGGGGAACGCGGCGATCGCTGGGTAAACCTTCCTGAACGCGACCATGGAGCACCTCGATCAGTTCCATTAATTGGAACAGGTTAATCACCTGGGCAGGGGGGGTCTCTGCGGGGAGGCGATCGGCAATTTGCTGGCACTCCGAGGGGGTGAGGCTGGTGCTGACAAAGCGGGACTGGCCCGGTTGGCAGGGATAGCGCTGTTGCCAAAGGTGGGGGAGTTGGATCAGATAATGGGGCTCCTGGGATCCCAACATTTTGAGCAATTTCCCTTCGGTGAGGGCCTGGTCGATCTCTTTGACGATCGCCTTAACCCGCTTGGGTTCGATGTGGTGCAGTTGCCCGGTAAGGCGTAGGTTTTGCCCCTGTTCTTGATAGGTGGTGTACACCGCACACTTAGCAGCAGTGGCGGCAGCATCCAGAAATGCGCCATGGCGGTGGCCGCCGGTTCGGAGGGCGCTAAAGGCTAAGTAGAGCAGGATTTGATCCATTGCACTGGGATGCAACTGCTGAATGAGATCCAGTTCGGATAGGGAGTAGGTCATGGGAAAACGAGGGAGATGCGGAGATTATGGCCGGAGAAATCGCCCTTAAGAATCAATTTATAAGTTAAATCCTAAGAAATCGTCTTTAAGAGCTAATTTAGCGCTTAAATCTTAAGTGGTCTAGGATAGCTACAGCGTCAGGATCTCATTTGATCTGGGTCGCCCAATATGACAACAGACAGATATCTTGGGGAGCGATCCCCAGACTTGTCGCAAACCACTGGGCAGTTGCCATACCTCCGACTCTGGCGTTAGAAATCTCACAAAACTGTGGATTTGTCCGGGTATGGCAACTGGCAACCCATCGATGTCAGTACGGCAGTTGGTAACCTTCTGGTTGTCAACCTCGCCAATGTGCTGAGGCTGACTGGTGAGCCAAACTCTAGGGAGGCGCTTCTCTTCTGTCAACGGGGTGATGCCCAAAAGGGGTGCGAGATTGAGAGGGTATTACCCCTTATTTTCGCCCTTAATACAAGACTTGGGCGAGATTCTTTCAGTATACGGGGATATTCTACCCTCAATCTTGGCTTAACTACCGAGGGGATTTACGGAGATTTGGAGTAAAAAATCACGATCGGCGGCTGACACTCCGGACATCTACGGAATTGCCGTCCCTTAGTCTTGGACCCGGGCGGATGGGGGGGCGGTCAGGTGGCGATCGAGGACGGCTTGGTAGCGTTGGGCAAAGACCTGGGGCCGAAACTGTTCGGACTGGATCCGGCACTGGTAGGGATCGATCGACGATCGACGCTGCTCAAAATATTGAACCGCTTCCACAATGCTGGCTTCGCTTTGCTCCGGGAACAGGAGCCCCGTTGCGCCGGATGGATCGCGCCGCAGGTCTCGCACGGTTTCCAACGCCCCCCCGCGACCATAGGCAATCACCGGCGTGCCGCAGGCTTGGGCCTCCAGAAGAGTAATGCCAAAATCCTCACAGGCTGCGTACAAAAATGCCTTGGCTTGGCCCATATATCGCTCCACCACCGCATCGGGTTGGGGGCCTAGGATCTCAACATTGGGTCCCGCCAGCGCCTGGACCTGGGGCAACTCTGGCCCGCCCCCAATCACCACCAGCGGTAACCCCAGACGGTTAAAGGCCCGCACCAGTAGCGGAATCTGTTTATAGCTCACCAGGCGGGAGACCACTAAATAAAAGTCCTGTTTCGCAGCCTCAAAGGAAAAGCGATCGACCTCGACCGGCGGATAAAGCACCTCTGCTTCGCGGCGGTAACAACGCCAAATCCGGCGGGCTGTGTGGCGAGAGTTGGCTAAAAAATGATCCACACGATTGGCAGAAATCACATCCCACTGGCGCAAGTAGTGGAGAAGCGCCTTGGTTACCCAGCCGATCGCCCCCTGTCCGGCGCGGCTCCGGGCCAAGTAGTCAAAGGTGAGATCCCAGGCGTAGCGCATGGGGGTGTGGCAATAGCAAATGTGGGTTTGGTGGGGAGCGGTGAGAACGCCCTTGGCGACGGCATGGGAGGAGGAGAGGATCAGGTCATATTGGCGTAAATCTAACTGTTCGATCGCCAGGGGCAGGAGGGGTAAGTATTTCTGGACACCGCGATCGGCCTTGGGCCAGTGTTGTAAAAAGGTGGTGCCAATGGACCGTTGGTAGAGGTAGCTGTGGGGATTACGGGACTCAAAATCAATCAGGGCGTATAGATCAGCCTCCACCACCTCCAGAATAGCCTTGACCACCAGTTCCGATCCCCCTGTGGCGTGGGGGGTGAGCCATTCATGAACAAGGGCAGTGTGAGGCATCGATCGGGGGGGGGGCGTAGGGGGCAGATCTAAATTTCCGGTCCAGTCTTGGATCATAGGACAGAGAGTGTGTTATCTCTATGCTTACTTGGGAGCCATCTTCAAGATCTCGGACTAAAGAAGGTTGTGGCGTGCAGCTTCGCCGCCCAACATTAATCGAGGTGCACTCCCAGCACCGGCATTCGTAATCGCTACTCCATTCCATGACGACACAGGATTAGGGTCTCCATGGCTCAACTCTCGCCCCCTTCAACCCCGATCGCGCCGAGCGCAGACTCCAGTGCGGCTCCGTCTTTAGCCCAGTGGTTTTATCATGCCCTGGGCCGAACCGACTGGTCTATTAAAACCCAGCAGCGGGGGAATACCCTTCACATGATGGTGGAGGCGGAGGTGAGTCCGGCGGCCCAGGTGGTGTTGCAGCCCTTGGTGGAGGTGCTCCTGGAGCAGGATTTGGCGGCGGTGCTGCCCGAGTCCGATGCGCCGGTTTACGTGATCATGCTCTATGGGCGCGGCTTGGGGCAGAAGAAACCCCGCTGGAAAACGCCCCTCTATCTCAATCAACTCCCCCACTACCACTTTCTACTGGAGCAGCAACGACAGCTCCAGCAGCAAGGGCAGCAGGGCAATTTAGCCGCTAATCCCGAGGCTGATTCTGAGTTGGGATCAACTGTGCAGTCCACTGCGGGGCCTGATCCTGATGCGGACGGGGCAACCCCGGCACCGATCGCAATTTCTGAGGATGTGACTGCTGAGGATGTGACTGCTCAGAATGCGACTTCTGAGGATGCGACTTCTGAGGATGTGACTGCTCAGAATGCGACCAATAATCGCCCGATCGATCACAGCCCAACCCCTCACAGCCCGACTCAGCACGGCCCAACCCCTCACAGCCCGATCGACCACAGCCCGACCGATCGTGATCCCACTGAGTCCACTAAGTCCACTAAGTCCACCGACTCTCACCAGACCACTACCCCCGTGACCGGCCCAGGCGAATCTCTAGGATCTGTGCCGAGTCCTGAGGTCAACGCTGTTTCTAAGACCGCGTCTAACGTGGCATCCGGTACAGCTCCCGCTCAACCCGTCGCTCAAGGTGAAATCGAGGCGGAGTCTACCCCGATCGATCGGGCTGGTGGGCCTGAGTTGGACCTTGCCCAATTGCCGGTTCCCTCGGTCCTCAAGGACCTTACCCTAGAGTTGCAGTCTTCGGCCTCAGCTGCGGTCACGGCTGACGGTACGGGTGGGCCTGCGACGGGTGGGACTGCGACGGGTGGAACTGCGACGGGTGGGACTGCGACTGACAGGACTGGGTTAGAAACACAGGGGCCTGGAGTCGATCGCGGCCTTGATTCCTCCGTTGCCGACGATTCCTCAGCGGATTTAGAGATTCCTGAGCATTTACGCTTGGAATCGTCTGATCTTGATCGTTCTGGTTCCTTTGATGATGGGGGCGGTGCCGCCGATGCAGTGGATTCTGCCGATGCCGCGCAGCCCGTCGGGACCGCCACATTGGTTGATGCTGGCGAATCGCTTCGTCCTGACAGCTCTGGTAGTGCATCGCCTGGGACTAATCTGGCCCGTTCTGCCCATGGGGTCCGGACCCTGGATGCTTCCCCATTGGATGTGGGGCAGTCGTCGGAGCATCCGACCTTGGATCGGGCGGGGACTCCTGGTTCGGATCGATCGGACGATCGATCGTCCCGTGCGGCTCTGCCCCCAAGCACCGACCCTGCTTTAGGCCAATCCAGCAGCCCAGTAACGAACCCTGCCCATCACCCATCCCTAAATTCATCCCCAAATCCATCCCTGGATCTACGGTCTGACTCCCCCCGGTCTGACTCCCCCCGGTCTGAATCCGCCTCGGACCCGATCCCTGGGTCTACCCCCGGATCCCCTTCTCCCCTGGATGATCTGGACCTGATTCGCACGAACCGCCAACGGGCCAGGGAAGGAGACCTGACGGCGATCGCCTACTTCCTCAGCGAAACCCTCAGCGCCTTGGGTGTCTCGGTGCAGGTGGGGGCGCGCACGGTGATTCACCGCAGTGCCACCACCCTGAGCGAAAGCCTGAATCGGGTTCAACACCTCTATATCGTCTGTCAGTCCTCCTATGCCCTCAACCCTGCGGTGGTGGCGGACCCGATCGCCCAACGCCTGCGGGCTCTACAGCTCCAGGGGTTTCAGGATGCTGCGGTGGTCAGCCAGGTGCAGGGAGAAACCCAAGCCGACTGGGTCCTGCGGGTGGACCTAACTCCGCCCAGTACGATTCTCAAAAGTTTGGTGCGCTGGGGAGATTTAGCCGCCTGCCGGGAGTGGCTCGGCCAAATACTCGCTCCCCAGGGCCTGGGGTTAGAGCTAGACCTGAAGGACAAAACCCTTCACCTCTTCTGTCGCGTCCTCCAGCCCCACCAGTCTCCCCCAGCCAAGGCAGATCTCCTCGCCCTATTCCAATCCCACCTACATACCCTCGCCCCCCAGGGCATCCATGCGGCCATGGTTTACAGCCTGCCCTATAGCGCCGATCCCACCGGTGATGGGGCCAAGGCAGTGCCCCTCTGGGTGGACTGGATGGAGCTGCCTGGAGCCAAGCACCCGGATCTGATGCCCACGGCCCGGGAGTTGGCGGAACAGGGAGACTTGGCCGCGATTTTGTATTTGCTCGATCGACAAGTCAACCCCAACCTAGGGGTGCAATTGGCCACCGGAGGAGTGCGGGTGCAACTGCGCCAGCGGGGAGACCTCATCCATATCATGTGCGATGCGCCCACCTGTCCCCGTCAGAATGAGGTGGGGAGTTTGGTGGCTAAGCATATTCAACAACTGCGGCTACCCCAAGTGGCCGGGGTGCGGGTCTATGGACGGCGGGCGGGGCAAAAGCGTCCCCTGTGGACCTATGGTGCGGACTTTGGGCCGCGTCAACGCCAGAATGCGGAGGCAACCCCCGACTTTGGAGCCGCTACGGATCCGTTGGAAGACTTGCTGCGGGTGCCTGGTTTGAATGAGCCGGTGGAGACGGAGGATCTGGAACTGGCGGAGGAGTCGGGGTTCTCCTGGCAAGAGTTAGTGGAGTGGGGTCGCCAAACCCTGATTCGGAGTCAATTCTTTGTGCCCACGGAGGAGGCCAGCACCCAGGTGCTGACCAGCGAGCCCCTGCCAGCGGTGGGGCGGAGTGGCGGGGGTGGAAGCCGGAGTACAGCCCTGGGGCACCAGTTGCGGGTTGCGGCGGTGTGGGCATCCCTGGGCCTCATGGTGGCCCTCAAGGCCGATTGGGGGTTGGGCTACTGGCTGCAACGAGCGGCGGCTCTGGAACCGGAGTCCGCTGCCACCCGTCTCAGCGACTCCTTTAGCACCGGTGAGTTGTCCCCGGCCCAACTGGAGGCGGCCTTACCTCCCCCATCGAGTTTGGATTCCCTGGATTGGACACAGCCGGAGTTTGCGGATTTATTGCCGGGAACCGGTGCGGAACCTGGGGACGCCTTTACCGATACCGATGAGGAGTCAACGGCGGGCCGATTCACCCAGGTTTCTTCGGCCCTTTTCCCCCAGGGATTGCCGGAGAACTTTAGCTTGCGTTTGCAGAATCCAGAAACGGGTCTCTTTGCCACGCCGGACTATCCAGAATTTAACAATCCCCTGCTGAGCCAAAAGCTTCTGCTCTATCAACACTACTTGGTCAATGGCCAGGTGCCGGACATCCTAATCGTGGGGAGTTCCCGGGCGCTGCGGGGGGTTGATCCAGCAGTGCTCTCCCAGGAACTGGCAAAAATCGGGTATCCCGGCTTACGCATCTTCAATTTCGCCATTAATGGCTCCACGGCCCAGGTGGTGGACTTCCAGTTACGACAAATCCTCGCAGCGGAGCAGCTGCCCCAGTTAATTATTTGGGCCGATGGAGCCCGGGCCTTTAACAGTGGACGGGTGGATGTGACCTATAACGCGATCGGTGTGTCCGAGGGGTTTGAGCAGTACCAGAACCAAAGTTTGCCGCCCTTGGTGCAGGCAATGGTGGTGACGGAGACGGAGACAGAGACAGCCGCGACGGCAACGACTTCAACTTGGTTAGATCAGCTCCAGAGTTGGGAAACGGGGGTGGAGGATCAATTGGCGCGGGTATCGTCGGTCTATGGCGATCGCGATCGGCTCAAGGGGCTGGTGTCCGAGACTTTAGCCAAAACCCTGCCCCAAAATTTTGGGAAGTGGGGCGCACCGTGGAATCAAACGCTACCGCCGGAGCAGTTTGCACCGGAGAGTCGTTTGACGCTTCAGTCCGATGATCCCTTGGATCCGGAGTTTAGTCGCCTGCCCGATGCGCCGGAAGGGGAAGGTAACATTCGCATGGATGGATTTTTGCCCCTGTCTTTGCGGTTCAATCCCGCCACCTACTACCAGAAATATGCGCGGGTACAGGGGGCCTACGATAGTGATTACCAGGATTTTCGCGTGGAAGGGAAGCAGGAAGAGGCGCTCAATCGACTGCTGACCTATGTGGAGACCCAGGATGTACCGGTGGTGTTTGTGAATTTGCCCTTAACGGATGATTACCTGGATCCGGTGCGGTGGGACCATGAAGAGACCTTCCAGAGCTATATGTACCAGATGATGACGGATCAGCGCCTGATTTTCCGGGATCTCTCGGATTTGTGGCCCATGGCGTTTGATAACTTCTCGGATCCCAGTCACCTCAATCGCTTTGGTGCCCTGGAGGTGTCCCAACATCTGGCGGATGATCCCCTGATCCCCTGGCCCCGATCGCGAGCGGTGATGACCCAGTCGTCGGCGGTGCCGCCGCTTGATTTTTAGGGGGCACCTCGATTAGTTGGGTTGGGCGGCAAAGCCGCCCAACCCCATCTGATGCTGAATTGGGCGGCAGGACGCAAATTTAAATTCCTGAGGCATCCGGTCCAAACGGGCACCCCCTCAGACTTTGCTGGGTTGCTCCGCTGGTTAGTGTTGGTGTGATCCCCGGGTTGCCTTGGCGCGATTGACAT
This sequence comes from Prochlorothrix sp., assembly GCA_035285005.1. Lineage (GTDB taxonomy): Bacteria > Cyanobacteriota > Cyanobacteriia > Prochlorotrichales > Prochlorotrichaceae > Prochlorothrix. The sequence goes on from JAYKIB010000103.1 coordinate 11,851, forward strand.
CCCGCAGCGCCTTCAGATCCGCTAACCAAGCGGCGGGAACCGCCAAGCTATTGAGGGGGATCACTTCCCGCCGTTTGCCCCGATCGTTGGGGGGTTTGGGGCCATGGTAGTCACTGCCTCCTGTGGCAATGAGACCGTAGGTGTCGGCCAGTTCCAGGAGCCGACGACGATCTCGGGGGCTATGCTCCGGGTGATAGACTTCAATGCCCTGTAGTCCTGCGGCCACAAATTCCGGTAACATGTCCTCCACTTTGCCGCCGCGAAAGAGATAGGGGTGCGCCCAGGACACCACAGCGCCACAGGATCGCAGCAGCTGGATTCCCTCGATCGCCGTGAAGTTGTCGTAGGACACATAGGCCGGTCGGCCTTCGCGGAGGAACCGATCGAAGGCTTCGTCAAAGCTGGTGACGTGGCCCGCATCTAAAAGCGCCTTGGCGATGTGGGGCCGACCGGGGGCAACGTTGGGATCTAGGGCGGGGAGGGTGATGGGGTAGCCCAGATCGGCGAGTTTGGCAGCCATGGCAGTAGCGCGACGGCTGCGGCTAGCGCGACGGCGATCGAGGGAGGGCTGCAGTTGCTGGACATCTGGATAGAACCCCAGCAGGTGTAGGGAGTGGCCCCGTTCGATCGTGCTCAGTTCTACGCCGGGAACAATTTCGATACCTGTGCCGAGGGCTGCGGCTTCTGCTTCGGCCCAGCCTCCGAGGGTATCGTGGTCGGTAATGGCGAGGGCGGTGACACCGGCAGCTTGGGCGGTGGCGACGAGTTGGGCAGGGGTGAGGCTCCCGTCAGAGTAGGTGGTGTGGCAGTGGAGTTCAATCATGGGGGGCACAGGGGTGGGGCAGGAACATGGAGAACACCTGGGTTGAGGCTGTTGAGTGCAAGGGGGCTCTCATCTCAGACAATTCTTCAGACAATAGGGCAGATTAATTGGGTTGGGCGGC
>JAYKIB010000104.1:0-14165 GCA_035285005.1 Prochlorothrix sp.
TTGCCCCGATCGCCCGTTGTGCCCGAAACCAGAGATTTTTCAATAAATTGAATGATTTTTCCCGCCACATTCACCCCCGTTGCCTCCTCAATGCCCTCCAGTCCCGGTGAAGAATTCACCTCCATCACCACCGGTCCATGGTTCGATCGCAGAATATCCACCCCGGCAATCCGTAGCCCCATGGCCTTGGCTGCCCGAATCGCCGTACTCCGTTCCTCCGGTGTTAGCTTGATTTTTTCAGCGGTGCCGCCCCGGTGCAGGTTCGATCGGAACTCCCCCGGAGCCCCCTGGCGCTTCATGGATGCCACCACCTTCTCTCCCACCACAAAACAGCGAATATCCATACCCCCCGCTTCGGTAATGAACTCCTGGACGAGAATATTGGCATCTAAACCCCGAAACGCCTCAATTACAGACTTCGCCGCATGGTAGGTCTCCGCCAGCACCACCCCAATGCCCTGGGTACCCTCCAGCATCTTAATGACCAGCGGTGCCCCCCCCACAATCTCGATCAGTCCATCGATATCCTTGGTGGAGTGGGCGAAGCCGGTGACCGGTAGACCAATGCCCTGTTTTGCCAGAATTTGCAAACACCGCAGCTTATCTCGCGATCGGGAAATGGCCTGGGACGGGTTGCCGGTGTAAACCCCCATCATCTCGAACTGACGCACCACGGCGGTGCCATAGAAGGTGCGAGAGGCGGCAATGCGGGGAATGACCGCATCCAGGTTTTCCAGGGGACTGCCCTGATAAATGACCTGGGGCCGGTGGGCGGTGATGTTCATGTAACAGCGCAGATAGTCAATCACCTTCACCTCATGACCGGCGGATTCCCCGGCTTCTTTGAGGCGGCGAGTGGAGTAGAGGGAAGCTTTTTGGGAGAGGATGGCAAGTTTCACGGCTTAGGTCTCCAGTCGGGTACTAGGCACCTTGGATAAAGGAACGCCCCGGATCAATTAAAAACCGTTTCCGTACCCCTTGACGACCGAGGAGCATCCGAAAGCCCATCACGTCCCGGTTGGTGAGGGTGAGTTCGAGGGGCCAGGTGTGGTCGGCGAGGGTGATCGCGGTTTGGATGACGGGCCGCTGCTGGAGATGACCATTGGAGCTGCGCACGGTGCGGTACTCCAAGAGGGGGGCGGTGGCCACGATCGTGGGGTGGCTGGTGCGCTGGTGGGGGTGAACGCTAAAGCGAACCAGGGTTTGGGCCGTGGCCGGGTCGGTGAAGGTGTGGATATCGAAGGCGTGGAGGGCGGAGGAGCGAGCACCGGTGTCGATTTTGGCTTTGATGCGATCGAGGCCTAGATCGGGCAGTGCCACCCATTCCCGCCAGCCCAGCAGGGGAGGGGTGTGGGGGGTAGATTTGGCCACGGGATGGAGTCGGGGTTAGGGCAATGGGTCAGGTGGGGGGAACAGGGTGAGGTCAGAGGGACAGGTGCCCTGGGGGCCGAGGGAGGGTTGTCTAAACGGGATGCACCCAAGGGCCCCTCGATTAATCCAGATGCTCACCGCAGCACCCACGACAGAACTAAGGTTGTGGCCTGCGGCTTCGCCGCGCGCCCCAATTAATCAAGGTGCTCCCGATTCTTTGGTGGGGGCGGCTTCGCCGCCCACCATCATTCATCGAAGTACCCTCCTAAGACTGGGGCTTTTTGAACTGGTAACGGAGAAATTTAGCGAGAAAGAACGTTCCAGCCCCAAAGGTGAGCCAATAGGGACTATACACCGCAAGCCAAATCGCAAGAACCACCATTCCCCGAGTGAAGGCACTCAAAGACCGGGTCGATCGTTGCCATGCCAGGGAGATATCCCGACCCCAGGATCGCTCTAGGGGCTGGATTGTACTCACCGGTTCCGTCAAGGAAATATAGACGGTGGAATAGGCAACCTGGGTGCGGAGACGCTGGAGCTGGGCATTAATTTGCTCAATTTGTTCCCGGATTCGAGCTAATTCCTGGGTCACCTGGAGCACATCGCTCACATCCCCCGATCGCTCCATAATCCCCAAGGTCAGCTCCTCCGCTTTTTCCAGATTCCGCAGCCGTGCCCCAAAGTCCACCAACTGCTCTGACACATCCTGGGCGGAGATCTGCTGGTTGGTGACTTGGCCCAAGCTCGAAAACTGCTCCAGGGCACGATCGAGCCGTTCCTGGGGCACCCGCACCTGTATATAGGCAGAATGGGGCACCTGATCGCTCAGGGGCACTTGATCCTCAAGACTGAGAATATCTCCCTGGTTTTGGCGCACCTGCTGCACCAGTTGATCGAGGGCAGCGGCGGTGTTCTCCACCTGGAGATCGAGGTGAGCAGTTTTAATCAGTTGGGGTGCACTGCGGGGGGCGCTGGAGGCTGCGGCTTCACTGCGGGGAAGTGCGTCGGGGGCTGCGGCACCGGACAGGGCCTCTCCGCTGGACGGGGCTTGACTGAGGTGCATATCCTCGGCTAGCTCAGGTTCGGCCAGGGGTTGGAGGGCGGAGGCTTCGGGGGCGGAGGCTGCCTCTAGGCTCGGACTGGATTGGTCGCCCACGCTGGCGCAGGCGGTGGTGGCGGTGAGGCCCAGCAGTCCGGCCCAGAGCAAGCGCTGGAGCGGGAGGTGTTGGGGCGGGAAGCGTTGGGGCTGGGTCGATCGCGGAGAACCCGATCGCGGAGAACCCGATCGCGATCGAGCCGATCGCCGCAGCGGGGGCAGGGGAGGGACGGGAATCATGGCTGAAATCACCTCAAACAGGTCACCTTAAACAAGTCGCCTGCAGTACGTCACCGCAAAGGCCGTCGAGGAAGCCACACCCCCTCAGGAGGGCTTGACTCTGGTGCCCAGTATGGCGGCAATTTCGATCGATCGTCCCGGGGTTACATTTTCTGAAACATGGGCTCGGTCGATCGCAACGATTCGATAGAAAACTTCGACAGGAATCAACGCCCCCATCATGTTTCATTAGTTTGCGGGGATCACGTCCCACAAACTTAGAGATTTCGAGGTGCCCCACAGAAACAAATCCGATACACTCAGTGCGATATACTCCCAGCTAATCGTCACAACCCACGAAACCCATTTGCTAGACTTAGATCTACTGCGGCGGGATGAGATTTGGTTTTTGGAGAAACAAGCCGATGGCGCAACAGATCTTTACTCTTTGGCTGAGTTTCCGGCTCAAACTGGCCGATCGATCGCCAAAAATTACCTCCAAGGCCGCTATGGCGGGATTTCCTCCTTAGGCAAAGCCCAACTTCTCAAGGGAAAAGGCTCTAAAAGCTAAAAAGTGTTGAGGTTACTGTAACCAAACGGACTTTCCCAAAAACCACTGGCCTCAGCATCCAGGAACCCAAGTTCATCATTTAGTCTCAGAACTCATAAACTGCGAGACCGACGCGCCGTAATCCCTTGTATTGCTGAATATCTGCTTTTCCAATCTGCCCTCCTTCTCACACTGCCCCTATGCCCTCTTCTGCTCCCCTCCCCGGCCCCGCTAACCCTGCCAGCACTGGCCCCATCCCCCATCGCTGGCCCCGCTGGCTCGGCGGCTGGCCCGGTTTAGCCCTAGTGGTCATGCTCCTGTGTCTCCTCCTCGGCAGTTGCAGCCCCGACACCTGGCGATCGCTCCGTGTCAAGTCCGAAGTAGCCACCGTCTCCCAAATCGTAGACAGCATCCTCTCCGACCCCAAAACCTTTAACTATCCCCTCAGTCAAGAATCTCCCAATGTCTTTGGCCTGATTTATGAAGGATTAATTGGTTCCAATGGTCTAACCGGTGATTTGGAACCTGCCTTGGCGGAATCCTGGCAAATTTCCCCCGATCAAAAGACCATTACCTTCACCCTCCGACCCGATTTGCGCTGGTCCGACGGAGAACCCCTCACCGTAGACGATGTGGTCTTTACCTACAATCAGGTCTACTTCAACGAAGCCATCCCCACCGATGCACGAGATATCTTGCGCGTGGGGGAAGAGCGGGTTTTACCCACCGTTAAAGCCGTGGGCGATCGCCAAGTCCAAGTCCAAGTCCCCAGCCCCTTCGCCCCCCTCCTGCGCAACATGGGCCTACCCATTTTGCCCAAACACAGCCTTGAAGCCTCAATTCAGGCCCTAGACAGCGAAGGAAATCCCCGTTTTCTCTCCCTCTGGGGTACAGACACCGATCCCCAGCAAATTATCGGTAATGGAGCCTACACCCTCGCCGACTACAAAACAGGACAGCGCGTTGTCTTCGCCGCCAACCCCCACTACTGGCGCAAAGATGCCCAGGGACAGCAACAGCCCTATATTGAGCGCTTTGTCTGGAAAATCGTCGAAAGTCGGGATACCCAGTTGGTGAAGTTTCGATCGGGGGATCTGGATGTGGCCGAACCCATGCGCCCCGAAGACTTCCCCCTTCTCAAGCAGGAAGAGAAGCGGGGCAACTTCACCGTCTATGTGGGCGGGCCACGACCCGGCACCGTCTTTTTAGCCTTTAACCTCAATAAAGCCAGCCGCAACGGCAAACCCCTCGTTGATCCGGTCAAATCTGCCTGGTTTAACTCCCTCGCCTTCCGCCAAGCGATCGCCTATGGCATCGATCGCCAGGGCATCATCGACACCGTTTATCGCGGCCTCGGTGCTCCCATCAACTCCCCCATCAGCGTCCAAAGTCCCTACGGCCTCAGTCCCGAAGAAGGGCTACCCACCTACGACTATAATCCTGGAAAATCCCGAGAACTGCTACTAGGTGCTGGGTTTCAGTACAATAGCGCCGAAGAACTCCTCGATCAAGACGGAAATCGAGTTGAGTTTACCCTCATTACCAATTCTGAGAACTCCATCCGCGTCAATATGTGTACGCGTATCCAGCAGGATTTGGCCAATTTGGGAATTAAAGTCAACTTTAACCCGATCGCCTTTAACGTCCTCGTGGATAAACTCGATGACTCCCTGGACTGGGATGTGCATGTGCTGGGCTTCACGGGAGGAGTTGAACCCAACAGCGGTTCTAATATTTGGCAACCCGATGGTGGCCTCCACACCTTTAACCAAAGCAAGCCAGACCTAGAGGGTTGGGAAAGTAGCGAGTGGGAACGCGAAATTGGACGTTTATACATTGAAGCGGCCCAGGAACTCGACGAAAGCAAGCGTAAGGCGCTTTACGGCGAAACCCAGAAGATTGCCCAGGAGCAGTTACCTTTTATTCAGTTGGTGAATGAGCTGGGTATGTCCGCTGTCCGCAATCCGATCGATCCGATCCAATACTCTGACCTCAGCGGTGCCCTCTGGAACCTTTATGAACTCCGCGTCACGCCCTAAAACTCCTGAATCACCCCCGTTACTATCATCTGCCCTCCCATGAGCCTCTGGTTCACCGACTCCAGCCCCTCTCCCTCCCCCACCATGTCTGCTCCTATCCCGATTTCCACACCCCAGTGGGTAAAAACCGCCGTTTTTTACCAGATCTTTCCCGATTCCTTTGCTCGCGTCATCCCCGATCATCAACAGTGGCTCCTCAACCTGCCCGTCCAAGCCTGGGAGGCCCCTCCCGACGGTCAATCCTACAAGGGTGGTACCCTTTGGGGCATCCTGCAGCACTTGGATTCCCTCCAGGACCTGGGCATCACCGCCCTCTACCTCACTCCCGTCTTCCAATCCGCCAGTAACCACCGCTACCACACCCACGACTACTACCAAGTTGACCCCCTGCTGGGGGGAAACGAAGCTCTATTTGCCCTCCGTGACGAAATTCACCGGCGTAACATGTATCTTGTCCTGGATGGTGTCTTTAACCATGCTAGCCGGGGCTTTTTCCAGTTTAATGACATTCTGGAGAACGGACCCCACTCCCCCTGGCTCGACTGGTTCAAAATCCAAAACTGGCCCCTGGCACCCTACACCGGCTCCCGCCGCGCCAACTATGCCGGGTGGTTTAACAATCGCGCCCTCCCCGAATTCAACCACGCCAACCCCGCAGTCCGGGAATACCTCATGCGCGTCGGCGAATACTGGATCGAGCAGGGCATGGACGGTTGGCGCTTAGATGTGCCCTTCTGCATCACAGAACCGGGATTTTGGCAGGAATTCCGCCAGCGGATTAAGGCAATCAACCCCGAAGCCTATATTACGGGGGAAATCTTCGGGGATGCCAGTCAGTGGCTCGACGGTGAGCAGTTCGATGGTGTGATGAACTATGTTTTTGCTGAAGCAACCCTCGCCTTTGCTGGGGGCGATCGGGTCCAGCGCAAATATCTACCCAATGAAGGCTTCCGACCGACCCCGGCCCTCGATGCTTCTGGCTATGCCCAAAAGATTACGGCACTGCTAGCCCGTTACCCGTGGGAAATCCAACAGACCCAGCTTAATTTACTGGATAGCCACGATACAGCCCGGTTTAGCACAATCCTTGGGGCCGATCGATCCAGTATTCTTCTCTCAGTTCTGCTGCTGTTCACCTTCCCCGGTGCCCCCTGTATCTATTACGGTGACGAGGTGGGTCTCGCGGGGGGACATGATCCCGACTGTCGCCGTGCTTTCCCTGCCCCAGCGCAGTGGGATCAGGATTTACGGGCAATCTATCAACAGATTATCCAAATTCGCCAGCAGTGTCCTGCCCTGCAAACCGGTCGTTATCATGTTCTCTACGCCGAGGGACTGGTGTACAGTTTTGGGCGTATTCTAGACTCCCAGGGAGCAATTATCCTGGTTAATGGTGATACCACCCCACGATCGGCTTCCATTGACCTCTCTTCCCTGTCCCTGCCCCCCCAAGCCTGGTCCACCGGCTTCCTCTCCTACGGCACTCCCACCGATTTCTCCTACATAGCTCCCACCCTCACCGCTACTCTCCCCCCCCGCTCCGCCCTTATTTACACCACAGCTCCACCCCAGTCATCTTAAGGGGACCAGCTTGGACGATCGCCCTGGCCTAGGGATTCCATTGAGCGAGCTGCCTAGGACCCAGGGATCACGCGATATCCCGCCTCTGGCGGGGTACCTCTGGCTGCCAAGTGTTGGCTGTCCTGGGGCCTATATTCTGCAGAAAATTGCGTGAGATTGGCAACTGACACCCCGAAACCCGATCGAACTGACATTCCGCCCCAAGCCTAAGGCTACGGTGTATTACGGCTCCGCCCAACGCACTCGATGCTGTCATCCTATGACCCACGCAAGAATCAGGGTTGGGTTGGGCGGCAAAGCCGCCCAACCCAGTTAATCGGAGTACCCTCAAGGTTTTTGGGCCTGGATGACCTGAAGACTCCCGCCCGCATACAGAGCCTTTTCCCAAATCTGAAAGCCCTGGGCCGTGAGTAGCTGTCCTAGGTCTGTTTTAATGAACTTCCACGAGGTTTCTGTTTCAAAGAGCCAAAAAAACATCGCTAAACCGGGCCACATGATCGGTTGTGTCGGCGGATGAAAGTCCGCGATCGTCACCATCCCTCCCGGTTTTAAGACCCGATGGATTTCCGCCACAATTTGCCGCAACTGCTCCGGCTCCATCTCATGCAGCGCCGCACTGGTATGGACCAAATCAAACTGACTCGCCTCCAGGGGCATCGCCTCCGCAAACCCCTGCACATACTGGGCCTGGGGCGCAACTTCCTGGGCCGCTGCCAGGGATCGCGGGGATGCATCCAACCCCGTCACCCGCCGAAATTCCTGCACCAGCACCTGCGTTGCCTGTCCCGCCCCACAGCACAAATCCAGCACCACTGCTTCCGGACCCAACTTCAGCCCCACCAGCGCCAAGCGCCGAAAGCGCGCCTCACCCCCCACACTCAGCGCAGCTACCCGCGAGATCCCGTTGTAGAGCCAGGGATACCGATAGCTCCAGTCCCGTAAAATCGTTGCCATTGTCCTACCCTTGCCTAAAATCGCTCGGTTTCCGGTAAACCCTCCATTCCCGGCTCTAGGAAGAGGTTTTTCGCCGCATCATTCTGGTAAACACATTCCACCTCCGAGTCTTCACCCAACTCGCCCACAAATCCAAAGGTGTTCATCCGGTTTTTACATTCCCGCACATCCTGATTGGAGACTAGATCACGCTGCTCCAAAATCGACCAGTTATTGCTCCGTAGGACACAGGCCGGTTGGAGAGTCGGTTGGGCAACGTAGGCGTTAAAGGGATTAAAGGTCACAAACATTCGCATATCGACGGCGATCGCGCTGGCTCCGAATTGGGCACACAGTTCTGGATTGGGCGCAGCCCGATCGATCGCTTCGCGCGTGGCCACATTCTGGGGCGCAAAGTTGGCCGTGGAACTAAAGCCAATCCCAATGCCAATTCCCAGAATCAGCGTTCCCCCGAGGACTGCGATCGAGGAGGCCCCAACGGCAGAGGAGCCCGAGGAACGATTCGGGCCCGGGTTGGAATCATAGTCGTAACGAGAGGTGCTAGGGCGGGAGGAACCAGAACGAGGGCGACGGGCCATGGGGATTACTTCGGGGAATAAGGGCGTGGAGCAAAACGGGAGGTGGCAGAATCGGAGGGGGCAACCGGGACGGGCTAGGGCCGTGAGTCCGGGGGCCGTGAGTCTGCGGGAAAGGGAGACTCGGAGGAGCGGGGTTCGGAGGATCGATAGCGCGGCGGGGCAGAGGCTGCGGGGGGCACGATCGGGGGAGGGGATGGGGGTACCGGTGGTGATTCAGGGGATCGATCGCCCAGATTGAGTAGGGGTCGATCGCCGGGGTGCCGCGTTTCCGCAGGGTGCTGGGGCAGGGGATTACGGGACAGGGGAGCGGAGGGACGGGTGAAGGTTTTCCAGGCAGCCTTGAATCCCGCCGTGACACTACGGGTAGTGCGCTGGGCATGGCTCGCCCGTCGTCGCATTTCGGATACACCATCGTCCACTTGCCGTGCCAGATGGCTGGCGTTTTTCACCCCCTCGGTTACATCGTCGGTTAGCTCCGTAATTTCTAGCCCCGTCAGCCGAATGGCATCCAGGGTGGGAGGTAGTTCACGGGAGAGTGTGTCAAAGAGCTTTTCAGCGCTCCGCGCTGCTCGGGCCACCTCTTGCAGAGCCGGAATCGCTGCCACCAAAACCGCCGTCAGGCTGAGGGCAACCAGAAACAAAGATAGGCCAAGCCAAACGGTCGAATCCATCACAGAAGAGGGGGAATGCAAGAACAAAACTAGCGCCGCACCGCGCCTCTCTAGGGTACCTCGATTCCTGAGGATGGGGAGATGGGCCACTCACCTCCACCCCTAATTCTGATGTGGGTTCCCCCACAACAGCTTGAACAAGGTGGAGGGCGCAAGGTAAAAATCCTGGGGTGCAAGGCACAAATTCTAGCGCAACGGATCCGATCGCACGGGATCGAAACAAACAAATTGCTAAGGACATCCCGAGGGAGTCCTGCCAGCCCTAGGGTTATGTCATCACACCGGAGGGATTTTTCTGACTGTGCATATCCTGGGTGCGAGGGGCTGCCCAAAGGGGGTATCGGAACCCTGACGATGATGATAGCTGAATTTCAACTACCCATCGAGGGTTATGACGCGAGATCCGCAGATCTCGCAGATTCTGGTCCCTCCTCCGATCGATCCTCCCCCTCTCCGTCGTCTTCCGAAGGGTAGGCTGCCACGGCAACCGTCTCTGTTTCCTCGCGATACTGGTCCTGAACCCGTTTACCCGCCTCTAATCCAGCAGCGATCGCCTCTCGACAGCGCACCACTAATCCATCCCAGTGCTGACCCACTGGTCCGGTCCACCGTTGCACCGGGTTTGGATAACGCTGAGCCACCGTATCCACGGTCTCAACCACCTGTTCTAGGACTGTGTCCACCACCGGAGTTAGATCCTGGATCGACTGTTGCATCTTGCGCCGTACCTGTCGGCGGGTTGCGTCACCTACGCGGGAGGTAGAAGCCCAGCCCACTACCGTCCCGATCGCAGTTCCCACCAGCATCCCCCCCACAAAGCGGGCGGTGCCAGATGTTTTCGATCGCGATGGGGCCATGGGGATAGTCCTTGTTCAAAGTGCGGGAAACGTAACAAGAGCGCTTCGATTCATGGAGTGGGTAATGGAACGGGGTCACCCATGGCGGAGAGCGGTAAAGTCCCCCACCCACTCCGGATCTCTGCGTGGGGCACAGGCGAAAATCTGGCGTTTTCGAGAGGTCGAACGGGCATCTCGATTAATGATGGGGGGCGGCGAAGCCGCCTTCCACAAACCCGGATCCTGCCCTGGGTCCTGCCGTCGAAATTTGGACTTTTCGAGGTGCCCTCAACCCTGGGGGGCGAAACCCGACGGCAAGCGTAGGAGAGGGCGCAGCGTGCTCCAGAGACCAGGGCGAGCAGGGGGTGAATCTACCACCAGCGCCGTGACGATAGTCCCAGCTGTTGCAACAGTTGCAGAATCGTTTGAACCCGCTGGAGCCGCAACAATGCCGCTTCCAGATGTTGGTAGTTGTGGCGTAGTTCCTGGGTACCCCGGCGGCCTGCGCTGGTGCTTGGGGGCGAAATGTGGAGATTCCGGTAGCAGTGGTACTGAATGCGCGTCAAAGCGGCGTTGAGATCCTGAAGGAGGAGTCTGATTTGTCGGAGTTTCCAGGCACTGTAGAGGCAGAGCACCGTCAAGCCCAGGTTAACCGACAGGATAAGAGCAACACCCATAGGACTAGGACTGTTCACAGAACTGTTCACAGATGTATCGCAACAGATGGGTTGGTGAGGACAAGGATCGCCACCGTTATCATTCGGGGATCGCACCCACCCAGTGGGTGCGATCCCATGCGCAAAGGGAGACGGGACTGAAGCCGTGGTCTACTCGGGGCTGTTATCATTTCACCCTAGAATGCTCTTAGAGTCAGGGATACAGCCCCGAGATCCTACAGTTTCCCCCTCCCCTGAGAAGCGACCCCATTCCCAGAATCACCGCGCCCCACAGACAGCAACCCTCGGGTCACTTACCACTTCAGGAGGTTGAACTGTTCCATATCCACCGTGTCCCGGTTCCGGTAAATCGCCAGCAGGATGGCTAAACCCACCGCTGCTTCCGCCGCCGCCACCGTGATCACAAACACCGTAAACACTTGGCCCTTAATGGTGACCCCATCCAGGTAATTGGAAAAGGCCATTAGGTTGAGATTGACCGCATTAAGCATCAGCTCGATCGACATTAAGACCCGCACTGCGTTTCTGCTGGTGACCAAGCCGTAGACCCCAATGCAAAACAGGGCCGCAGACAGTAGAAGGAAATATTGTAGGTACATAGGTTGATTGTGCAGGCTATCTTGCAAACTGTTTTCGGCGAACCCTGCCCGATCGACCAAGGTCGATCGGGCCTCAGCAGGGGCCAGGGCTGCCCTAGGATTGCCCTATTCCTTGGTCGATCCCACCAGTTCCCGAGGCCGCTCCGGCAGGAGTAGATCTTCCTTGGTCTCGGGGGCCGGGGGGGCATCCGCGAAGAACTCCCGCCGTGCCAGGACGATCGCCCCAATCAACGCCATCAGCAGCAACACCGAGGCCAGCTCGAAGGGCAGCAGGTAGTCCGTAAAGAAGTGCTGGGCAATGACGTAAATAGCCTCATCCCCGATCGGCACCGCTAGGGACAAATCCCAGGGTGTTGTCACCACCATGGTGCTCAGCAACACAAAGAGTCCTGCACAGACAAAGGCCGTCACCAACTGACGTAACCAGAGATACTTCAGGGGTTTGAAGGCTTCTCCCTTGTTCACCAGCATGATGGCGAACAGAATCAGGACGTTAATTGCCCCCACGTAGATTAAAAGTTGGGCAGCGGCCACAAAGCTCGCATTGAGCAGCAAATACAGCCCCGAAATGCTAATGAACACCCCCCCCAGCAGGAAGGCAGAGTAGACAATATTGGCACTGAGGACGACACCCAGCGCGGCCACAATCATTGTCACCGACAGGACAATGAACGAGACAAGTTGAACACCTTCAGCCAGGTTCACGACTTAGATTCTCCCTTAGACGCTTCAGTTTCTGTGGTGGCTTGCGTCGCACCCGCCTGGGCTGCGGCCACAATCTCTTCGGGCCGTTGTCCCGCCCGTCCCCGTTTGGGATCCACACCATGGGGATCCATTTCACCTTTCGGTAAGTAGGCCAACTCCCGCAACGGGGTGACCATCGGGTCATCGGTCACCTTGTAGGGCAGACGACCGAGGGCAACGCTATCGTAGTTGAGATCATGGCGATCGTAGGCCGCCAGTTCATATTCTTCCGTCATGGACAGGCAATTGGTGGGGCAGTACTCCACGCAGTTGCCACAGAAGATACAGACCCCAAAGTCGATGCTGTAGTGCTTCAGTTCTTTCTTTTTAATGGTTTTATTAAATTCCCAGTCCACCACCGGCAGGTTAATGGGACACACCCGGACACACACTTCGCAGGCAATGCACTTGTCAAACTCGAAGTGAATGCGGCCCCGGTAGCGCTCCGAGGGGATCAGCTTTTCGTAGGGATATTGGACGGAGATGGGACGGCGGCGCATATGGTCGAAGGTGACCGAGAGACCTTGACCGATGTACTTGGCCGCTTGGGCCGTTTCTTTGGCGTAGTCGCCCACCTGCTTCAGAAATTTGAGCATGGTTTATGTCTAGCCTCCAAATGCAACGGGAAAGGTGAGCTTCAGAGCCGCTGTGAGCAGGAGATTCACCAGGGATACGGGCAGCAGAAATTTCCAGCCTAAATCCAGAAGTTGGTCGATCCGAACCCGAGGCAGGGTCCAGCGCAGCAGAATCGCAATAAAGACGAGGGCGTAGGTTTTGATCAGGGTCATGGTGATACCGATCGCCGCACTGCCAATTTGGACGATGGGGTTGAGCACATCTGCCCCGGCCCAGGCCGCGATCGTGTCGATCGACACGGGAGACTCCCAGCCTCCGAGATAGAGGATCGCCACCATCAGAGCCGACAGGACTAAGTTAACGTAAGACCCCACATAGAAGAGGCCGAACTTCATCCCGGAATATTCGGTTTGGTAACCGGCGACCAATTCTTCCTCCGCTTCCGGGAGGTCAAAGGGCAGGCGTTCACACTCCGCTAACGCCGCAATCCAGAAAATTAAGAAGCCCGCCGGTTGCCGCCAGATATTCCAGCCCAAAATGCCATAGCCGGACTGTTGCTGCACAATATCCACGGTGCTCAGGGAGTTGGACATCATCACCACGGCCAACACCGCCAAGGCCAGGGGAATCTCATAACTAATCGACTGGGCAGCGGCCCGCAGTCCCCCCAGCAGGGAGTACTTATTGTTGGACGCATAGCCCGCCATCAGCAACCCAATGGGCTGAATACTGGACAGGGCAATCCACAGAAAGATTCCCATGCCAATGTTGCTAATGATCAGGTTTTGCCCAAAGGGAACCACCAGATAGGACAAAAACACCGGAATAACCACCAGCACCGGCCCCAGGGTGAAGAGGATGGGGTCAGCTTTACCGGGAATAATATCTTCCTTAAAAATGAGCTTAAGGCCATCGACAACGGGCTGAAGGACCCCCAACGGACCCGCATATTCTGGGCCAACCCGCTGCTGCGCAGCAGCCGAAATTTTCCGTTCGAGCCAGACCGCAATCAAGACCCCCACCGTCGCTACCATGATCATCAGCAGCATGGGGAGGGGCATCCAGAATGCCTTGGCCACATCAGCCGGTAAACCGAGGTCTACGAGGGACTGAATAAAACTTCCCTGTAAGTCAATTCCCGAGTTCATAGATTGAGGATCTCAGTCAGCACAGTTTCAGCACAGTTATTATGGCAGTCTTCGTCAGGTCAGCGGGGTGACGATCGCACCGGTGGAGCCGAAGATGGACCCGAAGACTGACCTCTAGTGTATAGCAATCTCCCCATGGCACCTATGGCAGCCCCTAAATTGCTAGGGCAGCCGCCCAAGTTGCGGGGAAACATGGCCGGAAAATCTTTCCCGGACACCTCGAACAATCCAAGTTCTTGCCCACTGACCCACGTAAGAATCAGGGCTGTGGTGGGCGGCTTCGCCGCCCACCCCAATGAATCGAGGTGTCCTTAGGAGCACCTTGATTCATTCAAATTTTCACCGCAGTACCCACGGCAGAATCAGGGTTGGGTTACGCGGCGAAGCCGCGCAACCCAATGAATCGAGGTGCCCCTCCGACCTCCTAATAGGGAATTCTCTCCCCCGCCCGGTCCCCAGCAAGCCGTGGTCCGAGCCGATCGATCGGGGGCGGGTGGTTCCTCCGCTGTGCGGGGACAGACGCGAG
>JAYKIB010000105.1:0-4473 GCA_035285005.1 Prochlorothrix sp.
CGGTTTTCGGGGTGATCGCGGTATTCCTAGCCTAGACCTTCCGTTCCCTCGAATCAACCACGGGGAGTCCCGGATCGGCCTTGCCCTCCGTGTCCTTGCCTGACTCGTGCCCGGGTGATCTCCCCAGGATTTGGCTTGATCGATCGCGGGTTTGGTGATGGCTACCCGATAGGGGTTCGGCGGTTGAACGCTTCCAGGAATTCCTACAATAGAGGGGTGGGGTCGTGGGAGAGGTGGGGCACCAGTCTGGCCCCGGAGTCTGGTCCGGAGTCTGGCCCCGGAGTCTGGCCTCGGACAACGACGGGGTCTTTCGATCATTTGCCCCAGAGGGTCCCCTGTTCGGGTTGTGTTTCACCGATCGGTTCCCTTCAGACTCCCTCTCGCCCCCACCTGTAGTGCAGGATGACCGTCCTAGCCGTTCCTGCTGTTGTGTCCTCGCGGCCTTTGTTCCAGATTTAACTGCTTTATGACCATTCTCCTGACTATTCTGTTAGGGAACCTCGAAACCCCCAAGTTTTCGTCCTGCGACCCACGCACGAATTAGGATTGTGGGGGGCTTCGGCTCCGCTCAGCCCGCCCCCATTCGGGGTAGCCTACCGTTTTACCCCCCTTTTTACTCCCCTTTTTACCCCCCTGTTGATCATCGCATTCCCTGGCCGCACGCCATCGAGCCCGAGAGGTGTCCGCATCTATGGAAGATATAACCTTACCCTTCGTCCAAACGACCCAAGAAGGCAGCATCTTCGGCCTTCTGCCCGAAGAAGTCCAGGATTGGGTGGATCATCTGTCCTGGCGGGAGCGGCGCTATGTGCTCTCGCTCTGCCATCTCCTCTGTGCTGCGCCCATGGAGTCCCAGGCCGAGTTCCTGGACGACTTCACCGCCGATGGATTGTTGGCCCGGATGCTCAACGATCGGGATACAACCCAGCAAGTAGAGCATTTCCTAGAGCACTTTCACCTGCAAACTCACCTAACCCAAACCACGCTGCGTCACTACATTTACCAGCTCTACCTCCACTCGGCCCAGGACTCCCGCCGCCAACCCGCCCAGTATCTCGAATCGGCCCTCGGCCTCGTCACCGATAATCAGCGCCACCACCAAATTCTGAGCTATGTTCTGGGTTTTGAAATTATCAAAATGATGTTCTGCATGAGCTGGAGCCAGCACGAGCGCTTGTATCAGCTCCAACGGAACCAAGAGGACTTTCTGCGCACCTATATTCAGCCGATCCAGAAGGCCCACCGCCTCAATCATGTGATTACGCCGAATTCGGGCAGCTTCTTTTCTCGCCGTACCTATTTTATCCAACAGCCCCAGCTCAGTGGTCGTCGCCTGGTGGAGATTGCCATGGCCACCTTTATGGCCGAAATCGTTGTGGACCTCGGCTTTTCGGTGATTCGTCACGAACGCGCCTTCTGTTTCGATTTTGACTATATCTATCAGCCCGACGGCGCTGATCAAATTCTGGTCCAGGGTGATGGCCTTCCTGGAGATATGCCCTAACGTTGCCCTAGCCCCCTAACTCTCATCATCCCGTCACAAGGGACCACTAGCCCTAGGGGCTGTTCGTCGTTTGACCCGAAAATACCCTCAGAGTTAGGAACACGGCGTTAGGAACACGGCCCCTAGTTCATATAACAGAGGCAGGTGTGTCACTCGGGCACTTCGATGAATTGGGTTGCGCGGCTTTGCCGCGCAACCCAACCCTAATTCTGCCGTGGGTACTGCGGTGAGAATCTGTCTTAATCGAGGTGCCCACGCTTAACTCTGATCTAGCAAGGGTTCTACAGCTCATGGATGGCACGCCCTAGGCACGCCGATCGATCTTCGAGACGGACTGCGCTCCGGCCCAATACCAGCGCCAGGGTAAATCTTGCCCCTGGGACAGCCCAATACGGGTGGTTTGCACCAGGGCGATCGATCCCGTTCCTAAACCCGCCTCAAACTCGGGCGATCGACGCTCCAGATGCAAGGCCTGTCCCGGCTCCAACTGTGTGCCATCCAACCGTCGATCGATCGCCAACACTTGGCACAACTTCCCCGGTCCTGCCCCGAGTCGATGCAGGGGATCGGGCTTCGATTTGCGGGGGGGACGGCGATCGGGCCAATCCTCGGGCTCCCGCTCCAGCATCACCGCCCGGATCAGCACCGCACTCGCCACCCCTGCCTGCCCCGTCACGATATTGAGGCAATGGTAGAGGCCATAAATTTGATACACATAGGCCCTGCCCGCTCCCTCAAACATGGAGCCATTGCGAGCCGTCCGCCGTCGATAGCCATGGCAGGCCGGATCCCCCGGTCCATAGGCTTCGGTTTCGACAATACAACTGCGTAAGATGCGACCATCGGGCCACTGCCGCACTAGGTGACAGCCAATTAAGTCCGGGGCAACCGCTGTGACCGGTCGATCGAGCCAAATCGGATCGATCGGGGTCTGGGGAGGGAACGTGGGGGATGCAATACCCATGGCGCGGTTACAGCAGGACTCAGTGGCAGGAGGCACAGAAATGGCGAGATAACCCACCTCCGGGGGGTTGTCTCCAGCCTCACCTAAGTTTTAGCCACGATAACAGCCGGTAGGACACCCCGGTTCATTGGGGCGGGCCGAGCGGAGTCGAAGCCCCCATAACCCCGGTTCTTGTGTGGGTCACAGGATGAAAGATTGGGTGAGATATTGGGATTTTGCGCGGTGCCCCACCGTGCATTGATGGCACACCCTAGGGCGTGTCTGTCATCAATTAACGCTAGCAACTCTGCGGTATCAGAGTGACACGCCCGCCCCGGTTTTATGGGCTAGGAGCTGGTTCCTTATTTTGAGGGCATTCTGGGATTAGATGATGACAGCCCCTAGAGTTCGACGGCTAGATCCGAAAGGGAATCTTGAGACCCCCAAAGTTTGCGGTGAGGGCCAGTTGCAGATGTTCCAGCGCATGGATAAGCCAGATTGTATTCTCCTGGGTGTTGCCTTCGTAGTGGGTGAACAGAATCGAAAAGCGCTTTTCCAAGTACGGCTTCACCTTGGTACAGAACAGCACTAACTTCAGCAGCACCCCGATCGTCCCCTGGGGGCCCAGATTATTGAGCAAATCCATAAATACAAAATGCTCCGCCTTGCGGGGGCTTTCCACCACCATGAAGTTCACCACCTGACTACAGGTGCGAATCATCAGAAAGTCATTGAGACGGCCCGCCTCACTTTCCGGGGAAATCTGCTGGAGATGCTGGGTCAGCTGGCGGCTGAAGGTACGGTTGGCATAGCCCGCCTCTCCCCCCATGGCCAACATAATGTACTCATGTAAGTGGCTCTTAAACTTGCCAAAGGTACGGCTCTGGCTCGCATAGTGGGAAAATTGTTGGGCCATCTCCTTAGAACTCTTGCCCTGATTGCTTTTGCCGGCATAGTGGCGCAGGGCTCCCGCTAGCTCCGGGTTGTTAAGGAAGGTGGGGTTGGCTACGGGCTTGAGACGACGGCGAAACTCAGCGGGATCGCGAACTCCCTGGCGCGCTAGCTCCCGCCCCCGCACTTGGTACGTCAGGTACAAAGACAGATTGGACTCGTAGTGGTTCTGGTGCTGGGTGCGGAGGGTTAACACCTGCTTCTGTTGGGCATAGTCGCTGCCCTCGCTGACCAAGCAATGGTCATAGAGATAGGGATAGCGGCGGATCAGTTGGCCCAACGGTTCCGCTTGCATCGGCTGGGCCACGGGTTGCTTCGCTTCCAACACCTGCACCAGGCGCAGCAGGGCTAGGAACTGCTCACTCTCTTGGAAGGCTGTCCAGCCCCGGTGGAGGCGGCTGACGCTGCGGGCACGGTAAAGCGTGCCGGTGCGATTGATGGGGGTTTGGCTGAGGAGATGAATCAGTTCGGTGATGGACTGGCTGTGGCGATCGTTGATCTGCCAACGGTTAATCAAAATGTGGCAACAGCGGTTGAGCAAAAAGACAAACTCTTGGTCGCTGATCCGTTCCTGGATCAGGTATTCCAGTGCGTCTTGTACCTCTCGGTCGGGATAGCCTGAACCCTCCAGAAATAGCAGCCGAAACCGCTCCAGGACCTCCTCCGGAGGCTCCTCCGTAACGCGCCCCAGGAAGTGCTCGTACAGGTACTGCTCGGGGGAGAGATCTCCTCCGACCTGAGACGTGTGGTGTGTAACCTGTCGATTCACGAAATGATGGTCTCCCAGTCCTCGAAACTGTAATGGGTAAAGTGGGGCAACCGCCCAAGGGGGAATCGATCGGTTTAGGGCGTGTCATCCGTGAACTGTAGAAACCTGGCGATATCCAGGGCTACACGCCCGATCCAGTTAGGCACCTCGATTAATTGGGTTAGATGGCCTCGCCGTCTAACCCAAACCCTGATTCTTGCGTGGGCTGTCTCCCAAAAATTTGGATGAATCGAAGTGTCCTTTTGAGGGTTACTAGAGAAGACCGGAAACTTGGCAGAACGCCATCGGAGATCGTAGGATGCCGAG
>JAYKIB010000106.1:0-11548 GCA_035285005.1 Prochlorothrix sp.
GGCCTTGGTCGGGGGTTTGGAACCTATTTTGGGCACAAAACTGCTCTAGGGAAGCTTGGGTCTCTTCCGGGGTGCAGTCGATCGCTGCGAGAGCCCGATCGAGTATAACTTCCTGGGCTAGTTTGGGAAGTAGTTGATACCTAGCTAAGAGGGGCATCACAGTAAAGGCCGTTAGATGCTGGTCACCAATTTGTAGATCAAAAGTCATGACTGCGGGGGACTGTAAATCCAGTAAGATTGCATATTTCCTGGCGTAGATGGGTACCTCGATCAATTGTGGAGTGCGGCGAAGCTGCACTCCACAATTCGTATTATTACGTGGGTGCAGGACCAAAAGTTGTAATGAGTCGGTAGTATCTCATATTACGCACTAGGTAGTGATGTACAGTAATGGAAGTACACCGAAGGGCAACTCGATTAATTCAAATTTTCACCGGAGTGCCTACAGCAGAATCAGGGTTGTGGCGGGCGGGGCAGGCGCGCCCCCCAAGTTTTCGAGGGGGGCCGCAACGCGGTGAGTTGTGTAGTTGCCGGGGGGGGCCTCCCGCTGCTGCGGGGGGGGGTGGCGGGGCGGCGCCGCGCAACCCCATGAATCGAGGCGCCCTATGGCTATTTATGGTTATTTCTAGCTATTTCTAGCTATTTTCCAGTTCTGATCGTTATATGCTCCTAGGGGGCCGCATCCACTGGACCATTGACCAACGCATTAAAACCGTAGACCTGTCGGCTTCCGGCGAGGGCAACGAGGTGTACCGATCGGGTATCCCCTGGCTCAAAGCGCACCGCTGTGCCTGCCGGGATATCGAGGCGCATTCCCTTGGTCGCCGCCCGATCGAACTGTAGGGCTTCATTGACTTCAAAAAAATGAAAGTGGGAGCCCACTTGGATCGGTCGATCGCCTCGGTTGGCCACCTCTAGGGTGCAGGTGGGCCGGTTCGCATTCAGCTCGATCGTGCCTTCAGCCGGTAATAGTTCCCCAGGAATCATGGTTTTACTCCAATAAGATGACGTACAGAGAAGATGACGTACAGAGAAGATGATGCATAGAAATGACAAACGAGCACCGCGAACAATCTAGGTTGTGGTGGGCGGAGAAGCGGCCCACCAAAATTAACCGAGGGATCCAAACCTGAGAACACCTCCCAAGACCGCCCTACTGAATTGGATTATGGACCGTCACCAGTTTAGTGCCATCGGGAAACGTGGCCTCCACCTGCACCTCATGGACCATCTCTGCAATGCCCTCCATCACATCCTCCCGTGTCAGGAGTGTGGTGCCGTGGGTCATCAGGTCTGCCACCGTCCGCCCCTCCCGGGCACCCTCTAGGATCGCCGCTGAAATATAGGCCACGGCCTCCGGGTAGTTGAGCTTGAGCCCCTTATCCTTACGTCGCTCCGCGAGCAGTGCGGCAGTGAAAATCAAAAGCTTATCTTTTTCCTGAGGTGATAATTGCATGGTGGCAACTCCCGTGCTTGCTGCGGACCAATTTCTTTGCCCTAGCTTAGCAGGGCTGGGGCGATCGCTCTATGCTTCCGTCAAGTGGCGGATTTTTTAAAAAAGCGGTCACTGGGGCAAATTTCGATTATCCTTTGGCGTAGTTTTTAGCGGGCAAGCCTTATGAATGCTGAACTGAACTTGCAAGTGCCCTTGGGCCAAGGAGACCGCCCCATGGAAAATCGCGATCGGCGTCCTAGTCACAACTCCACCGCCAACTCCACCGCAAAGAATACCGCCCATTCTGCGGCCAACACCAATGCCACGCCGGCAGCGGTGCCCATTTCCGTCTATCGAGAGCTGGCCGCAGAGCTGCAAACGACCCAGGCAGAACTGCACCAACTGCGTAGCGAGAACCAGCGCCTCGTGGAACAGAACCGGAGCTTGCGACAGGAGGCCGATCGGGTGGTAGAACTGTCCCAAACCTTGCAAAAAGCAGCCCAGCGGCTAGCCCTGAGCCCGCCCGGTGCATCCGTAGCACCCTATAGCGCCAATACTTTGGCCGATCGGCCCGACCTCTCCCTGGGTCAGGATATAATCTCTGGCTTTGATGTAACGGCGGCGAGTGCCAGCGGTGCTGCCCCCGCTGGTGGGTACGACGGAGGGCGCTCCGGCCTATCCGGGGAAGGACCGGGGGGGGCTGCTGCGCCAGTCGATCGGGGGGTGCGGGCTGTGCTGTCTCGGGACCGGGAGAACTCGCCCGCTGACCTGGATCTGGACTCCGCCGATCTCGATCGGGGCGAGTTTGACAGCAGTGGCTGGTGGCTCGTACTGACGGTGATTTTGATTGTGATTACAGCCTTTGGCACAGGGTTTTTGATTGTGCGTCCCTTCTTGCCCAGTGGCGGTCCCGACACGGTCCCAGAAGTTACACCCAGTTCCACGGTGACTCCCTAGGCAACCCTGGATGCTAGGGACTGTCATCCTTGGTCGTGCCTCACTGGTCAGGATAGGAGCAGCCCGATTCCCGATCCTGCCGTGCCCATAGGCGGCCCTTCAGAAAATCTTAGTTTTCCGCCTGGGACCCGGGCAAGAATCAGGGTTCGGTTAGGCAGTGCAGCCACCCAACTCCGGGATGGGTTGACGCAGGAAAGTCCTGTGATACCCTACAGCCACCTACCCCCATATTGCTCCTCCGTTTCGCCTCTGCTCTCTCTCAATCTCTGCCATGGCCTCTGCCTCCCCCAGTCCGTCCTTTCAAATTCGTCAGACCCGCTCCTCGGGTGGCCGATCGACCCTACAGCAAGTGCAGATGCCGACGCTTCCTCCGCGTTTGGCTGTCCAGGCCCCTAGTCCGGTGACGACTCCTAGTGCCGCTGCGTCGTTTGCAGTGGCCACACCGGTGGCTCGTCCCAAGTCCCAGGAAGAGATCTCTCCGCGCCTCCAACTCCCCACCATGGCTGGCCCTGGCAGTGCGGACCCGACTCCGGGACAGCCTGATCCAATGCAGCCGCCGGAAATCGCAGCATTTGAGGCTTGGGATATGGAGTTAGAGGCATCCTCCAGTGCCAAGTCCGTGGGCAAGGATGACCAGGGCTGTCCGCCTCAGGTCGGGCTGGACGGGGATCAGGAAAATCTGCCGGGAACTGCGGGGAAGGACCAGGCGTGGGGTAGCTCAGGGCCAAAACGTCCCGATTTAGCTGAACTGGATTTGATGGGACCGGATTTAGCGACGCCAGATTTAACGAGACCAGATTTAACTAGGCCAGACCTGCCCGCCCCCAACTTATCTGCCTCAGACTTACCTGCCTCAAACCTGTCGAGCTCCGTGTCAGGACCCCAGGAGTTGAGTGGCCCAGCGAGTCCCAATGCAGCGGGTCAAAGTCCCAATAATCCGGTGACGCCTGCCCCGGCAAAGCCTGCCCCGACGACGACTACCTCGGCGACGACTGCCTCGGCGACGATTAATCCGGCGACGATAGCGGAGGCTAAGGCGCAGCCTGCCCCTAAAACGCCTAAATCCAAATCCTCCCAATCGAAAAGTCGTAAAAGTCTTGCGGCGACACTGGCTCGCGTGGAAATGCCAAAGATCCCGACACCCCCCGTCTATCAGACCGAGGCCACCGCTGCGGGTGCGGTGACGCCGGATCGATCGGGTGTGAGTACTGCCAATGCGGTCCGTGCCGCCAGTGCTGCCCGTGCTGCCAACACCATGGGCGCGGCACCTGGGGCCAATTCCTCCTATGCCACGATCACGGTCCAACCCTTCACCGTGGCTGCCGATGCCTTCCAGCAGCCCAGCCTCCCCAAGGTCAAAACCCCTGGCTTTACCCAACATCGCCACAGCAGCAACCCCTGCTTTGCCATGAGCCTCTTGCAGGATATTGCGGTGGTTGTCCAACAGTGGCAACTGGAGTTGGAGGAAGTCCACAACCAAATTCAGGCGATTTATATGGAGGGGCCGATCGTGGATGGCTGGTTGGAGGCGGATACGGCCACGGATGGCTCGGTGACGGGATATCGTCTCTGTGGGTTGAACCAAAATGGTCAGCTTTGGTCCCGGCCCTGTCCGCCGGATCAGTTGGCTGGTTTGAGTGTGGCCATTGCCCGGTATCAAACTCTCCGCCAAACCATCGCCCAAAAGCATCGTCTAGAGGTTCGCCTTAAGCAGTTGGGAGAGACCCTCGCTGTCCTCCGCAGCCGCATTTAGGGGCTGTCCTCAGGGTCGGGTGGGATAGCTTTTCCGCTCGCCATAATTATTCCCAGTATTCCTATGCTTAACTCTCCCGATCCTAGCCAGGATCCATGGCTCAATCAGCCGCCTCGGGTTGATTTACGATCCTATAGCCCCTCCAATTCCGATCGCGGTCGATCGCGCCTGATTATCCTGCTGTGGTGGCTATTACAGGCGATCGTTTTTCCGCTCAGTCACCACTCAGCCCACAATATTCGCTGTGCCCTCCTCCGCCTTTTTGGTGCAAAAATTGGCCAACGAGTCCATATTCGGCCCACAGCCCGATTTACCTATCCTTGGAATGTAACCCTTAGTGATGACGTGTGGGTGGGGGATGATGCGGTGTTTTACAGCATTGCACCGATTTGGGTTGGTTGCCATGCGGTGGTGTCCCAGGAAACCTATCTGTGTACGGCCAGCCATGATGTGCGGGATCCTGGGTTTGGATTGGTGACGGGATCGATCGCGGTGGGCAATGGGGCTTGGGTGGCGACGCGCTGTTTTGTGGGGCCAGGGGTGAGGATTGGCGCCAATGCGGTGATTGGGGTCAATAGTACGGTGTTGCAGGATATGCCTCCGAACCAGGTCTGTTTTGGTACGCCCTGCCGCCCCCGCTTCGATCGGGATTTGTAGGCAGCGTGCAGTGTCGTGTTACTGGGGTACTGGGCTTAACCCAAATCTTTGCGAGATAGCCTACGCAAGAATCAGGGGTTGGAGTAGGCGGCTTCGCCGCCTACTCTCATTAATCGAGGTGCCCTCTACAGGACCGATCGACCCATCAAGGGCTGCAGAACCTCAGGAATCAGAACACTCCCGTCAGTTTGCTGGTAATTTTCCAGAATTGCGGCCATTGTGCGACCGATCGCCAGTCCTGAGCCATTGAGGGTGTGGACATATTGGGTTCCCTTTTGACCCGCCTCCTTGAAGCGGATATTACTGCGACGGGCTTGGAAGTCCTTACAGTTGGAACAGCTAGAAATTTCGCGATATTTACCCGCAGAGGGCATCCACACCTCTAGATCGTAGGTTTTTGTCGCTGAAAAGCCCATGTCACCCGTGCAGAGAGCCAAAACCCGGTAGGGAAGCTTGAGGGCTTGTAGAACGGACTCCGCCTGCTGGGTCAGCGCCTCTAGGGCTTCCGTCGATCGATCGGGGTGAACAAACTGATACATCTCCACCTTATTAAATTGGTGGAGGCGAATTAAACCCCGCGTATCACGGCCATAGCTGCCCGCTTCCCGGCGGAAACAGGGGGTATAGGCGCAATAGGAGAGGGGAAGATCTGTGGCGGCGAGAATTTCGTCACGGTGGTAGCTCGTGAGGGGAACCTCAGCGGTGGGTGTGAGCCAGAGATCATCGTTTTTACACTGGAAGCTCTCCTCTGCGAACTTGGGCAACTGGCCCGAGGCTTGGAGGGAAGCACTATTAATCAGAAAGGGGGGAGAAACCTCCGTAAACCCCGCATTAATGTGGTGATTGAGCATAAACTGGATCAAAGCCCGCTCTAGGGCTGCGCCAGCCCCCAACAGGGTGACAAAGCGGCTCTGGGCAATGCGTACCGATCGCTCAAAGTTCAAAATCCCCAGTTTCTCGCCCACGTCCCAGTGGGGCAACAGGTTCGGTTCCGAACGAATGAGGTTATCTCCCCAGCGTCGGACCTCCACATTCTCCTCTTCTGTTTTGCCCTCAGGAGTGGTTTTGTCGGGTAAGTTGGGGAAGGTGAGCAGTAAGCGGCCAATTTCCTCCTTAAGCTCCCGTTCCTGGGGTTCTAACTCCCCTAATTGCTTTTTAAGTTGGTTGCCCTCTTCCCGCAGGGCCTGGACTTCACTTCCCTTGGGATCGGCGCCCCCCTTAATTTTTTGGCCCACCTGTTTGCCAATTTCATTGCTGCGGGCCTGGAGCTGCGATCGCTGGGTTTCGAGGCTGCGCTGCTGTTGATCGAGGTCGAGCAGGCTTTGGAGATCGTATTGGTCTCCCCGTAGGGCGAGTTTTTGTTGGATGAGGTCTGGGGTTTCCCGAATTTGCTTGAGGTCCAGCACGGCTGTTGTTCTATCCCTTAAAAAAAAGTCCCATAGGGGCACCTCGATTCATTCAAATTTTTACCGGAGTGTCTACGGCAGAATCAGGGTTGTGGTGGGCGGCGAAGCCGCCCACCACACATCATTGAGGTGCCCATCAAAAGCTTCTCCCAACATACCACCGCTATGGGATCACAGCAGTCGGGCCCTAGGGATCAGAACACCACTTGGGTTGGGCGGCGGAGCCGCCCAACCCAATTAACTGTGCGCAAAACTAATCGAGGTGCCCCATGGGTTGGATCCAGGAGAGGTGCATTGGGCGAAGCCATCACGCACCGCAGCCCCTCATTGACTGACGGGCACCTCGAAAAATTCCAATTTTTGCCCAGTGGCCTACGCAAGAATCAGGGTTGTGGGGGGCTTCGACTCCGCTCAGTCCCCCACAATTAAGCGAGGTACCCTGATAAAAGTTGGGTCAAATCCAGGCACAGAGGGCGGGTCAGGAAACCTGACCCCTAGGATCCCAAACCTCGGCTAGGGGCGCGGTTTTCGCGCCCAAGGCAGAATTTTCTGTCAGGCGACCCGCCGCAGCCCTAGCGATCGACCGCCGGACCAGCCCTAGGCAAACGTGCAATGCCCCCTAACTCTCCCGCTTGCCCATGAGCCAGTAGGTGGTCATTTCACCGCAGCCCTTAATCTCCACCTGACCCCGCTCTTCAAACACATAGGACTCCTTGAGGAGGTCGTAGGTGCTCGCCGTGACCTGAATCTGGCCCGCTTC
Source organism: Prochlorothrix sp. (assembly GCA_035285005.1). GTDB lineage: Bacteria > Cyanobacteriota > Cyanobacteriia > Prochlorotrichales > Prochlorotrichaceae > Prochlorothrix. Next base: position 6,969 of record JAYKIB010000106.1, read on the forward strand.
CCCGTGGGATTCCATGCGAGCGGCGACATTAACCGCATCCCCCCAAAGATCGTAGATAAACTTCTTCTGACCAATGACCCCCGCCAACACGGGACCGCTATTGATGCCAATGCGCACCTGAATTTGGTGCCCCCCATCGATGTGAAAGTCAGACATATACTCACGAATAGCCAGGGCCATGTTCGCGATCGCGGCGGCATGGTTCGGGGTGGGTTCGGGGAGTCCCCCCGCCACCATATAGGCATCCCCGATCGTCTTAATCTTTTCGAGCCCGTATTCCTCAGTAAAGCGATCGAAGGCGGAGAAAACCTGATTGAGCGCATTAACCAACTGTCTTGCATCCAATTGCTTGGCTAAATTCGTAAATCCCACGAGATCCGCAAAGAGAATGGTTGCTTGAGGGAAAAACTCAGCAGGAACCTCCTCTGACTCCTTCAGTTGTCGCACCAATTTTTTCGGCAGAATATTCAGTAAAAGCCGTTCAGACCGCTCCTGCTCCGCACTGAGCTGGGACGTGCGCTCCCGTACCCGTTCCTCCAGTTCTAGGAATGAAGCCTCAATTTGGTCCGCCATACTATTAAAAGACCCCGCCAGGAGATCCACCTCACGAATAACACTGGGTTGCCCCCGTTGACTGAAGTCACCCGTAGCCAGGGCACTGGAAATCCGCGACAGATCATCAATGGGCTGGGTGATGAGACGGGCGGTTAAAAAGCAGCTTCCCACGACGGTCAGGAGCGTTAAGCCGCAGAGCATGAGTGTGAGCCGGCGATTCTCATTAATCTGGCCCATAAAGTCTGATTCTGGGATGACAACCACCACGAGCCAATCCAGACCAAACTCATCCTGAAACGGGGAGACCTGGAGATATTGGCGATTACCATCATTGTCCACAAAGTCCAGCTGTTGGACGCTATTAATCGTACTAAAATCACCAAAGTTCTCCAGAAGAAACTGGGAACTGGCATAAATAATGTCGCTTTGGCTCTCGGGCGCGAGAATACGACGGAAAGAAACGCCAATATTCGATTCTTCGGCTGGCATTTGTTCACGATCGTCCGAATCCCCCTGTCTTCCCCGGCCAAATTGATCGAGTTCTAGGAGTTGAACTTCCTTCAGGGACGAGGCAACGAGATAGCCCGATCGTTCAATAATATAGGCCTGACCGTTTTTGAGTTCCTGTAAAGACTGGAGAAATTGACCAATTTGCTCTAAGCCAAGCTGAGCTGTGACAATTCCCGCAAATTCCCCAGCCTTGTTGTAGTAGGGCTGGGATGCTTTAATTTCTAAAATTGGATAAATGACATTAACGTAGATATCACTCCAGGAGGCGGTTTGGCTGTCTGCGGCAACCCGATAAAAGGGGCGAATCCGCACGTCATAATCCAGCACCTGGGTTCGGACTCGACCCCATTCCTCTAAACTCGGGTTCCAGTCTGGGCTGAGGCGATGGTAGCTGAGGGTACCGCCACCGCGCTGGGGCTGAAAAGCAATTTCCAGATGACGCTCATTGGCGAGACGGTTAATCCAACCGACACGCAAATATTGCCCTTCAATGCTCGCAAAACCCGCATAGCCCACCACATTTTCGACGATCGCCTGCTGCCAGAGGTATGTTTTAGCCTCGTCGGGCTTTTCCCAATCCATGAGCCCCCGTTCATAGGCATAGATATTGGTTTGGTTGACCCGGTGGGGGGCTGCAACGTAGGCACTGACTTGATCGAGCACATGCTCTGTCAGTTCCGATCGCAATTGGCTGGCCAAATCGTTAACGGCAGCGATACCACTGCGCAGGGAGAGCCAGCCCACCAGACCCACAGCCCCCGTAATCTGCAATAGAAAGGGGACAAAGAGGGTGGTGCGGAGCCGAATCTTGCGGTTGATGAACAGAGGAACCATGGCGATCGAAGGGGGTAGACAAGGGGGCGGGAACGGGCAAACGCGATCGTGTTGCTGGGGGACAAGACCCAATTCGGGCCTGACTTCAGACCTCCGTAACTATAGTTCTCGATCGCGGCTTCCCTAGCCGGATCAACCGGGACTCAATCCGTTACATTCCCCAAAGACCCAGGATCCCCCTCAGGAGTGCTGGGCAGGAGCGTGAGGGTCTGGCCAGCACTTGGGGGTGGGTCGGGGGACCAGGGCAGGGGAAACCAGTGACCGGCGAGCCAGGGCAGAACCAAATCGCTGTAGTGACGATGAAAGGGATGGCCCGACTGCCCCGGAGCATGGACCCAGAGACTGCGATCCCAGTGGGCCGGGTTGAGTACCATTCGCATGGAAGGCAAGGTGTCGGCGCGGAGGGCTTCGGCGGCGGTTTCTTTGCGGGCACCCCAGCCGATCGCGTTGACCAGTCCCGGTCCGCCCGGTGCTGGGTAGGGTCCACGGTTGAGAAGACGCTCCAGGGGAGCAATGCCGGACCGCCCAAGGGTGGTGTTGTCGAAGGTGAGGGTGTGAAGGTCGCCCCAGCGCCAGGTGTTGGGGTCTGGCCCCAGCAGATCCTGCACCGTGGCGATCGCCGTGGTAAAAGCCTGGGCGAGGGCCTGGTCCCGGTCTTCGGTGGCGGGGGTGCGCACATCGTCCCACCAGGGATTTTGGGGTTGGGTCAACAACGATCGCACCACGGCAAACCAATCGCTGTCCCCGTCGGGCCAGTAGGGCTGGGGCAGTTCGTCCCGGAACACCAGGGCCAGCAGTTCAAACCAAAAGGTCTCGAACAGTGCGGCTTCGGGGCTCTCGGCGGTTTGCTGGCAGTCCCAGCGGGCCAGTTGCGGCTGGAGTTGCTGGGCTAGGGGATCCTCGAACTGGAGGGGCAGTAAGGCCGGGATCAAATCCTGGGCGTTCAGGTTGAGCACATCCAGTTGGATCGCGCCGAGGCTCTCGGGGGTAAAGGGGGCGGACTGCTGGGCAAGGCGGTCACTGATGCGTTGGGCGCGGTAGCCGTAGGCGTAGTCGCCGGGGATAGGCAGGCGATCGGGGGTGGCGGGATCGGGATTGAGCACGGGTTCGTTTGCCGTGGCAATCCAGCCCCGATCGGGATTAAACAGCCTGGGCAATTGGTCGAAGGGACGGTAGCCCTGCCAGTCATAGCGAGAATCCCAACCGGGCACCGGATCGCGACCGTCGAAGCCTTGACGCAGGGGCAGGTGACCGGGCATCTGGTAGCCAATATTGCCGTCAACATCCGTATAGACGAAGTTTTGCGCCGGAACATCGAAGTCTTCCAAAGCAGCACGAAATTCAGACCAGTTCTGGGCCAGATCCAGTCTCTGGATCGATCGCATCAGGTGGGATTCTTCCAGGGCGGTCCAGCGCAGGGCCAGGGCATAGAGGGGCATAGGTGTGTCCGCAGAGGGGTCCGCAGAGGGGGAGGATTCTCCGACGGCTTCCGGTGTGAGGCCGATCGCCTGGAGTCGGGGCTCCACATCCGAGAGTAGGGGGCCATGCACCGTCGATCGGATCTGTAGGACCACGGGATCTTGACCAGCAACGTCAATCTGCACCTGTTGTAGCTCTAAATCCACCCATTCCCCGTCTCGTTTGTACTGCGTGGGGTTGGCGGGGTTCAGCTTCTCAATGTAGAGATCCATCACGTCGGACCCCACATTGGTCACGCCCCAGGCAATCCGATCGTTGTGACCCACTACCACTCCCGGAATGCTGGGAAAGGTAACCCCGGTGACGTTGTAGGGACAGCGAGTGCTGACGGTTGTGCAATGGAGGCCGAGGCCATACCAAATGGAGGGCAGTTGCACCCCCAGGTGGGGATCGTCGGCCAAGAGGGGAAGGCCGGTGTGGGTTCGATCGCCGGAAACTACCCAGCTATTGGATCCCAAGCTGGTGCTTTGGGGACTAATAAAGGTGCGGATCTGACGATCGATCTCCGTCAGGAATGGGAGTGGATCGAGCACCGTCGAGGCGGCTCGATCGAGGGGGCGGCTGGCAAGGGCTGGATTGGTGCTCCCGCGATTGGTGCTCCCGCGATTACCAATCGCGGGCTCGGCGGTTACTGGTTCGATAGTCGCGGGCTCGGCTGTGGGAGCATCCAGGATCGACCGGTTACCCATGATCCGATCGGCGGTTACGGGATCCGCAGTGACGGGATTGGCCAGTGCTAGCTCGGCAGTGAGAGGATCAACCGCTGGCGGATCAACCGCTGGCGGATCAACCACTGATCGATCGCTAGTATCGATCGGTGGGGCATCAGCGATCGACGGGTTAGCCATGGGAGTTTGGTCCCCTAACTTCCCTAACTTCCCTAACTTCTCCAATTCCCCTAACTTCCCTAAATCCCATTCCCCCGACTCCCCCGGCTCCTCCCACTCCTCCGCAGACAAGATCGCCGGATGCTCCAGAATTGGAGGCGGAAACAGGTCATCCACCTGCTTCGCTGGCAGAATTTGCTGGAGAGCAAGGCGCATCCGCTCCACTCCCAGATTTTTGGACAAATCATAGGGAGCATCCCACTTTTGTTAAAACCCCCTAGAAACCCCCTACAGCAATGGCCCTCACCCTAAATCCCTCTCCCAGAACGGGAGAGGGACTTTAAGAAGTCTCACTCCCCTTCTCCCGGCTTGGGA
>JAYKIB010000107.1:0-3795 GCA_035285005.1 Prochlorothrix sp.
TAAGAAAATCCCCCCTAACCCCCCTTGTAAAGGGGGGGGACAGCCTTTTCTTCCCCCTTCAAAAGGGGGACTGAGGGGGATTCTGCCAGGGCCTACGGCCCTTGGCCGAAGTTTCCAAACATCCTCTAAAACGACGCAAACTCGTAACGAGATTTCAAGGGGTTCAAGAGATCTGTCAGTCAGTCAGGTTCTGAATTGCTAATGGGCACCTCGATTAATTGGGTTGCGCGGCGACGCCGCGCAACCCAACCCTGATTCTGCTGTAGGGCACCTCGATTAATCGTGGCCGGCGGCTTTGCCGCCGGCCACAACCCTAATTCTGCCGTGAGCACTGCGGTCGAAATTTGAATTTTTCGAGGTGCCCTGTAGGCACTCCGGTGAAAATTTGAATTTTTCGAGGTGCCCTCTAGTTAGCCCTCTTGACTTTAGGATTTGGTCATGGCTTCTTTACCTCCCACTTCGGCCCTTCGTGCCTTCCAGGCCACCGTGACCCCGAACTCTACCCCTGTGTCACAGGTGCGATTTGTGGTTTTTGGGATCAGTCATTTAACCCTAGCGCTTCCGATCGTAGCCGTCACGAAAGTTGTTAATCTAGGCACGATCGAGGGCAGTGGCCAATCGGCCTGGGGTGTGATGACTGTAGACGATCGGCCCTGCACAGTCATTGATTTACACCAGTATCTTTTCCATCGCCCTCTCAATCCAGACCAAGCTCCCCACTACCTCGTCCTCACAGCCTTAGCCACAGGAGAGTTACTGGGCATTCCAGCTTCAGATACCCCGAGGCTGATTGATGTTCCCAGCGATCTCGTCCGTTTGTTGCCCTCTTCCTATCGCAAAGCCGATACCCTAGCGGTGGCCAGTCACATTGCTCACTGGACTGATCCCGCCACAGAGGCCGAACAAACTTTCTTTGTCTTGGATGTCAACTCCCTCATGGAGTCCCAGGCATGGTGGTGATTCTGAATCAGTTACCCTGGCGTGATCTCGCCTTAGGCCGCAGAGTACCAGGTAACCAAACTAGGACTGGGGCGGGGATTGACCCGTTTGGATCGTATGCCACAGTTGGGAGAGGGGCGACTGAACGCGAAAACCGGGGGCTTCATAATCAACCGGAAGGTAATCCGCAGGAATCGTCGTTTGGTGACCATCCCGCACTGCAGCATAGTGGGGAGAAAGAATTTCAATATCCGCGCCATTACAACCATCTTGGATATTCTCATGGAGATGGGAGTAAATCTCCGGCAACCGCTGGGATTCCTGGGTAAACGCGTTTAGCTCATAGCTGACGTAGAAGTCATCTAGGCTGGTTTGAAGGACAAACGGGGCCGGATCCGTCAAAATATGCGGCGTTACAGCGGCAGCAGCCTCTAGCACCTGATACACCTTGCGCCAGGGCACGTCATACCCCAGGGTAATGGTGGTGTGGATCGTAAGTGGCACCTGCAAATCCCGAATTGCCGCACTGTAGTTAACGATATTACTGCCCACAACAGCTGCATTGGGAATGGTGACGATCACATTTTTAGGGGTTCGGATCCGGGTCACCAGTAGGGTTTTCTCCTCCACACTGCCCACGGCATCCGCAATGCGAACCCGATCGCCGAGCTGAAACGCACGGGTATAGATCAAAATGGTTCCCGCAACCACATTGGCCACCGCAGCCGTCGAGCCAAGGGAGAACAAGACACCTAAAAACAGGGAAACCCCTTGAAATGCCGGGGAATCAAAGCCCGGAAGGTAGGGGAAAATGATCACGGCAGCTAAGGCCACAATCAGCAGCACCGTCAGTCGATAGGTGGGTTGGGCCCAATCTTGGTAAAACCCCGGAATGGTAATCGCCCCAGTTTCCAACTCCTGGAAGATTAGGTGGCACAGCTTAACGGAGTAGTAGGTAATGACAATAATTAGAATAATAGTAAAAAGATTTGGCAAATAGTTGAGGAAACTGACCCAAAAGTGACGATAGGCAGCCACTAGATACTGGGAGAGAAAGTTACCCAATCGGCGGGTCCAAGGGAAAAAGCCCAGCACAATGAACGTGTAAACGTACAGTAACCCCAGGACGATCCCCCAGTACACCAAATCCACACTGCCGATCAAAATATCCGTGACACGGGTTGCCGGCAGTAGCTCCAGATTTTGAATCCTTAGGGGCGGAATCCGGCTTGTGCGCCAGCGATCGAGGGTATCACGGCAGCGAGGTTTGAGTTGGTTAAGGAGATTCATCACCACGAGCAGCACCAATGTTGAGGCAAGGGCCAACGCACCCCCCAGGGCTAGGCGACGGGGACTACGATCGAGTCGATATTGCTCGATCGCCTCAATCATTTGCATGCGATAGGTTTGGGCCAAGTCTTCCTGGGACTGACGGGCTGCATAGGCATCGGCGGCGGTGAGGGTCACAATGACCCGGTTAGCCAAAATCAAGCTGGCCATGGCCGCTTCGGAGTTGACCTCCATTTGGAGTTGCTTCGGATCCAGATCAGGGTCATCGGCGATCGCCCGTAGGCGGCTGGTGACCGTGGCTGCCCGTTCCTGGGCCGAGAAAGAGGCAACATCAGCCTGAATCCGAAACAGTTCCTCACTGCCCAATACCACCGGAAAACCATCTATTTTCTGCTCCGGTGCCGGAGAAGAGGTGACGGGCGGTGGGAAAAAAGATGAAGCAGGGGCTTGTGGCGGCGGAGTCAGGACCGGGTTTGAATCCGGGCCAGAATTTGAATCCGTAGTGGGATCAGTAGGAGAAGTATTAGCGTCCTCCAGGATAGAACTTGAGCTAGAACCCGAGTTTGAGCCTAGATCTGGGTTTGAATTTAAATCCGGGCCAGAATTTGAGCTAGATCCCGAGTCTGAGCCTGACGGTGGAGCAGGGTCAGGAACCAAAGCAGGCGCGATCGCTGGGGAAGGTGCAACAGCAGGCTGCGGGAAAGATCCCGTAGATTCGATCGGCGGGGTTAGGGGCACAGCCGGAGCGGTAATCGGCACCCCAGAGCCAGAATCTGGAGCCGATAGAGCAGGATCACCTGAGTTAGCAGCACTATCACTTCCAGGCTCCAATCTAGGACTAATAACTGGGCTAGAGGTGACGATCGGCGTGGGACTCGGTGAGGCAGACTGGGCCAGCAGCGGCACACCCAGGGGGAGCACAGCGACACCAAAGCTGCACCCAAACACCACAAAAAACGGGATAACCCAACGGTGGAACATAGGCGGGGAATCAGGATGTACAAGCACAACGTTATCGCACAGGATCTATCATAGAGGGCCGCTCAGAAAACCTAGAGCATCGTCCCGAAACTGGGGAGCATCGTCCCAAAACTGGGATAGAGGCGCGATTTTCGCATCTAAGGCCGCCCCTTGTGTAACCCACCCATCCCCATGACGATCGGGCCAACGATCGAACCAATCTCCAAGCCAATGCCCCAGCCAACGCCCCAGCAAACGTCAATTTTTATGGCTGTTTGACAACCGGATCGATCGCAACGGGAACCGCTTCCGTACAATAGGGGCCAACTCATAATGCTTACCCTCGCAGCCGCCGCTGTCAGCGCCACCGTAGCCGCTTCTGGCAGTTGCTCCGATCGCCCCCCGGCGAACCGCAGCTGCAATCCCAAACTCCCTCTTGCACTACTGAACCAGCCACCATGGGATACGAAATTCGCGCCAAAGTTGACACCTGGCTCAAAGCCCGCAATGTTCAAAGCTCAGCCCTGAGCGAGGACGAGAAGTCCTTGTATGATGCCCGCACCTACCTCCCCATTGCGGCCTACAAGTCCGAAGGCGATCACCTCC
>JAYKIB010000108.1:0-4071 GCA_035285005.1 Prochlorothrix sp.
AAAGTTGACACCTGGCTCAAAGCCCGCAATGTTCAAAGCTCAGCCCTGAGCGAGGACGAGAAGTCCTTGTATGATGCCCGCACCTACCTCCCCATTGCGGCCTACAAGTCCGAAGGCGATCACCTCCTGGTGACCCTGGGGGTGACGAGCGATGGTCACCAACAGTTCATCAACGGGCGCACCAACTGGTATGTGTATCGCCCTGCGGTGGAGTTGTTACGGGATGGGCAGCCCATTTCCCTGTCCACCGGTGGTCCGTCCAGCGCCAAGGGTGGCGCGACCGCTGACACCAAATTTGAGGTGCGCCTCAAGGTGGATACCTTCTTCAAGGCCACGCCCGAACAGAGCAGCAGTCTAGCCGACAACGAGAAGCAGTTTGAGCCAGCCCAAACCACCTACCCGATCGCGGCGTTCAAAGCAGAGGGGGATCACCTCCTCGTCACCCTGGGCACGGATGCCAATGGCCAGCAATGCTTTATCCTGGGGCGGACCAATTGGTATGTGTACCGTCCAGCGGTGGAGGTACTGCGGGATGGGGACGTGATTTCCCTGTCGAACCGAGGGGTCGCGGGTCTGCCAATGGGTACGGCAGCAACGGCAGGAGGAGGCGTTCCCCCCTCTGGTGTGGAGCTGATTAAGGAATTTGAGGGCTACAGCAGCGAGGCCTATGAAGACCCGATCTATGGTTGGGATGTCCCCACGATCGGCTATGGCACCACGGTGTATCCCAACGGTCAGAAGGTGCGCCCCGGGGATACCATTACCCGCGCCCAGGCCGAGGAATATCTGATTCACCACATTGAGGCAACGGCACGTCCCGACCTGGAGCGTATTCCCACCTGGGGCCAGATGAACGAGAACCAACGGGGGGCTATTTACAGTTTTGCCTATAACCTGGGGTCGGGGTTCTATCGGAGTTCCGGCTTCCAGTCCATCACCCAGGTCTGTGATTCCGTCGATCGCTGGACCGATCGCGCTTGGATTACGGAGCAATTTATCAAATACCGTAACCCTGGCACTGCGGCGGAAGCGGGTCTGCGTCGTCGCCGGGAGGCGGAAGCAAAGCTCTTTACTGCCTAGGGCCAGAGATTCCTAAGTCGATACCCCTCAGCCACCCCAGTGTGCTGCTGGGCACCTCGATTAATCCAGATTTTCACCGCAGTACCCACGGCAGAATGAGGGTTGGGTTGCGCGGCTTCGCCGCGCAACCCAATTCATCGAGATGCCCAGTAGAAGGCAGGTTTTTAGCTGATTGACTAACAAAAAGTGGGGCAAATCCAGGCCCAGAGAGCGGGTCAGAAAACCTGACTCCTCCGATCCCAAACGTCTGGTAGGGGCGCGGTTTTCGCACCCAATGCAGAACTTTTTGTCCGTCAACCAAGGGTTTGAGTCCCTCTCCCCCGGGGAGAGGGGTTGGGGTGAGGGTCTTCCAAAGTATCTGTCGAATGACCGCAGTTTGCAAATCACTCCTGGCGGACCGCGATCGCGATATTCATGCGGCCCAGGCGCAAAGCTGGATAAATTCCCGCCAGTAAAGCCGCCACAATCGCCACCAGCAACGCCTGCCAAAAATAGGCCGGTTGCAACACCATATTGAGGGTCCAGCCGAAGGATCGCACATTAATTACATAAATCAAGATCCAAGCCAGAATATAGCCCAAGGGCATCGCAAACACCCCCGCCAGAGCACCCATCAGCCCCGTCTCCAGCAGCGTCATCTGCCCCAATTGGCGAGGTGTCATGCCCGTCGCCCGGAGAATCCCCAGTTCACGGGTGCGCTCCAATTGCAGACTCATCAACGTACTGAGCACACCGATAAAAGCGACGACGATCGCCAGCAGACGGAGCGCCTGGGTAATGGCAAAGGTGCGATCGAAAATCTCCAGGGAACCTTGGCGGAGGCTCCGATTGGATTGGGCCGAGAGGGACTGAATCGGCTGAAAGGTGCGGCGAATTTCCAGGGCTAGGGCTTCGGGATCGATGTCATCATCAATAAACAGACCTAGGCTCGCAACCCGATCGTCCTGCCACATCTCCCGATATCGATCGTCATCGAGAATAATCGTGCCCCGATCGGAGGAATAGTCATAGAAGACCGCCAGCACCGGAAACGATCGATCGCCCTGGGGCGTTTCGAGGGTGACGGTGCCCGGGATGTCTGCCACGCCGTTACGCAGCAGCAACGCTTCGGAAATAATCACCCCCTCCCCCCGATCGAGGGCATCCCAGGGGTTTGAGCCCAAATCGGGGCGAATCCAGGCATAGGGGCGGCGACCATGGGACACATCCCCCCCCGCGACAATCAGTTTAATCCGGGTGTCGTAATCCCGAACGAGTACCTCCGCATCGTTATAGGTGACCACATCCGTCAGTTGGGGCCAGGTTCTCAGATCAGCCACGATCGCCGGATCGAGCTTGCCCAGCACCTGATTTGCGGTGGTGGTGGGGGGAGAGACGTAAATATCCGCCTGGAGGGTCTGATCTAACCAGCTCACCACCGTACCCCGGAAGGAACCAATCATCACCGATACCCCCACAATGACGGATACAGATACCATCAAAGCCGCGATCGCCACGGAGGACCGGCTCAGAGAGCGCAGGATATCGCGAGGAGCCATCCGCCCAATCGCTCCGCCCAATTGGGCCAACAACGGCGCAAACAGGGTCAGCACACCGGTGGCCAGGGGCGGAATCAGGAGCGCAGCCCCCAACAACACCGCAAACAGTCCCCCAAAGGCTGCCACTAAACCGCCGCCCGTCCAGCGCAACAGAAGAACCCCGGCCAGAGACAGACCAAACCAGCTCAAAACCAGCCAGGGCAGTAGTTTTTGCACCCGATTCTCCAGGGTCGATCGCTGCAAAGTGAGACTGGGGGTAGTATTCATGGCTTCCCAGGCCGGAAGCGCCGAGGCAAACAGGGCCGCCACAACTCCTATCAGGAACCCCTTCACTAGGGTGTCGTTGGCCAGGGTCACTTGCTGGACATTGACAACAAAGTAGAAGTCGTTAATGGTCTGGGTAATAAGACCCACCACGCTCCGACCGAGGATAACCCCCAGACCCAAGCCCAACAGGGAGCCGATCGTGCTGAAAATGGCAGCTTCTCCCAGAATCAGCGTGAACAGTTGGCCCTGGGTGACCCCAAGACAGCGCAGAATCCCAAACAGGGGCCGTCGCTGGATCACGCTAAAGGTGACGGTGTTGTAGATCAGGAACATCCCCACCACCAGCGCCAGCAAACTCAGGGCGCGGAGGTTGAGTTCAAAGGCGGCGGTCATCTGTTGGACGGCATTTTTCTGGGCGGCGGCAGTTTCGAGCTTGAGGCCATCGGGTAAGGTCGATCGCAGGGTAGCAGCGGTGTCGGGTCCATCCAGGATCAGGTCAATGGCACTGAGGCGCGGCTGTTCCAGGAGTTCCTGGGCGGTGGCGATGTCGGTGAAAATTAGGGTGCTGAGGGCACGGCGATTGAGGGTACTATCGCTGGCGATCGTCCCAATTAAATGAACCGTTTTTTCCCGCCCAGCGAAGTCAATGGCAAATCGATCGCCCAGACTTAACCCAGCCCGATCGGCGGTTTCCTGGGCCAGGACTACGCCCTGGGGATCGGTGAGGAGCTGGATCCAGTTGGCATCGGAGGTTGCCACCCGATCGGGACTGACACCGAGTAAGTAGCTGCGAAAGGGCGCTTCTGCAAAGAAATCCACCCCCACCAAGCGCAGCGCCTCCCCATCTAAGGCCGCAACATTACCATACCCCTCCACCAAGGGCGCAGCGGGCACAGTCCCCCACTCCCGCTTAAATTGGCCGTAAACGGCATTCTCCACACCGGTGGGGCCGATCGAGACAATGCGGTGGGTGGTTTTGCCAGTAATGGCATCGGTGGAAAAGGCGAAGGCTCGCTGGGCGGACCCATTGGCGAGGTCAATGGAGACCATCATGGCCACGCCCAAGGCAATACCCACAATGCAGAGCAAATACTGGAGCGGTCGCTGGCGTAGCCGCCGCCATGCCAAGTGCCAAAGGGGCGCGTTGGAGATGGGGGGGGAGTCAGGACGCGGGGAGGGGGGAGCT
>JAYKIB010000109.1:0-27440 GCA_035285005.1 Prochlorothrix sp.
TGAAGCCTATCAAGCCAGTGGTGGATCGGCGAATACCTCAGTAGACCAATGATCTGGCTATTTTCTCCCACTGGCCTATGCAGTGCCTCCCATTTGGCTATTTCGTCGAAAGTGGGATGCTCCCGATCGACTGCGCCTGCCTTACCAAAACCAACTCACCCGCGTGATCCAAGAAACCGATCGTCAGTCAGATACCCTAGGGACTGCCTCGGACCTAGAGAATCCCCCAAGCCCCGACAACCTAAGCACCGACCCCAGCCCCACCGATTCAGCACCGTTTGAGCAGGGGGATCCCTTCCTGGAGGACTCGATCGAGCCTACGGAGTAACCTGGGCAAACGCGATCACAGCTCGAAGCCCCAGACTGCGGTGCGTTATGGCTCCGCCCAGCGTACCCTACTGGATCCATTGGATCTTTTGGGTACCTCGATTAATTGTGGCAGGCGGCTGCGCCGCCTACCACAATGCTTATTCTGCCGTGGGCACTGCGGTCGAAACTTTAATTTTTCGAGGTGCCCTTTTGGATCTTTTGGATCTCCTTGGAGTGCTAGACCAAAAAGTGCCCCCCGCGATGCGGGGGGCACTTTTGAGGCTTATCGTTAGCAACGGGGCGATCGCCAGCGTTGCCACGTTCCCACGGCTAACATGGGAGCCCTAGGAGAGTATCTAGCAAACCTCGGTGCGGAGGGCCTCGGCATCAATGCCGGGCGCGAAGTAAATCCGGGCTAAACTCCACATAATCAGGAGCGTATAGGGCAGCTTCCGGAAGAACTTCAAGACTGTGGGCTGATCACTAGAATCGATCGCCTTAATTTTTAGATTTAAGTCGGCACAATGGTGTAACCGAGGGAAAAACTGGGGATGATCCACATTCAAAATAGAGGGGAAAGCACGGGCCGCTGTGCTATTCGTTTCCCGGATCACATCCGCATCAAACTGCGTCGGATCTAGACCCAACATGGTATAGAAGGTCGATCGCTCATGAACCGTGAGGCTATGGGTTGCAAACACCGTCAGCAGGAAGAAACGACTCCAGAGTTTCGAGGCCCAATTGTTCCATAATTGGGGCTGGGATCGGAGAATAACCTTGAAAATATCCCCATGGCGATTCTCATCTTGACACCAACTTTCAAAGTAGTTGAAGAGAGGATAAAGCTTATGCTCTGGATGCTTTTGGAGATGGCGATAAATGAGAATATAGCGCCAGTAGCCAATCTTTTCAGACAGATAAACCGTATATACAACCCAGTCGATCGGGAAGAAGGTATAGGTTCGGTTTTTAGTGATTTTACCCAGGTCTAAGGAGAGACCAAAGTCCTGCATCGCCTTGTTCAAAAAGCCCGCATGGCGGGCCTCATCCCGTGCCATCAGATGAAAGACTTCCGACAGAACTGGATTCCGTCCTTTGAGATTTCGGGACAGTTCCTTAAACAGGAGAAAGCCGGAGAATTCCGAGACACAGGACCGCTCCAGGTAGTCTAGGAATGCCTGTCGTTCTTCCCCTTGAATGTGCTCCCAGGATTGCTTAAAAACATCGGTCCGAACAAAGTGATCACGGTTATAATCAGTCCGCATTTCGGTCAGTACAGCTTCAAATTCCTGGGTCTGACTCGACAGATCAAACTCTGCAGTTTTTTCAAAGTCTGTGGTATAAAAACGAGGCGCCAGAATACTTTCTTCCACTACGGCTTTAGTGGCAGAAGAAGTCTCGATCGACCGGGGATTTGCAACCGTGCTGACCATAACTTGTTAGGGGTTCTCGCCGTTTTCAAAAAATCTTGTTTTTCACTTTACCCCTGGCGGGTTGATTCTTTCGAGTTTTCTGGGAAACCTTTAACAAGGCTTTATATGAAACAAAAGCGTTTCTAAAGTTAGGGCATCTTGCCGATGGGCACCTTGATTCAGGGGAATGAGCATAACCTGATTGACTGACGGGCACCTCGATTAATGGGGTTGCGCGGCTGCGCCGCGCGCCATAACCTTGATTCTGCCGTGGGTACTGCGGTGACAATCTGTATTAATCGAGGTGCCCTGACAAAAGGAGGGCAACTCCAGACCTGGAGGGCGGATCAGGTTTCATGGCCCCTACGCTCCTAAAGGTTTAGTGGGGGCGCGGTTTTCGCGCCTAATGCAGGATTTTGTATCAGTCAGCTATAGCCAGCCTCAGTGAAAAACGGACTCTCTTGCTTTCCTCTCCCGTGGAGAGGGGCTGGAGATGAGGGGCGTTCATAATTCCTAGATAGGATGCCTATAGGAGCGTAGTTGTGGCGTGCGGCACAGTCGCCCAACCTAGCCCTGATTCTGACGTGGGCCCTCTCCCAAAAATTTGGATGAATCGAGATGTCTGCACCTTGAAGCAACGTTGGGTGTCGAAAGTTGCCCTCGCGAAGGCAAGGCCACTTTCTTCCCTAGGGGACACATCTCCATCGATTCCAGGCCCCTCACCCTCACCTAATGCCCCTCGCTTCACCTTGCCTAGCCCAGCGCCTCTTGCCGTACCGCTTCAGCCTGCTGCTGGGCCAAGGCCTTACGCTCACTGTGGCGATCGGTCAGTTCATCCACCCGCTCCCGGAGCAGCATCGTAAACCGATACAACTCCTCCATCACATCCACCACCCGATCGCGGTAGGCCGAGTCCTTCATCGTGCCATCCTCATTAAATTCCTGGTATGCCTTCGCCACCGAAGACTGGTTGGGAATCGTAAACATCCGCATCCACCGCCCCAGGAGCCGCATCGTATTCACCGCATTAAAGGACTGGGATCCACCCGACACCTGCATCACCGCTAACGTTCGTCCCTGAGTAGGCCGAATCGACCCTAGACTTAGGGGAATCCAGTCAATTTGGGTCTTCATTAAGCCTGAGATATTGCCATGGAGCTCCGGACTCGACCAAACTTGTCCTTCCGACCACAGGGATAGCTCTCGTAATTCCTGCACCTTGGGATGGGTGTCGGGTTCTGCACCAAACAGGGGCAAACCACGGGGATCAAAAAAGCGGACCTCTGCCCCTAAGTCCGTGATGATGCGAGCCGCTTCCTCGGCCAGCAGACGGCTATAGGATCGATCGCGCAGGGAACCGTAGAGGAAAAGAATACGGGGGGGATGATCAAAGCTCATGGCAACAAATTAGCGGCACAGTGAAATTAACGGACACTTCAATTGATTTACACGGCAAAGCGACTCAAATCAACCCAATTTTGATGGATTAGCCCGAAATCTGAATGAATCAAGATGCTTTAGGGCACCGCGAAAATTCAAATTTCTACCCCGGTGTCCACGGCACAATCAGGGTTGTGGCCGGCGGCGCCGCCGGCCACAATGAATCGAGGTGTCCTTTAGTTTTTTAGCGCTGAATCTCAAATTCCAGTCCCTCCACCGCCGCAAAATCATAGGTGAAGTGATCCGTCACATTCGTATCACTGAGTTCCAAGTTGTAAAAGTCTATATATTCCGCCTCAAATAGGGGGCCAGCATGCCAGGTGCCTGGGTTGAGCTTAATAAACCGATCGCCCGGAATTTCAAAAACCCGCAACTGGGATCGATCGGGTCGATCGCCTTCCCTGGGCGGACACACGGCCATCCACCAGGACTGCCCCCCCAGAGAGCCTAAACACTGGGTACAACGCTGGTGGCGGGTTATGCGGTGAAAACGGCGGCCCTTGTGGGGCAGACGCATAATGTAGAAGCGAGGTGTACCGGGACTCAGGACGAGTTGAGCATCCGCCGCATCAAAGGGCTTACCATCGGGGGTCGCTAGGATAACTTGCCCGTAGGGTTGGAAATTATCCGGGGTAGCGATGGATGCTTCGAGCAGGTGAGGGTGGGACATGGCAGGTAGAGCGTAAAGGGCAGTGCGAAAGGGTGGCGTGTCAAGGGCAGCACGCATCTGTTGGGAAGATCCGAAGTGAAAGGCCCGACGGCGCATCCAGCCGCAGGGTTAGGTTTGATGGTATGATTCCGGCAGCCTCCGATCGACGCGATCGCTGCTTTTGATAGTCCCCATGCCGTCCCCATTCCGCAGAACCTGGGGCACTTCCACACGGGCACTTCCATCGATCGTGGCGGGCGGCTACGCCGCTCAGCTCCCCCCTGATTCAGCCCACCCCTAAGCCTTGCATGGGTCACAGGACAAAAATTTGGATCAGTCGCGGTGTCCACCCATCAATTATTTCAACTTTGCTGCCTTTCCTCCCAAGATGGGCCAGGAAAGTTTGACCCGACCTAGCGTACCCCATCAGCGTGGATAGGAATGATGCCGACAGCACAAGCGCATACTTCTACCTTTTCCTCCTCGCCCCTGTCCAGCCAAGACACTGCAACAGTTCTCATCGTCGAGGATGAGGACTTAATTCGAGAAACCGTGGCGCTGGCTTTGCAGGACGAAGGCTACACCGTCCAAACCTACAGCGATGGTCGTTCTGCCCTAGACCTTTTCTACTCTCACTCGTCCTGCGAGACGGGATTGAAGGGGGCCAACTCGGGCCTCCCGGATCTGGTGGTGCTGGACTTGATGTTGCCCCTAATCAACGGTCTGGATCTGTGTCGCTTCATCCGCCGACAGGGGAGCACCGTGCCGATTTTAATTCTGAGTGCCAAGGGGACCGAGACCGATCGGGTTGTGGGTCTAGAAGTGGGCGCAGATGATTACCTGACCAAGCCCTTTGGGATGCGGGAATTGGTGGCCCGGTGTCGGGCTTTACTGCGGCGATCGCGCCAAAATCAAACCCCGGAAGAGTCTCCCGTATTGCGGTTTCAACATATTGCGCTCTACCCCTCCGAATGCCGGGTCACCCTCCACAATGAACCCGTCAACCTCTCCCCCAAAGAGTTTCGTATTTTAGAACTCTTTCTAAATTATCCCCGTCGCGTCTGGTCCCGTGAGCAACTGTTAGAGCGGGTCTGGGGCATTGACTTTATGGGCGATAGCAAGACTGTGGATGTTCATATTCGCTGGTTACGGGAAAAACTAGAGGCGGATCCCAGTCGTCCCCAATACCTCCAAACCGTGCGCGGCTTTGGGTACCGCTTCGGGTAAGACCCAGAAGCACCGGAGACTCACTATCTCCCATGCACCATCTCCCATGCACCTCACCACCGCGATCGACTCTCCGGGACTCGGCCCGTTACCTGAAATCACGCCATCACCTGAAATCACAAGTGAGCAAACCGTAAGGCACCTCAAAAAATTCAAATTTCTATGGCGGTGCCCACAACAGCATCAGGGTTGTGGCAGGCGGCTTCGCCGCCTGCCACAATTAATCGAGGTGCCCACCGGAGTGTCTACGGCAGAATCAGGGTTGGGTCGGGCGGCTTCGCCGCCCGACCCAATTAATCGAGGTGCCCTGTAGAGAATCCGAAAACAGACGATCGGCAGCATGGCAGACACAGATCATGGCAGATAAGGATCATGGCAGGCGTTGACTTTGGCATGGGGTTATTGGGTGGAGCAGGTTTCGCCCTGTTGTGCCATCTCTACTATCGTCGTCAGCTGCGTCTGCTGACTCAGGTTCTAAACCACGATCGATCGCCACGCATTTTAGGGATCACCTCTCCCTTCTTCAGCACTTTAGTGCGCCACCAAGGCAACTACACCAGCCTCCAACGCGCCCTCGATGATGCCCAGTCGCTGCTCCGCACCCTTCCCCTGGCCTATCTCCAGGTGGATCAGGACAATCATTTGCAGTGGTGCAACCCGGCGGCCCAGTCCCTCCTCAATTTGTCGGATCTCGCCCTCCGACGACCGCGCCTCCTCTTGGAGCTGTTCCGATCCTACGACCTCGACCAACTGATCGAGGAAACCCGTGAAGCCCAGCTTCCCTGTCGGCGCGAGTGGAGTCTCAACTCGGTCGGGACGGATCTCAACAACCCCCAACCCCAGCCCAGTTTGCATTTGCGGGGCTATGGCTTTCCCCTAGCCCAGGGTCAGGTTGCGGTCTTTTTGGAAGATCGGCGGGAAGTGGTGCAATTGACCCAGCAGCGCGATCGCTGGGTGTCGGATGTGGCCCACGAACTCAAAACCCCCCTAACCTCAATTCGGTTGGTGGCTGAAACCTTAGTCGATCGCGTTACCCCACCTTGGCAGTCCTGGATGGAACGCCTCCTGGGAGAGGTGATCCACCTCAGTCATTTAGTTCAGGATCTACTGGATCTAAGCCGCCTCGATCGCCGATCGCCCGCATTGGTGATCAGCAACCTTGATCTGGTGGATCTGGTCAACACGGCCTGGGATAGCCTGGAGCCAATTAGCCGCCACCGTCAGATTGATCTCCACTACCAAGGGCCGCTGGAACTGACCCTGGCGGGCGATCGATCGCGGTTGTATCAAGTCCTGCTCAATTTGCTGGACAATGCCATCAAATACAGCCCCCCGCGCTCCATCATTACCGTACGCGTCGGTCTCCAAGAGCCGGATCAGGTCTGCCTTGAAGTCATCGATCAGGGAAGTGGCTTCCCACCGGATGACCTGCCCCATGTTTTTGAGCGCTTTTACCGAGCGGATCCGGCCCGTACCCGCGTCCCCATGACAACGCTCGGTGATCGGTTTGTGGAGAGCCACACCCTAGGCGATCGGGAGCCCCCCTTAGACTATCCCGACTCCCCAGACCCAGGGCACACAGCCGCCAATCCTGCCGCCAATCCTGCCGCCAGCGCCCCGGAAGCCCCTGCCGCGCCAGTGCCCGATCGATCCCAGCCCCCCAGCAGCACCTCTGATTTCGCCACCCCTCACGCCGCCCATCCCAGTCCCGCCCTCTCCAATTCCGCCCTCTCCGACTCCCCCCCAGCCAACCCGACTGTCCCCATTGGCTCTGCACCTACCCCACCCCTGAGTCACACCCTCCACAGCAACAGTTGCGGCCTGGGCCTTGCCATCGTTCAGCAAATTATCCTCGCCCACCAGGGCCATGTCTTTGCCCAAAACCATCCCCAGGGGGGGGCTTGGCTCACCCTCAAGTTACCCCGATCGGGACCAGAATTAGGCCAGCAACCCTTGCCGAAACGTCCGTCCTCAGCTTAAATTAGAAGACTGTGTTCAACTGTCACCAATCATGCCCAAGCTCAAGACCCGTCGAGCTGCTGCCAAACGTTTCCGGGCTACGGGAACTGGCAAGGTGATGCGCCGGAAAGCCTTCCGCAACCACCTTTTGCAGCACAAAACCACCAAGCGTAAGAGCAACCTGGCCAAGCCCACCGTCCTCGACGAGACCGACGAGAAGCGGGTTAAGGGCATGTTGCCCTACCTGGGTTAGGCTGACCAAGACTGGCCCCCTGACAGCCCACGCCTGTGAGTCAAGACTGAGGCCAGTTCTATGCTGACTTGCCCATTCCCCTAACCCAAAGGCTTTGGGTTAGGCTCTTGTTGTGAGGCTTTAATTGGGCTGTTTGCGGCCCTTGTTTTGCGATATTGATTCGAGCACCTCGATTAATCCAAATTCTTGGGAAACAGCCCACGCAAGAATCAGGGTTTGGATTGGGCGGCTTCGCTGCCCAATCCAATTAATCGAGGTGCTCATTCTGCAGTCTTGTCCTTGCGGCTCTGAATTGCTTCAACCTGTTGCATCCCATCTAGGATATGAACGCCCCTAACCCTGCTCCCGTGGGGAGGGGGAAACAAGAGAGTTCATGTTTCACTGAGGATGGCTATATCAACGGTTTGGTTTTCCCTGTCTCTCTAGCCCAACGTTTCCAGCCAAGGAACTCAATCCCCTACCATGACCCGAGTTAAACGGGGCAATGTTGCCCGCAAACGTCGTAAGAAAATCCTGAAGCTTGCCAAAGGCTTCCGGGGTTCCCACTCCACGCTCTTCCGCACCGCAAACCAGCGGGTGATGAAGGCGCTGACCAATGCCTATCGCGATCGCCGCAAGCGGAAGCGTGATTTCCGTCGTCTGTGGATTGCCCGCATTAATGCGGCAGTTCGCACCCATGATCTCAGCTACAGCCGGTTCATCGGCAACCTCAAGACCGCAGAGGTTCAACTGAACCGGAAGATGCTGTCCCAGTTGGCCGTGTTGGATCCGGATGCGTTCAAAGCTGTGGTTGACGTGGTGAAGCGCTAGAGGGTCTGGCTTGGGATTGGTGCAAATTTGCCCAGTCCCGATCCCGGCCTGACTTGCGTCAGCCTGGTTTCTGTCCCCATGCCTCGTCTGTCTGCGGTCTAGCTGTGGTCTGTCTGCGGACTGACACCCACCGCACCCCTGACCATCAACCACGTGTCAGCCCATCCTAACCGGTCTGTCCGTTCCCGTCTGTCCGTTTTTAACGCCTCCAGCCCATAGCCACTCCACAGTTACAAGCGCCATGAGAGAAGTTCTGCCCGTTGCGTATTTGGGTTTGCTGGTGGTTCTCCTGGGGGGAGCCAGCTTTTTTGTGGTGCGACAAGTTCTGCGTACCCGTCGGACAGAGCTAACCATGACGGAGCTTCAAGATCGCCTACTTCAGCAAAAAAAAGGATCCGCACGGGACTACTACGAGCTGGGCAGCATCATGATCGCCAAGAAGCTCTATTCCCAAGCCACGCGCCAGTTGGAGAAGGCCCTCAAAGCCGAGGATTTGGAAGCGGGGGAACCCATGGCGTTGATTTATAACGCCCTCGGCTACAGCTACGCCGCCCAGGAACAATACGACCTGGCAATTCGCCAGTACAAAGAAGCCATCAAACAGGTGCCCGAGTACGTGGTGGCCCTCAATAATTTAGCCCTAGCCTACGAACGCAAGCAGCTCAGCGCCCAGGCATTGGAAGCCTATGAGCAGGTTTTGGCCTTGGATGCCAGCAATAAGGCAGCGGCAAAGCGGGCATCGGTGCTCCGCAAGGTGGTACCGGTGACCAAAACTCCCGTCAGTTCCTAAGGTCGATTGTCCTAGCCTTAAGTCCCAAGGGGATATTGATAAAATCTAGGGCACCTCGATTAATCCAGATTTTCACCGCCATACCCACGGCAGAATCAGGGTTGGGTTGCGCGGCTTCACCGCGCAACCCAATGAATCGAGGTGGCCTCTAGGAGGATATTTATAAACCTATAGGGCACCTCGAAAAGTGCAAATTTCGACCGCAGTGCCCGCAGCAGAGTCGGGGCTGTGGCCAGCGGCGAAGCCGCCGGCCACAATTAATCGAAGTGTCCCATCAGTCTTGTCTTCCCCCTTCAAACGGGGGGACGGAGGGGGGTACGGCAAGGGCCTACGGTCTTAGCCGAAGCTTGACCACATCCTCACAGGGAGCAGCTAAGGAGCAGCGGGAACCCTCCCAGGATCCGGACAGAACCCCCTGTACCCACCTCGAAGAACCTAGGTTTTCACCGCAGTGTACACAGCGGAACCCGTGCCCCCAGCAGAACCAGAGTTATAGTGGGCAGCGAAGCTCCCCAACCCCATGAATCCAGTTGCCCCCGTGTTTGCAAAGCAGCCAACCCAAAAATCTAGAATAGGGGTGGGCAACGCAACACTCCCCCTCCTATGCCCGCGCATCCCCCATCCCAGGGCCAGCATCATTTCACCCTAGCATTCCCTTTCCCACTCCCCCCTCAATCTGCCTGTGCTGTTCACCTCTAGTGCTCTGCCGTCCACCCCTCCCCGTACCATTGGGCGATCGCTGCAATCGGTGTTCGTCATGCTGGTGGTGTCGGGCCTCATCTTTGGCGGACTGGGAACCCGGCTGGCCTATCTCCAGTTGGTGGAAGGCCCCAACAATCGCCAACGCGCCGAAGATAACCGCGTCCGTCTTGTGTCTAAGCCCCCAGAACGGGGCCGCATTTTCGATCGCAATGGCAAGTTGCTCGCGGGAAGCAACCCTTCCTATTCCCTCTTTCTCTGGCCGATCGCCCTCGACCAGTCCGAGTGGCCCCAAACCTTTCAGCGGCTATCCTCGATTCTCAACATCCCTGCCGCCGAGATTGAAGCAACCCTGAAAAAAGAGGGCTATAACTCCCCCTATCGGGTGCGAGTGGCCCGAGGACTCAGTATTCAGCAAGTGGTAGCGATCGAGGAAGCCCGCGCCGAACTGAAGGCGGTGGAAATTGACGCCGAAACCATGCGCTACTACCCCAACGGCGACCTGGCTGGCCATGTGTTGGGATATACCGGAGAGATCACTGATACGGAGCTAGAGAGTCTGGAACCCCAGGGCTATCGCCTCGGTGATATTTTGGGCAAGCTGGGCATGGAAGCTGCCCTAGAGAGTCAGCTCCGGGGAGAGTGGGGCGGCCAACAGGTGGAAGTGGATGCTACCGGTGAGGTCATTCGGATTTTAGGGGAAAAGCCGCCGATCGCGGGGGATGACGTGGTGCTGACCCTGGATGCGGATCTCCAAAAGCGGGCCGAGGAAGTGCTGGGCGAAACCAAGGGGGCGATCGTGGCCATCGATCCCCGGAATGGCGAAGTTCTAGCCATGGCCAGCCGCCCCGCCTACGACCCCAATATTTTCTCCTCTCGCATTACCCAAGCCCAATGGGACGAGATTCAAGCCAAGGAGCATCCTTTCCTCAACCGCACCATTCGCTCCTTTGCCCCGGCCAGCACCTACAAGATTGTGACCACCGTTGCGGCCCTGGAATCTGGTCCCTATAGCCCTGGCACGGTCCTGGCCACCTATCCCTACCTGGAGATTGGGGGCAACAAGTTTTGGGACTGGAACCAGGCTGGGTTTGGTCCCCTGGGCTTTACGGGGGCGATGGCCTGGAGCAGTGATACATTTTTCTACCAAATTGGCCGCACCATTGGCGGAGAGGCGCTAGCCGATTGGAGTCGTCGGTTTGGCATGGGCCAACTTACGGGCATTGAGCTTGTGGATGAGGAGTCTCCGGGTGTGGTGCCGGATAATGCTTGGAAACAGGACTATATCGGTGAGACTTGGTTTATTGGCGACAGTATCAATATGTCGATCGGCCAGGGCTATCTTCAGGCCACCCCCCTCCAAGTGGCTCTCATGTTTGCGGTCCCGGCCAATGGTGGCTATCTGGTCCAGCCCCATCTCCAGTTGGATCCCCAGGACACCCGCGATTGGCGCCAGTCCTTGAACCTCAAACCCAGTACGATCGATATTCTACGCCGGGGCCTGCGTGAGGTCATTACCCAGGGCACCGGAGGTGCCCTCCGCACTGCGACGTTGCCTCCTGTGGCGGGCAAGACGGGCACCGCCGAAGACCAGCCCCGCAAGTCCCATGCGTGGTTTGGCGGCTATGCACCGTTGGATAACCCTGAGATTGTGGTCGTGGCCTTTGCTGAAAATTCCGGCGGGGGTGGGGGTAAGGTGGCGGCACCCATGGTGCGATCGGTGTTGGAGTTTTACTTTCAAGACCAAGCAATGTCTGCGAGCCGTTCACCTTCTACCCCCTAGAGGCACAACCGACCCGTTTGTAGGCTAGTTGACTGACAAAAAATTCTGCATTAGGCGCGAAAATCGCGCCCCTAGCCGACGTTTGGGTCCTAGGGATCAGATTTCCTGGCCCGCTCTCTATGCCTGGATTTGACCCCCTTTTATCAGTCAATCAGGTTTGGAGGACAGCCGCTCAGTTTTGGACACCTCGATTAATCCAACTTTTTGGAAGACAGCCCCCGGCAGAATCAAGGTTGGGTTGAGCGGCGAAGCTGCCCAACCCAATTCATCGCGGTGCCCCCCAGGGATTACCCCGGTGAAACAAACCCCTGACCGATACCGTAAGGGACCGACATCGCAACGGACGGGTTCGTTGCAGCGGGTTGCGATGAATGAATAACGCGATCGAAATGACGCGATCGATCGGTCGCGGAATTATGACAGATTCTTAACGATCGAAGGGATCGAAAAGGTTCTAGGGTAAGTGTGGGACTATCTTAAACGCCATTTTCTAATCAATTTATAAGCTCGGGTATTCCGTGGCAGGCTGGCGGCGATCGGTCTCCTCCGTCCCTTCAGATCCACGAACATCCCACAAAACATCATCTCCCGCCCCCTCAGTCGGCCCCCTCCAGTCATCCCGATTTCGTCCAGTACACCCTACGTCGCCATCGGGATTGGGCTGGGTGGCAGTGCCATAGTGACTATCAGTTGCCTGAGGTACAAGAGTCAAGCTGTCTTCCGCCCAAAGCGAGGCATATCCAGCCTTACCTCAGCGTCAGCCGCTATACCGAACCCGATCGAGGGACCCGACTGAGGATTTCTGGAAAGTTCCAGAAATTGCTGGGGCTTTTTTTGGGAATTTCTGGAACTTTTTGGGACTGTTCTGGACTCCTCCAGGTCTTCCTCCCTGGTAATCTCCAAATATTCCCCGACTTCCCCCAGTTTCCCTGTCTTTTGCCACGGCAATTGAGGTTTCACTTTGTCTTTCAAGTCCGTTGAACGCCTGACAGGGCAAGCGGCTAATGCGAACTCCTGTTTCCAAGCACCCATAAAATACATGAGTAATGGTCTGAGCGTATCTGCGGCAATGGACTTGGCTAGTGGGTTACGTAACTTTTGGTATCCTGTCGAGTTTTCTCAACGCCTAGGGGCCAGCACCCCCCTTGCATTTGAACTTTTTGATCGCTGTTGGGTACTGTTTCGGGACCAAACGGGGACGATCGCCTGCATCCAAGATGAGTGTGCCCACCGTGCCTGTCCCCTGTCCCTTGGCCAGGTGGTCGCCGGGTGCATTCAATGTCCCTACCACGGCTGGGAATACGATCGCCAAGGGGAGTGCATCCATACCCCCTCCTGCCAGCCGACAGAAATTCAAGTGGAGACCTTACCCGTAGTGGAACAGGGCGGCATGATTTGGGTCTGGCCAGGGGAGGAGAATCCCCCCAATCCCGTCCCCGATCGCGCCCCGCAAATTCCTGACAACTTCACCCTCCAGGCCGAACTGGTGATGGATTTGGATGTGGAGCATGGCCTAATGATGGAAAACCTCTTGGACCTGGCCCATGCACCCTTCACCCACACGGGCACCTTTGCCAAGGGCTGGCCCGTTCCGCCCTTTGTGCGCTTCGCCACCGCTCCCCATAATCCGTGGACCGGTCACTGGGATCCCTACCCGATTCACATGACCTTTGAGCCCCCTTGCTTTGTGATCAGTACGATCGGCCTACGGGGTCAGGATTGTGGTCGCCATCTACACCAAGTCCATGCTTGTCTACCCCGAGGGCGGGGCAAAACCCGACTGCTGTACCGCCTTGCCCTGGACTTTTGCCAGTGGCTCCACCTCATTCCCGGCACCCACCATCTTTGGCAGTATCTGGCGAATCAGGTGATCCAGGAGGATTTGCGACTGGTCCAGGGGCAACAGGAGCGGCTCAAGGCGGGCGGTGATGTGTGGCGGCAGCCCGTGGGATACGACAAGCTGGGGGTTGCCTACCGCCGCTGGCGTAATCAGGTGGAGTGTGGGAGTGCGGAATGGCCCGAGTGTCCGCCGCTTCTGGAAAGTGTGGATGAATCGTTCCCCTAGGGGCTTGTCATCCCTTAGCCCGACTGCCCTCAGAGTCAGGGATACAGCCCCTAGATCCTACAGCGGGGGCGGGCGTGTAACCCTAGGGCACCTCGATTAATCCAACTTTTTAGAAGATAGCCCAGGCAAAAATCAGGGTTTGGGTTGGGCGGCGAAGCTGCCCAACCCAATTCATCGCGGTGCCCGCTAAGATCCCAAGGTTTCGACAGCGAATTGATGACACGCCCTAGGACAGCTCAAAAAAGCCGAATCTTTGTCCTGGGGTCCTGTGCCCCCTGAAAAAATCAGGTCCGCAAACACTACAAAAACCAGAGTTCTGGTGGGCGCTGAAACCACTCACCATCGCATTAACCGAGGTCAGCGAAACACCCCCAAGGCAATACAGGATTTGGGCACTCCAATTCATTGTGGCGGGCGGCGAAGCCGCCCAACCCAACCCTTACTCCTGCGTGAGTCATTCCCTCAAAAAAAGACGGCAGTTGACCCGCCTGCGGCGGGTCAACTGCCTGGCCCCCATACCTCTGTAAGCTGCCATAATCCCTCACCGCTTAACCTGGCACGTAGCGCTGCGGTATCGCTTCATATCCTCGGGGTGCACAGTCGTTGGGGTGCACAGTCGTTGGGGTAGGCAGTACAGCCCCCCACAACCTTCACGCTTGCTTAGGCCACTTTGACCATCACATTTTCGCCTTCGATCTTGGCCTCATAGGGAGCCAGGGGTTGGGTTGCGGGGCCTTCCAAAACCGCACCAGCGGTGCTGAATTCCGCATCATGGCAAGGGCACTCAAAATAGCCATCCTCCGGTTTCCAGTCCACATCGCACTGCTTGTGGGTACAGACCCGACTCAGGGCCACGACCCCGTCTGCGTTGTCCGGATCGCGAATCACAATCACCTTTTCCGGGTCTGCGATCGCTAAAAACCCTGCTGCCTCTAACTCAGCCACCGTTCCCACCGTCACGTAACCGGTGTCAGCCATAGCCGTGGCAGCTCCCTCGGCCTTATCGATCGCTTGGCCCACCACACTCTGGGCTTCACCGGCGGGGGCTTCTGCGGTGGGTTCTGAGGAAGAACAGGCAGCCAAAACCATCGGTAAAGATGTGGCGAAGGTCCCTACCCCCACCCAACTGAGAAAATCGCGGCGTTTCATCGCAAGTCCGACTCCTAAATAAGACGAGTATTCTCCCCTTAGGGTAACTCGATTCACAGGCAGAGGACAGATAGCACAGGACAGGTTGATTGAGATAGGGTGGGGCAGTGCATCCCACACATAGCAGGGGGTTCACTGCCCAAGCCAGGCCGACGACGCCATGGGGCCACTACCCGAGTACGGCCAGAAGGGAGGCTCGGTTCAGGAGGCTCGGTTCAGAAAAGTGGACGGCTTCGTCACCCCCCAACTCTGGCCCCGTGCAGGGTCCATCTCCCAGCGCCTTAGGATTATCAAGGTGCCCAGCACAGTACACAGCAGCATCGTACAAGACGAGCATTATCCGACCTTCGGCGGGGCAGCTCCCTGGACCCCATGCATCTACCAGATGCTCCCCATGGCCGCCCGATCGCCCCATGCCCCCCGCCTCACCCCACACGGCTCCCCCATGTCCACCATTCACCAATACCAACCCCCGCTCACGTTTATTCCTCCCGCCTTCAATGGGGGAGTCCTACGGTTAACCCAGGCCCTACTACCTATCCTGCTGCGACGCAACCACATCCGCAGCATTGACGTGAGCCACCTCGATCGACTTCACAGCGCTTACCGGGCCTTCCAGCGCGGAGACACCCGCCTTATTCTGGCCTTTCGCCATCCCAGTGTCGATGACCCCCTCGTCCTCTTCCGGGTTGTGTCCCATCACCTCGCCCAGGCCGATCGCCGGCACACCCCCTCCCTGTCCAAACCCTTCCACAGCCACTTTCTCTACGATCGGGGCATTCCCCTTTGGGCTGGGGACTGGGTGGGTTGGCTCTACTCACAACTGGGGGGAGTCCCCATCCACCGGGGCAAGCTTGACATGCAGGGACTGCGCACCGCACGGCAGTTAATCGGCTCGGGCCAGTTTCCCTTTGCCGTGGCCCCCGAGGGAGCCACCAATGGCCACAACGACATTCTCAGCCCCCTGGAACCAGGGGTGGCCCAACTGGCCTTTTGGGCCGCCGAAGATTTGCAGACGGCGGGCCGGTCTCCTGAGGTCATGGTGTTGCCCATCGGCCTGCGCTACCACTATCTCCAAGCCCCCTGGACGGCGATCGATCGGCTGCTGACGACTCTGGAAACCAATGTGGGTCTGTCACCCCTGACCCAGCCCGATCGCCACTTGCCTAGCCCACCCAGCCTCACCACCGATCCCGATCGCTGCCGCTACCAGCGCCTCTACCGCCTGGGCCTCCACCTTTTGGACCACCTGGAGCAGTTCTACCGTCGCTTTTACCACTGCGACTTTCCTCCACTGGACCCAGACCCCGCCGCCTCCAGCCTGGATTTACCCATCCGGCTCCAAAGACTTCTGAACCAGGCCTTGGGCGTAGCCGAGGTATATTTTGGCCTGAAGGGAAAGGGGGATATTATCAGCCGCTGCCGGCGCTTGGAACAGGCGGGTTGGGATTGGATTTACCGGGATGATTTAGACGATCGGGCGCGGCTCAGTGCCCTAGAACGGGGGTTGGCCGATCGGGTGGCGGAGGAGGCAGCGCTACGACTCTGGCATATGCGGATTGTGGAAAGTTTTGTGGCCGTCACGGGATCCTATGTGCGGGAGCAACCCAGCGCCGATCGGTTTGCGGAAACCAGTGTACTGATCTGGGATTTAATCACCCGCCTCACGGGAGAGGGGAACCCCCTAGTACGTCCCCAATTGGGCCCGAAGCGAGTGACAGTGACGATCGGGGAACCGCTGTCGATCGCCCCCTATTGGTCCCAATACCAGGAAAACCGACGGGGCGCCAAGGCCGCCATCACCCACCTCACCCAGGATCTACAAACAGCCCTCACCCACCTGCTACCCCGGAGCGACGAATAAAAGTCCTTGTGTCAAGTCCCCGTTGTCTTGTTTAATAGAATTTAACATTTCTCTCAGCTTGATACTCGTGAACAACCTGCCGACGCTGTCTGATACCAAGCGAGCGTTCTACGCTGCTCATACCCGCCCCATTAGCTCGATCTACCGTCGGGTCTTGGAAGAGATGATGGTGGAGATGCACCTGCTGGGGGTAAATGCCAGTTTTAACTACGACTCCATCTACGCCCTTGGGGTAGTGACCGCCTTCGATCGCTTCATGGCCGGTTACCGTCCCGAGAGCGATATCGACTCAATTTTTAAGGCCCTGTGTCAGGCGATCGGCTCCGACGCAGCGACCTATCGCAAGGATGCCCAGGCCCTCCTGGATATTGCGACGAGTCTCACACCAGAGGACTTTGTGGCCCTAATAGATCTGTCAGCGGGCGCAGAGGTGGGGGGATCCCTCCGATCGACCTTGGCCCAGCTTTCGGATCAAAAGAATTTCAAGTACAGCCGTTTGTTTGCCATCGGTCTGTTCACGTTGCTGGAAACGGCTGCGCCCGACTGGTTAGAGGACGGGGAGAAGCAAGGGGAAATCTGGAAAACTGCGAGCCAGTCCTTTAATTTGCCCCTGGAGAAGCTGAAAAAGGATGTGGAACTCTACCGCAGCAATTTGGAGAAGCTGGCCCAGGCCCGCGTGCTCATGGAGGAAGTGACCCAGGCGGAGCGGAAGAAGCGGGAACAGCGGGAACAGGAGCGCAAAGCCAAGGCGGAAGCCAAGGCAGCGAAGGCGGAAGCTGGGGCTGAGGCCGAAACGCCTGCGGAGCCTGCGGCGGAAGAGTCGGCGGAATCTGATTCGCCCGCCTAGGGGATGATCTGCCCAGGGATAGGGCCCATACCAAGGATGAATCTGCCAAAGCGAGAACCTCAATGAATGCAAAGGACACCTGGGCGATGGCAGCCAACGCTGAGGTGAAGCAAAATGCCCCCCGCCAGAGGCGGGGGGCATTTTGCTTTGTGGACCTTATGCAAGCAATAATTGGGCACCTCGATTAATTGGGTTGCGCGGCGAAGCCGCGCAACCCAACTCTAATTCCGCCGTGGGTATTGCGGTGAAAATCTGGATTCATCGAGGCGCTCAACTGCGATCGTCCTTGTTTTTTTGAGAAAGACCCCCCCGTACACATCGGGGTTGAGGTTAGGCGGCGAAGCCACCTAACCCCCTGAGTCCAACCCACTTAATCGAGGGATCCCGGCGACAGATCCTCCGGGGAAGACACCGGGGACTCCGCAGCCGGAGGTTGGGTCAGATAGGAAACAACAATAAAGAGCGTCAGACCCACCAAGGGACTGATGAGGGTGGGAAAACCGTCAAAGTCGATCGTGAACCACGGATTATCCAGATAGAGCAGGCTGTTCTCCACCCCAAACATGGTGGGCATCAGCATAAACAGGATCAATCGGGTGGCAGACCCCACCACGATGCAGGCGAGAGCCCCTTCGCGGGTGGCCTTGGGCCAGAATAGGCCGCCCGTCAGCGGGACCACCAGCCCCGCAAAGCCCAAGTCAAAGGCCAGCAGCAGTAACACACCGGTTTGGGGCACCTGAATCGCAAAGAAAACCCCCAACACGGCCATCACAAAGGCCATCAGGCGGGTAAAGGTTAACAGTCGATCGCCATGGCCCGGTCCTTGACTACTGCGGTTAATCCCCAACAGATTGTGGGCGATTACCGAAGCCGTTCCCAAAATTGCCCCATCTCCCGTGGACAGGGATGCGGCCATGATGCCCATGACGACGATGAGTGAGAGCAACGGCGGCGCAACGGATTGCAGCAGGGAGAAGAGAACGGGACCATCGGGGGCGACTCCGGCGGCTTCCAGGATGCTGCCGGCGGACAGGGCCACGATGGAAAAGGGCACCCCGATCATCACCGTACCCGCACAGCCAATGAAGCAAGCTCGTTGGGCGGTTTCTGGACTTTCGGCGGCAAAAACCCGCGCCATAAAGTCGATCGCCACAATATCGCCAATCCCCAGGGCCAATAGGGTTGCCCAGTTGATCGCGGCTCCGGCTGCCGGGTCGGTTAACTGTTCCAGGGCGAGCGGACCCATACCAGCGGGAATGGTGACCCCAAAGTTAACGCCCACAAACCCGATCAACACCAGGGAACCCACCAGGGCGATCGCCACCTGGACCACATCGGTGTAGGCCACCGCAAACAAGCCCCCCGTCACGGTGTAGACAAACACCAGCAGGGCCACGGCAATCACGCCGCTCACATAACTCAGACCCAGAAAAGACTGGAACAGATAGCCCCCCGCCACCAAATTCCCGGCCAGCAAAAAGGCAAAACTGAGGACCATAATCACCGATGCCACCTTTTCGGTCAGGGGACCGTATTTGACGCGGTAGAAGTCCGGCAAGGTGATTAACCCCATGCGGTTGAGGGGCTTAGCATAGAAAAGACCCGTGAGCAGCAGACAGAGGGCAAGTCCCAGGGGCAGAGACGCACCCGCCCAAAAACCAAACTCTGCGGTCAGGTCCGTATTCCCGAGGGTGGCGTTGGAATCGACGGATTGGGCCATGAGAGTGGCGGCGGCCAGGGGTAAGGTGAGCCCCCGACCCGCCACCAGGAAATTAATGCTATCGCCCTTAATGCGTTGGGAAGCCCACACACCGACCCCCAAACTACCCAGGAGGAACAGAATAATTCCCCAGAACAAAAGCGGACTTTCCACAACTAAACCTCTTGAAGGATCGAGACTCGACAACCGTGGGGCTATCCTTGGCGGGCACTTCGGAGGGCACTTCAATTCATTCAAATTTTTGGGAGATAGCCCACGCAAGAAACGGAGAGTTTGGGATGGGCGGCACAGGATCTCGCCCTCCTTAATCGAGGTACCCTCGAGCCTCTCGATTCACCCAAACTTTCGTCCCGTGACTGACACCAAGCATTGGGGGATGGCGATCGACTTCAGCACCCGCCGCAGTTGATCAAGATGCCCCCTAGACGCTTGATATTTCTTAAACCTGTGGATACCGCAAATAGGCTAAATATGGATTAAGGGCACCGATGAGTTGGGATTGGCAACCCCGCCATCCCGTCCCATTCGTCAACACATGCCAGTCACATCGAAGTACCCGATCGAAGTGTCCCTATGATAGTTCTGGGGAATTCCTAGTTAAAGTATCAAAAACTACCGTTTTTAGAGGTCAGACTATGGCTAGCTCTCCCGCAGACAATCCGCTTTTTCAACAGCCCTCCTCCGAAGCCGATCGGGCCCTGGAGAAGGAAAGCCGCTTACCCCTGACGGGGTGGCAACAGGAGGTGAACCAAGGCTTGGAGTATGGCTTGGAGGCAGCGGAGAGCATCAAGGATCGATCGATCCCCACCTTTTCTCGGGGTGAATTACCCCACTATGCCGGGATTAATACCTTTCTCAAAGCGCCCTATTTGGAAGATGTGCGTCAGGTGGGGAACTATGACGTGGCGATCGTCGGGGTACCCCACGACTCGGGCACAACCTATCGTCCCGGCACCCGCTTTGGCCCCCAGGGAATCCGTCGCATTTCTGCCCTTTATACGCCCTACAATTTTGAGTTTGGGGTGGACTTGCGGGAACAAATTACCCTCTGTGATGTGGGCGATGTGTTTACGATTCCGGCCAACAATGAGAAGTCTTTTGATCAAATTTCTAAGGGCATTGCCCATATTTTTAGTTCCGGTGCCTTCCCGATCGTGCTCGGGGGAGATCATTCCATTGGTTTCCCCACAGTGCGCGGCGTTTGTCGCCACTTAGGGGACAAAAAAATTGGCATTATTCACTTCGATCGCCATGTGGATACCCAGGAAACGGACCTGGACGAACGGATGCACACCTGTCCCTGGTTCCACGCCACCAATATGGCCAATGCTCCGGCCAAAAATCTGGTGCAGTTGGGGATTGGCGGCTGGCAGGTGCCCCGTCAGGGGGTCAAGGTGTGCCGGGAGCGGGCCACCAATATTTTGACGGTGACGGATATTACGGAAATGGGGCTGGATGCGGCGGCAAACTTTGCTTTAGAGCGGGCGATGGATGGGACCGACTGCGTATGGATTAGCTTTGATATTGACTGCATCGATGCGGGCTTTGTCCCCGGAACTGGCTGGCCTGAACCGGGCGGTTTACTGCCTCGGGAAGCCCTGGCCCTGCTGGGTAAGATTATCCAAAAAGCACCGATCGCGGGCTTGGAGATCGTGGAAGTGTCCCCCCCCTACGACATCAGCGACATCACCTCCCTGATGGCGACCCGCGTCATTTGCGACACTATGGCACACCTGGTGCTGTCGGGCCAGTTACCGCGATCGGAAAAACCCGCCTATATTCACTCCGAGGCGAATCTACGGGTGGATCAGGCGTGGACGTGAGGTGACGAATGCACGAAACCGACATGACCAAGGCCCTGATCCTAACGGTGCGGGACTGGTGGGAGTCCCAGCCCGAGCAAACACCGGTGGCCCAGGTTCACCTCACCGTTGGGCAGTTTACCTGTGTGGAACCCGCGAGCCTTGAGTTTGCCTTTGCTGCCCAAACCGTTGGTACCTTTCTGGAAGGGGCTAAGCTGGTCATCCATGAGGTGCCCCTGGTGGCGTTTTGCCCCCCCTGCCAGCAGGACTATCGTCCGGTCTTGGGTCTCCAGTATGCCTGTCCCCACTGCGGCCATCCGATGGAGGAAATTCGATCGGGTCGGGAGTTAAAGATCGATCGGATTGAACTGTCTGCACCAGAGCATCAACCCACCTAAGCGCGGCCAATCTCCCTCGGTACATTTCCCTCGGCGAATCTGGTTTGGGGGGGCGGCTTTGGCCCAGGGGCGACGGAAGCTGCAAAGCTGTGGCCGGGGTGAAGTGACAGCGCAAGCCAATGCGATCGTAACAGTCGCACGGAAAGGCTCTTGGCGTGCGGCGCAGACGTACGCCAAAACGCCACAATTCTCCCAGCTTCCCCACATTCCACTCCCCACTTTTCACTCCCCACATTCCACTCCCCACATTCCACTCCTCACATTTCACTCCCCACGTCCCCCAGCCTAACCCCATGCACCAAACCCTTGACGCAGCCCTGGAAATCAATCTCCTCCACGCCAATCAGGAAGGAGCCGACCATAACCGGGCCCACTTTGACGAGTGGGGGATTACCTGTCTAAATCTGATGAGCAGTCCTGGAGCCGGAAAAACCAGCCTTTTGGAAAAAACCCTGGAGGCTTTAGCCGGGGAGCTACAGATTGCGGTGATTGAGGGGGATATGACCACCCAGTTGGATGCCGATCGACTGCGGGCCTATGGTGTTCCGGTGATCGCCATTAACACGGGACGGGCCTGCCATTTGGACTCGCGTATGGTAGCGGGGGGCATTCACCAACTGAGCCAGGACTGTGACCCCAGCGGTTTGGATTTGGTGGTGGTGGAGAATGTGGGCAACTTGGTCTGTCCGGCAGAATTCGAGGTGGGGGAACAT
Source organism: Prochlorothrix sp. (assembly GCA_035285005.1). Classification (GTDB taxonomy): domain Bacteria; phylum Cyanobacteriota; class Cyanobacteriia; order Prochlorotrichales; family Prochlorotrichaceae; genus Prochlorothrix. The sequence continues at coordinate 21,890 of JAYKIB010000109.1, forward strand.
GCCAAGGTGGCCCTACTCAGCGTTACGGAGGGTGAGGATAAGCCGTTAAAATACCCGGTGATGTTTCGGGAGGCGGATTGCTTACTGATTACGAAAGTTGACTTGGCTCCCTATGTGGAAGTGCAGATCGATCAGATTATCGCCAATGTGCGTCAGATTAACCCAAAGGTCCAGATTTTTCCGGTTTCTGCAAAAACTGGCCAGGGATTGACAGATTGGTTCCGCTGGGTCTGCGATCGCTGTGCCGATCCAGCCCCTAGGATCGAGACCATCACCCCATAAATCAGCGACTGCCCCCCTTCACCCTATCCTTCCCATCCTAATTTGCGCGTTACGACTGCCCCACTCCCATGGCTGATGCTGCGATTTTATTGGTTGACGACGAACCCGAACTCACGGCTCCCCTGAGTCGTGTCCTCCAGCGCGAAGGCTATCACGTGGATGTGGCCCAGGATGGGGAAGCAGGATACCAGTTAGCCCAGGAAAATACCTATCAGTTGCTGATTTTGGACTGGATGCTGCCCCAGTGCTCCGGTGTAGAACTCTGTCAGCGCTTGCGACAACAGGGCCGATCGACCCCTGTTCTATTCCTGACGGCAAAGGACACCTTGGACGATCGGGTCCAGGGCCTGGATGCGGGGGCGGATGATTATTTGGTGAAGCCCTTTGAATTGCGAGAACTCTTGGCGCGGGTGCGGGCCTTGCTGCGGCGGAGTCTCTTGGATCTGGCCCCAGAGGCCGATCAAACCGCAGAACTCCATAAAATCCAGGCTGAGGATCTGATCCTGGATCTGGAGAATCAATTAGCCCAGCGCGGCGATCGAATCCTCTCGTTATCGGAAAAAGAAAGTCTATTACTGGCCTACCTCATGCGGAATGCGGGCCAACTCCTAACCCATCGCCAGATTCTCGATGACCTCTGGGGCAAGGAACATCAACCCCACAGCAACGTCCTTGCGGCCCAAATCCGCCTTCTCCGGCGCAAAATCGAGGCCCAGGGCGAAGTTCCGTTGATTCATACGGTGTATGGTAAGGGCTATCGTTTCGGCCTCTAGGGATCGGTGCGATACACCTGGACCTCTCGGTTGATTCTGGCGAGCGGCGAAGCCGCTCAACCTGACATTCCGCTTGCCGAAGAAGACCCTTGGCGAGGTGGTGTGTTGCGGCTTCGCCTCACGCACCCGACGGGCGGGACTAAAGCGACCGCTAGATCTGCGGTGTGTTGCGGCTTCGCCTGACGCACCCTGCTGGCTCTGGGAGGTTACCGCACGGCGGCTTCCAGGCTTTGGCGTTCCCATAGCGATCGATATAGCCCCGGCTCCGCCATCAGGGAATCATGGTTGCCCACCTGGACGATCGATCCCCGGTCCATGACCAGAATGCGATCGGCGATCGCCGCTGCCGACAGTTGGTGGGAAATAAAAATCACCGTCTTGCGTTGGGTGCCTTCGGAAAGGCTGCGCAAAATTGCCGTCGCCGTTTGATTATCGACGCTGGACAGGGCATCATCCAGAATCAAAATGGGGGCATCGATCAACAGGGCACGGGCCAGGGCAGTGCGTTGACGTTGCCCCCCTGACAGGGTGATTCCCCGTTCTCCCACTAGGGTTTCATAGGTTTGGGGGAAATTCTGAATTTCTGGGGCGATTTGGGATGCTTCTGCTGCTGTCTTGACCCGAGGCAAGGGACAGTCCGGATCCCCATAGCAGATATTATTGGCGATCGTCGTGCTGAAGAGAAAACTATCCTGGGGTACATAGGCCATCACCTGGCGCAGGTCCGCGATCGCTAGGTGGGTAATATCTTCCCCATCCAAGAACAACTGACCGGGACTGACATTGAGCAAGCGGGGTAGGGCATTGGCCAGGGTGGTTTTGCCGGAGCCGATCGGCCCCACAATCGCCACCGTCTCCCCCGGTTCAATCTGAAAACTGACATTCTGGAGAGCCGGAGTGCGAGCACCGGGATAGGTGAAGTTGAGACCATCGGCCTTAATCCAACCCTGCACAGTCTGGGGATTAAAGGGTGCGGTCTGTTCTTGTTCCTGAATCTCGGATTCTGCGAGCAAAATCGACTCAATCCGATCGATACTGACCTCTCCCCGCTGGTAGGCCGTCAAGGTGAAACCCAGTAGGGCCGTGGGAAAAACCATGCGCTCGGCGTAGAGAATCAAGGCAATAAAACTGCCCACCGTGAGCCCTTCGCTCCCCTCGGGCACGATCGACCCGGCACCAAAGGCCAGAAGCACCAAGAGGCTGACACTGGCCAACCCCTCCAGCAGCGGGAACAGGAGGTTACGGGTTTGGGCCAGTTTAAGGTTGGCCTGGAGCAGGCGATCGTTAATGCGGCGAAAGGCTTGGCGTTCGTTGTCTTCCTGGGCGTAGATCTTAATCAGTGAGATGCCACTAAGGTCTTCCTGGACCAGTTCGCTGAGGTTGGATAGCTCTTCCTGGACGGTTTGCTGCTGGACCCGGAGTCGATCGCTGAAGACCATGACCATCATCAGCATCAAGGGATAGACGGTAATAGCCAGCAAACTCAGCCGTAAATGAATAAACATCATCATCGGCAGGGTGAAAGCGTAGGCAAAGACCGTATTGGTCAGACTGAGGACCGCAAAGCCCAGCAGTCGCCGGATATTATCCACATCACTGGTGGAGCGGTTGATGATGTCGCCGATCGTGTTGCGGCCAAAAAACGACGGATCCAGGGTGAGCAGATGCTCGAAAATGTTTTGCTTGAGGTCAAACTCCACCTTGCGCCCCACCCCAAAAATCAACATGCGGGAGATCATCCGGATCACCCACATAATCGAGGCGAGGACAAACACCAAAAGGACAAAGGAGGTAACCCGATCGAGGCTGAAGTTTTGCTGGAGATCGTCAATGCCATCCCGAATCAGCAGGGGAATCGAAACCCCCAGAATATTCACCACCAACAGGGCCACCACCCCCAACACGGTGGTTTTGCGGTGGGGCCGCAGGTAGCCTATGAGCTTGCGAAAGCGGCTATAGGCGGTGGACGAGGGGGCAGCGGTAACCATGGGCACGATTGCGGTGAAAGGCGTTAGGGGTCAGGAAATCGGACACCTCGATTGATCCCAATTTGCGGCGGATCATCCACCTCAAAAAGCAGGGCTCGGGGTGGGCTTCGACTCCGCTCAGCCCACCCCCATGAATCGAGATAATCTTTACTCTACTTCCCCATCTCCCAGCTTGGAAGCAGGGACAGGGAGATAAGGGCCAGACCCGCCAAGGTGAGATGCACGCATCAGCCCCCCCCAGGGCGTGTCATCCACTCACGGTAGAACGCTGGCGATATCAGCGTTACACGCCCGGTCCAGTGGTAGGAGCTAGGGGCTGTGTCCCTGCCTCTGAAGGCATTCCAGACTTAAATAATGACAGCCCCTAGAACCGGGGCAGCCTAGGGCAGGGGTGCAACCGGACTGGTTGCCAAGGCCTGGGGAATCACCATCAGGGTTTGGCGCTGCGTTCCACGGCGCACCTCAATCTCCAGGGGCTGCCCCACCACACTCGCCTCCACCTGCACCTGCACCTCTGCGGTGGTCTGGACAGGCACAGCCCCCACCCTCTCAATCACATCTCCCGGTTGCAACCCTGCCGCCTCAGCCGGGGATCCGGCAATCACTCGCACCACCAAAATGCCCTGATCCTGGGGGATAGCGAGATCCGTCTCCAAATCCTGTTGCAGTTGTTGCCGTAAATCCGGGGTGAGGTTAACCATTTGAATCCCCACAAAGGGGTGATCCACCCGACCCTGGCTAAACAGTTGCTCCCCGATCGCCAGGGCTTTCTCGATCGGGATCGCAAAGCCCAAGCCCTGGGCCTCGGTGCGAATCGCCGTATTGAGGCCAATCACCTCTCCTCGATCGTTAATCAGCGGTCCCCCGGAGTTGCCGGGATTGATGGCCGCGTCGGTTTGGATAAAGGTCACGCGCTTGTCGGGTACCCCCACCTGGGAACTGGAACGCCCCACCGCGCTGACAATACCCGCCGTAATTGTGTTATCCAAGCCCAGGGGGTTGCCAATGGCGATCGCCCACTGCCCCGGTTGCACCGCCGCCGATCGCCCCAGGGCCGGGGTCGCCCAATCCCCCGCCTCAATTTGAATTGCTGCAATATCCGTCACCGCGTCCAACCCCACAATCTGTCCCGGCACCACCTCGCCATTGTGCAGGGCGACCTCCACCCCATCGGCCCCCTCCAAGACATGGGCATTGGTCAAAATCTGTCCCTCTGGCCCCAAAAGCAATCCGGATCCACTCCCGCGCTCAATGGCGCTGGGGGTCGGGCTGGGCGGAGGGTTGAACCAACTTTGAAGGCGCGATCGGGACTCTGGGGGTGTGAGCTGCACCGTATCAATCCGCACCACGGCCTCTTCCACCTGGGCAACGGCCTGGGCAATGAAATTACTGGGCGGGGCGATCGGGTTCGGGTTGACGCTGGGCAGGGTTCCCCCCCACTGGTTGGCGGTGAGGGTGACATTAAACCGGGACTGTCGAGCACTGTCCCCTGGTGCAGCTTGGCGACCCCACCACAATCCCACACTGCCCCCCGCTAGGCTCCCCAATGTAAACATCAAAAGTCCCCAGGAATGGTTACGAGTCAGGTTCATGGTGTGTTGGCTGCGTCCGTAGCGAGGGAGTGAAGGCAGGGGCGGGCGATGTGGCTGGAAAAACTGCCCAAGCCCATTATCTAAGCCCATGAATCGAGGTCCCTTTTATCCTAATGGGCACCTCGAAAAGTTCAAATTTTTACCGCAGTGCCCACGACAGAGTCAGGGTGGTGGCAGGCGGCGAAGCCACCTGCCACAATTAATCGAGGTGTCCTAATCTTAATTCTCAATGGGTACCTCAAAAAATCGGGCACCTAGAAAAGTCCCGATTTCTGCCCTGTGCCCCCCGTAAGCATCCGGGGTTGGGTGGTGCTGAGGAGTGGGTGATGAGCCGATCGGGGAGTTGGAGGGTGAGGGTTTGGGTCATGGGAGAGGTGGAGCGTCGATGGGATTTGGGACGGGGTGGAGGTTTCGAGTCCTAGCGGTTGACGGACTGCGGGGCTGGTGAGGCTGTGGGGGGTGGGTTGAGGGTGATGTGGACGAGTTCGAGGGGGATTTCGAGGCTGTGGGCGATCGCGGCGGGGTCAAGGCCGTGGCTGTGGAGTTTGAGGATGGCGCGGCGGTGGTAGGTGCTGGGGATGCGGGCCTGGGCTTGTTGGAGGGCGGTTTCGGTGGGGTCGGGGGTGCTGGGGGTAACGGGGTGGTGATTCTCAGGGGCTGGGGGGTTGTTTTTGGTGATGAAGCGATCGATCGCGGCTTTAAGGTTAGATTTTTTGACGGTTTCGCCGAGTAGCTGGCTCAAGGTATGCCAGAGTTTGTAACTTTCGTCTTTAACGTGGCCTTCGCTGCAATGGTAGTTTTCGGCAATTTCGGCGTATTTTTTCCCCTGGAGGACTCCTTGAAGGATCGCGATCTGGAGGGTGTCGAGGTGTTGGCCAGTGTGCTGATAGACGGTTTGGTCTAGGCGATCGATGAG
>JAYKIB010000110.1:0-3646 GCA_035285005.1 Prochlorothrix sp.
GGGGGGCGCGCGGCCCCCCCGCCCGCCACAATTAATCGAGGTGTCCTAGAGTCAGAACCCTAGCGATCGGGTTGGACCACCGCTGCGATTTCATTCAGGACCCCGTTTGCCCCCTCCACCTTGGCAATATCCAACGTGGTCTTGAGCACAGAATCCGGGTTCAAACTCATGGAATCAATACCCATTTCCACCAGGAATCGGGCAAATTCCGGGTAATCGCTCGGCGCTTGGCCACAAATACCGATCTTGCGATCGTACTTCTTCGCAGCCATAATCGCTAGCTTCACCATCCGCTTCACCGCTTCATTGCGCTCATCAAAGATATGCGCCACCAAAGCCGAGTCACGGTCCAGACCCAAGGTGAGCTGAGTCAAGTCATTGGACCCGATCGAGAAGCCATCAAAAACCTGGGCAAATTCATCCGCAAAGATGACATTACTAGGCAACTCGCACATCACATAGACTTTCAAGCCATTTTCACCCCGCTTGAGACCATTCGCTTCCATCTCTGCCAACACCTTACGCCCCTCATCGGGTGTGCGGCAGAAGGGAATCATGGGGATCACATTGGTGAGACCCATCTCATCCCGCACCTGCTTCAGCGCCTGGCACTCCAAGCCATAGGCCACACGATAGTTGGGATCATAGTAGCGCGAGGCACCACGCCAGCCAATCATCGGGTTTTCTTCGTGGGGCTCAAACTGGCGACCCCCCAGCAGGTTGGCATACTCATTGCTCTTGAAGTCGGACATACGCACAATCACCGGATTGGGATAGAACGCCGCCGCAATCTTGCCAATTCCCTGGGCCAGCTTATCCACAAAGAAATCGGGCTTGTGGTCATACTGGTGGGTCAGTTGGGCAATCTCGAACTTCACTTCAGGATCCGTCAGTTCGTTGTAGCGCAACAGGGCCAGGGGGTGAGCCTTAATGTGGTTAGCAATAATAAACTCTAGACGGGCCAAACCCACACCTTGGCAGGGAATCGAGGCCAAACTAAAGGCTTCCTCAGGGTTACCCACATTCATGAGGATTTTAGTCCGGGTTTCGGGCAAATTCCCCAGTTCTGTCTCCAGAACCTCAAAGGGCAGAATACCGCTATACACCTTACCTTGATCCCCTTCAGCACAGGAAACCGTCACCTCTTCGCCCGTGCGAATACTACCGGTGGCATTTCCACAGCCGACGATCGCCGGAATTCCCATTTCCCGCGCAATAATCGCAGCATGGCACGTGCGTCCGCCCTGGTTAGTCACGATCGCGCTAGCTTTCTTCATAATCGGCTCCCAGTCGGGGTCCGTCTTATTGGTCACCAGCACTTCACCGGGCTTAAACGCATCAATGCGGTGCACATCCAAAATCACATGGGCCTTACCCTGGCCAATCATCTCACCCACGGCACGGCCATCGGCCAGCACCGGCACATCGCTATGATCAGCCGTGAGCTTGTAATTGCGCAGAACCGAGCCGCTCTTTTGGGATTGGACCGTTTCGGGCCGTGCTTGGACAATGAACAGCTCTTCCGTGAGACCATCCTTCGCCCACTCAATGTCCATGGGGGTATACATACCCCGGACTTCGGAGTAGTGATCTTCGATAATCACGGCCCATTGGGCCAACTGCAACACCTCATCATCACTGAGGGCAAACTTACGGCGCTCACTGGCAGCAACCGGAATATTTTTGGTCAGTTTGGAACCGCCCAAATCGTAGACCATTTTGATTTCTTTACTGCCCAGCCGTTTTTCCAGAATCGGGCGATAGCCCTGGGCCAAGGTGGGCTTAAAGACAAAGTATTCATCCGGGTTTACGGCCCCTTGGACGACATTTTCCCCTAGGCCGTAGGCTGACGTAATCAAGGCCGCATTCTTGAAGCCCGTTTCCGTGTCGATCGAGAACATAACCCCAGAGGAAGCCAGGTCCGATCGCACCATTTTTTGGACCCCAACGGATAGGGCCACATTGAAGTGATCAAAGCCCTTAATTGTACGGTAGGAGATGGCCCGATCGGTGAAAATCGAAGCAAAACACTTATGGCACGCATCCAGCACTGCACTGGACCCATGAACATTTAGATAGGTTTCCTGTTGCCCAGCAAAACTCGCATCGGGCAAGTCTTCTGCTGTGGCACTGGAGCGTACAGCCACATCCACCTCGGCACTATAGAGGCCACAGGAATCCTGTTTTTCGGTGGGCAACTGCGCACAGAATTCAGGCGAGTTAGCATAGCGTCCGCTCAATTCTTCATAGGCTTGAATAATGGCCGCCTCCAACTCGCGGGGGAAGGGAGTATTCAAGACCAAAGCCCGAGCTTGTCGTCCCCGTTCTCGCAAATTAGAAACATCTTCCACATCTAAGTCGGAAAAGAGTTGGCGCAGCTTAGATTCTAGGCCGGCCTGCTGGACAAAGTAGCGATAGGCATAGGCAGTTGTCGCAAAACCATTGGGGACATTCACCCCACGCTGGGTCAACTCCTGGATCATTTCACCCAGGGATGCATTCTTACCGCCCACATAGGGAATATCTTCGATACCAACTTGATCAAACCACAGGATAAAGCTGTTATCTTTATTCAGAGATTGGGTTTGGGTCGTGGTTGTTACGGTGCTAACCATAGGGCCTGCTCCTTGATGCAAAATACTGGAAAAAGTCTGGAAAAAGAGAGTTGTCTCAGGTTATTTGAACCCATTACAGGTAGCAATCACCGCATTACCTGGTCCAAGCGAGAAACCCCAGCTTTATGCTGTCCCAACCGATTTATCTGTTGCGGTACCAGCGCTAAAGCTATGGCTAACCTGCTCTGAACCCATCCTGGATGAGCCCTGTATAAAGGTCATAAAATAGTCGTAGGATTGCCACAGAACCATTGCGCAAATAGGCATCCAATAGTACCTTCGAGCGCACTGCAAATTTCGTGGGAACGACCTGAAGCCGAGGACAAAGCGGTGACTACGAACGACAGAGACAAACGACCGGCGGCTAAGCTTAGTCCAATGCTAAAGCGATTGCTTGGCCCAGGCTGAAGTCCGGTTTTTGAAAATGCCCTTTATCTGGTTGAGATACCTCGAAGGAATCAGAACCCTGCCCAATCCAGTCCTAAAACTAAGAGGATATTTGGAAACTTTGGCTAAGAACCGTAGGCCCTTGCAGAATCCCTACTCAGTCCCCTTTTGAAGGGGGAAGAAAAGGTCGCCTCCCTTGATACAGGGGATTAGGGGAGATTCTCTGGTTCATAAATATCCTCTCAGGAGCTGAGAAGGGGTGATGGGATCGCCCAATCTACACTATCGAAGTGCTCAGTCGATGCTACAGCATCTTGCAGATACATCGGGTGCAGGGAGTTACCCTACCTTGTACGGTACTGTTGTAAAATGCTGTATAATTCAGAAAAGTTTGTGGGGAACACAAGCTTTTTGGGTTTATGACTAAACTAAATGTCACATCCCAGAAAAAGGGTCTGAGGAGAATTCCCTTGGGATACCCCGATCTGATTTTGGGTAAACCCTAAAGTTAGTTATGAAGTAACCATTCAGGGGGTCACGAGAGAATGCGGGTTTCAGGCTAGAGGTAGAGACTCAGAAGAAGGAAGAAGAGAAGGGGGAGTCAGATTGAAACGATGGGAACGACAAGCCTCAGTCAAAAAGTC
>JAYKIB010000111.1:0-16826 GCA_035285005.1 Prochlorothrix sp.
TGATGGAGGTGAATTCTTCACCGGGACTGGAGGGCATTGAGGAGGCAACGGGGGTGAATGTGGCGGGAAAAATCATTCAATTTATTGAAAAATCTCTGGTTTCGGGCACAACGGGCGATCGGGGCAAATATTAGCGCGGGGCAAATATTAGCGCGGGGCAAATATTAGTTCGGCTTCTACGGAGGCAACCTATCGGCGGTCTGCCACGTCCCACCGACATTTCACAGCTGTTTTATTGGCGACCTAACTGATTAGCAACCCAAGGGCACCTCGAAACATCACAGTTCTTGTCCCGTGACCTAGGTAAGAATCCGGGTTGGGTTGGGCGGCGAAGCCGCCCAACCCAATGAATCGAGGTGCCCTAAAGGGGTAAGAAAAAGCTGTCCCCCCCTCTTTACAAGGGAGGGCAGGGGGATTCTTTTAGGTTTATACATATCCCCTAAGGTGCAGACCGGGGCGCGGCCTGGGTACCGCATGGGAAGATCCCTAGACCAAGCTCGGTTGGGGAATATCCAGAATCGAGAGGAGCCGATCGAGATCAAAGCTCTCCTGGCTCAGTTGGAACACATACTCACGTTTAATCCCATCATGGAGACGCACTTCCCCAAAGGCGTTTTCAATAATCTCCACTGTGGAGAGGGTATCGAGATCGACAGCCAGGATCGGAATCTCCATTTCCTCAGCGCGGGTCAGAATCGGGGCAGTGGGTGCCACATGACCCGTCAGGATCAGGCACTGGGTCGAAGTTTCCAGGGCCGCAAGCTGAAGATCGGTCCGATCGCCCCCCGTGACGATCGCCATATTGTGTCCTTGGCGGAAATATTCCAGGGCGGAGTTCACATTCATCGCCCCAATGTAGAGTGTCTCCACCATCAGATCCATGCGGTCCTTCGAGCACAGAATCTCCGCATCTAAACGGTGGACCAGTTCGCCGACGCTGACGCTCTTCAGCACTTCATTGTGGGGAATGACACCAATGACAGCAATCTGATGGTGTTCTAAAAATGGCTTAATCCGGGCGTCTATCTTGGGCAGTTGCAGCCGAGGCACATCATTGAGGATGACCCCCACCAGTCGATTGCCGAGGCGTTGCTTCGCTGAGATTAAGCGCTCGATTTCTTGGAGGGAGTGGAACCGCACCACCAGAACAATGGCGGCATCCGTTGCTTCAGCCATTTGCTCTAGGGAGAGGCCGTAGAGATGGCCCTCATCCAGGGTGCCTGGTCCCTCTAGGAGCACGAGGGGAACGGTGCTGTTGGCCACGCTGGCTTGGAGCTGATCCGTGTAGGACTGGGGTTGTTCGGTGATCAGGGACTGCTCGATCGTCTCATCATTGAGCATCAGCAGGGTGGGATAGAGTCGATCGTCTCCCAAATTGAGGGTGTGGACAAGGAACTCAACATCCGGGTCCAAGGAGGAGGGGGGAAGCGTGGTGTCGTCGGTGAAGTTCCCCAGGGGTTTCCCGTAGGCAATATCCACTTTTCTTTGCTGGAGGCAATGTGCCAATCCCAGTACAGCCGTGGACTTGCCACTGTAGGAGTTGAGGGAACCGATGATTAAGTTTTTACTGGTTTGTGGCACGTTATTTCTCCAAAAAGTTGTCTACGCCACCCCTGGGGCACTTTTATTCTAGGGGGAATTGTTCATTTTTATACAGAAACTGTGTCAGGGTTACGCAACGGTTCCGCCTGGGACCGTGCAAGGACACCTCAATTTACTGCGGGTATGGAGGTGCAACATCGCGGGGGGCCGGGGGGTGCGGGGAGTTTGGGACATTGAGGCGCTGGCGCAGGGTTTGGCCGCGCACCAATTCCATCAGGCTGAGGTGACGGTGTTCGAGGTGGGCCACGGTGTCTAGGGCTGAGACCAGCCCCTCGATCGCCTGCTGCTCTGGATAACCACGCCGTTGGGCTAGCCGCAGGGCCCCCGCATCGGCCTCCAGATCCCGATCGGGGCTGTGGTTCCGTCGCCACAGTTGAACGCCCCCCAAGGCTGTTAATCCCAGGCCCGTGGTCAAGCCGACAAAATCCGCCTGTAAAAACTCCACCCCAATTCCCAACATTCCGATCGCGATTAAGCCCTGGTACGGTTCCGGCTTCAGCCAGCGTACGGTCATAATCCAAGCCACGGATCGCAGGAGGAGTAAGTCCTGCTGGGGTTGAGATAGCTGTTGCCAGAGGGTGAAATTCAAAGTTAGACGGTGCTGACGGTGCCAGGGGCGAGGTTGGGGCACCATTAGAACCTGAGGTTGCTGATTATTGATACTAAGTTTGGTTTTATGGCGACCGGAGGCTGGCACAAGATTGAGGAGGCGGCTCAGTTCGGTGTCTATGGTGGCGCGATCGGAGGGAGGTGGGGTGGAAGGGGGAACAGGGGGAAAGGGGGACTGGGACATGGCGATCGGCGCAAGTGCAGAAGAACGGGTAGCGGTTCTAGCTGGAGTAGCTACCATCGCTTCTCCCTTTGAATATGGGATCGCACCCACTGTGTGGGTGCGATCCCGACCGACAACGGTGGCTATACTGAGGCCGCAGCATACTAGGGAGTACGGGCTAGGGCACTGTCGTGCCAGCGGTGGAGGAGCCAATGGGAGATCGCGGTGAGGAGGGAAAAAAGCAAAATGCCCAGGGCTGAAATCAGCACTAAGGCCGCAAACATCCGAGGAATCTTGAGGTTGTAACTTGCCATTAGGATCTCGTAGGCGAGTCCCGATCGTGCCCCTCCGGTTCCGGCTACAAATTCCGCCACCACTGCCCCAATCAGAGCTAAACCGCCACTAATGCGCAATCCACCTAAAAAATAGGGCAACGCATGGGGTAATTGCAGATGAATCAGGGTTTGCCAGCGGGAGGCGTTGTAAAGCTGGAAGAGATTTAGCAGGGTGCGATCGACACTTTTGAGGCCCAGGACCGTGTTGGAAAGAATCGGAAAGAGGGCCACAATCCAGGCACAAATCACCAGGGAGACAAAGGTGGCGGACTCCCCCGGCACCACCTTACGCACCCACAGAATAATCAAGGGGGCAATGGCAACGATCGGGGTGGTTTGCAGAATAATGGCATAGGGAAATAGACTGCGCTCAATCCAGATATTTTGGCTAAAAACCATCGCGAGTCCGAGCCCAGACACCGTTGCGAGGCCAAAGGCACAGAACGTAATCTGAAGCGTGGTGAGCAGGGCAGGCCACAGCAGCCCCCAATCTTGGAACAGCGTTTGGAGCACGAGGAACGGGCTGGGGAGCAGATAGGGCGGAAGCTGGAAGTAGGCCACGGCTCCCTGCCAGCCCAAGAGGACGATCGCCCCTGTGACCAAAGGGGCAAACCATGGGATCTGGAGCAGTCGAGAGCGGAGCATAGTCTGGCGTTGGTGGGGCAGAGTGGGGGGATTAGTAGCCGTAGTAAACGCGGGCGTTCCGCAGACCTGCCTCTAGCAGTTGGGCTTCGACACTGTTGGCAATGGTGCGATCGCTGAAGGGACCGAGGGCAAGGTAGGGCCCCCGCCGGGACGATCGTTGTTCCACCGCTGGCAGGGTGCCGCCATTGGCCTCCACCAGGAGTTCATAGGTCTCATTTAAGGATGCTGCGCTGATGGGAATCGCAATGTAGTAGGACTTCACACGATCGGAGGTAACGAGGGTTCCGGTGGGAAGGGGAGAGCCTGTAAAGGGAACGGTGGGGATATCCGTGGTGTAAAAAGACGATGGGGCGAAGTTCGGTGCATTGGACCCCGTGAAGCTCAGTTCACTGCCAACATTGCCGGGATTAAACCCGTTAGGTGCGCCAAAGCCTGGGCTGGATAGCCCACCGGAGTAGGGGGCACTGGTGGAACTGGGCAGTGCGGCCAAACCGTTAGGATTAAAGGAGGAGGCGGGGCCGATCGGTGCTTGGGGTATGGGACTCGGCAGCGTACTCGCGAGGGAGGGGGAACTGGGGAAGGGGGCGGACGGACCTGGGGAGAAGGGGCTCACGAAGCTGGATGCAGCCCCTGGATTAGCCCCATTGCCTCCAAAGCCTACGGTATCGAGACTCCCAATTCCCCCCACGTTGGCGATCGTGCTGTCCAGTTCGTCCACTTCCGCCAAAATCCCTTGGACACTGAGCTGATCCATGAGGCTTTCAGCATTGATTTCGCTTGTAAACAGACCAGCTTGGATCACAGGCTGACCCTCCAGATCTCGCCGAAATGCGCCCGGTTCCAGCCGTCGCACTTGCTCCAGGAGCAAATTACTCCCCCCTCGCACATAAACTACGTAACGCGGCTGATTGGACAGGATTGGGGCTGAGGGCGCAGCGGAGGTGAAGGGACTGAGGCGGGTTGTTGCGGTTAGGGATGGTGAGACGGATGGAGCCGGGGGAATCTGGACGGACAGCGCCTCGGAACCGGGGGGCAGCACCGGAACAAAGACGGGACCGCTGTTGGCTACGGGGAGGGGTTGGCCAAAGGTCAAGGACGGCGTTGGCTGCACAGTGCTTTGGGCCTGAGCCGGAGCCAAGCTCACCAGACTTCCACCCAGACCCCCACCGAGGAGGATGGCCAACCCTACCCAATGGGGGAGATCGAGACAGGGGGAAGCGTTGCGCGGGACGTAAGAGTAACTAACCATGATGAGAAAACGAACGAGCTATAACGGGTTGAAAGTGGAGGGTAGAAGGTCCCATCGGAAACTGGGGCACCTGGATGTACGGGTGGTGGGCGGCTTTGCCACCCCTCACAACTCTGAATTCTGTTGTGGGCACTTTTGATGCTGCCGTGGGCACTGCGGTGGAACGTGGAAAGCTGAATCTTTTTCGTGCCCACTTGGAGGTGCCCATGGGAAAGATGCAGGGGATGATCTCGATGGGTTGGGTGGCTTTGGGATCTGCCCCCCCTAGAGCTGGTGTGGATCACGGACTGAGGGGTTTGAGCGGAGAAGTGGGGGGCTCCGAGGGGCCTAGTTCATTGTCCTGTTCATTGCCTAGGACACCTCGATCAGTCCCAACCTCTGGCCAGTGGCCCGCGCCGGGTGACGTCGGGAATGGTTGCACTGTGGGGGTGCTACGAATCGATGGAAGGTCTATGAAACAAGGGTTTTGCGGGGGTGCCAGAGAATTCGGCTTGGGGTAGTGACTCCCTGGTCCCCAAAAAGTGCCTCAACTGTAAGGCCCTTTGCCAGTCTTGACAAGGTATCGCGGTCAAAATGGGCTGGGGAGCGATTGACTTACAGTTCTAACAATCGAAAATGTTATTGACGTTTTTAATTGTCATTCTTATGATGGGGCCATGACTCAACTGCACCAGTATGCCCAGGCAGAGTCCGGGTGGAACCTGGAAGAGTTTGTGGCAATTCTCAATCGGCTCTTGCCCCAGTTTTTGCCCCATCCTTCCGCCAGTCCCCCCACCTCCACCTCGGGATCGACTAAAACCCCCCATGGCGTGCGAGACACCCTCACCCCGCGCCTTGTTCGCCACTACACCAGCCAAGGTTTGGTGGATGAACCCCAGAAGCAGGGCCGATCGGCCCGCTATGGCTACCGCCATCTGTTGCAACTGCTGTTAGTGCGGCGCTTGCTGCGGGAGGGCTACAGCACGGCAGTGCTGCAACCCCTGCTCCAGGGCAAGGACACGGCGGAACTGGAAGCTCTACTCCAGGGGGGGGTGCAACTAACGGTGGTCCCGGCGAATCCCGCCTTGGCCTTTTTAGAGCAGGTTCGCCAGCGATCGACGGGGCTCGCGGCCCCCAGCCCCCAGTCCAGTGCCCAACCCAGTGCCCAACCCAGTGCCCAACCCCAGGCCCCCGCAGAGCCTCTAGAACCTCTGGAAATCCTGGATGTGCCGGATCGATCGTCCCCGGCCAGTCCAGACCTGGATCAACTGGATGGGGATGCCCTGAATTGCTCGATCGACGGCTTGGAAATCCCAGAATCTAGACGAATCGACGTGGAAACTCAGGACCCTGACGATCCCCAGCCACAGATTCTCCAACGCAGCCTCTGGCAGCGAATTGTGATTCTGCCAGATCTGGAAATTCACCTAGGACCGAATGTGACTTTGCCTCGCAGCCTTCAGGAGCAACAAAATCTTGCTGCTGCAATTGTTCAAGCCCTAGCACAGGTCCAAGCTGATTCGTAACTCCGGTGCGTCCGATGGCAAGCACCCAAGGGCCAACACCTAATAACAAGAATCCTACGGAGCAAACCCCATGCAGCCTACGATCGATCTAATTCCTCTCCGCACTGCCCTGTGTCCCCAGGTGGCTAGCACCCTTGACCTCCTAGTTCGGATTACCCCGCCAGCCCTCGAACAGGCGGAAGAACGGCCCGATTTAAACCTGAGTCTTGTTCTTGATCGCTCTGGCTCCATGGGAGGCCGGAATAAAATGCCCTACGCCAAGGCAGCGGCCCAGTATGCCGTGGAACAATTGCAGGGGACCGATCGGGTCAGTGTGGTGGCCTTTGACAATCAGGTGGAGGTTCCCGTGGCCAGTACCCTAGCCCAGCACAAGGCTTCCATTGCCCAATCCATCCGCCAGATCCAGCCCCGGGGTAGCACTGCGCTCCATGCGGGTTGGCTGGAGGGCGGCGTCCAGGTCAGTCAACACCTCAAAACGGAGCAATTAAACCGGGTTATCTTGCTCTCGGATGGTTTAGCGAATGTGGGCGAGACGAATCCTGATGTGATTAGTCAAGACGTGCGGGGACTGACCCAGCGGGGAGTCAGTACATCGGCGATGGGCGTGGGGGATGACTATGATGAGCAAATGCTAGAGGCGATCGCCGCCAGTGGGGATGGCAGCTACTACTACATCGAAAGCCCCGACCAGTTACCGGATATTTTTGAGCAGGAACTCCAGGGCTTGATGGCAACCCTGGGACGCAAGGTGCGCCTGAGCCTAGAACTTGCCCCCGGTGTTGTCTGCCAGGACTGCTTTAATGACTTTAAAACGGATGTAACCGGTGAGTATCAGCTTCCTAACTTAATCGCAGCCAGTCCCTTTACGGCTGCCTTCCGAATTCAAATCCCGATCCAAAAGGGTGAACCCCTGCCCTGGATCCTCAAGGTGAATCTGAGGTGGGACGCGGTGGACCCGGACGAGCGCCAGAGTGCCTCGGTCACCCTGGCCCTGCCCCGGGTCAGCCAAGCTGAACTGGAAGCACTCCCCTTCAACGATGAGGTGCAGCAGGAAGTGGCCGTACTGACCGTGGCCCGAGCTAAAAAGGAAGCGGCAGAACAGGCCCGTCAGGGGCAATATACCCTGGCTCAGGCAACGCTCGGCGAGGCTCAGGCTTGTTTTTCCATGGCTTTGGAGGTTTGTCCTATGGAAGCGGGTATGGTAGCGGCGGAGCAGGAGTCCCTGGAGTCTCTGCTGGATGACTTGGCGGCGGAACGTTACGAAACCTTTAGTAAACGTAGCCACTACGAATCCCATCTGCGGGGTCGAGGTTGGAGTCAAAGTCAGTATCAGGACTACCAGAGCAAACGTAGTGGCAAGACTCCGGGTCAATCCGCAGATCGATCGGGTCAGGCCTCAGCTTCCTCGCGATCGCAGCCCGGATCTTCAGCTAGCGGCAAGGCTGGTCCTAGGTCTGGCTCCAAGTCTGGTGTGCGCTCTGCTCCGCCGTCTGAGTCCCAAGCTGGTGTCTACTTTACTCCCCAACTGCTGCGGTCCCAGATTCAGGCGGGCCAGATCAAGGCGATTCAGGGGGATATTACAGTGATCCGTGCCGATGCCATTGTGAATGCGACCAACTCGATGCTGAATGGCTCGATGGGGGTAGATGCGGCGATTCATGCTGCGGCTGGCTCGGGCCTCAAGGCGGAATGTCGCCAAATTAAGCACTGTGATCCTGGCCAAGCGGTGCTGACCAACGCCTATTATCTTCCGGCTCGCTGGGTGATTCATACGGTGGGTCCGGGCTGGCGCGGGGGGCACCAGAAAGAGGAAGCTCTGCTGCAACAGTGCTATGGGAATAGTCTCCGCCTTGCTCACCAGAATCAGGCAAAGACGATTACATTTCCGGCGATTGGTACGGGAGCCTTGGGATGTCCCCTAGATTGGGCTGTGGATGTGGCGGTCCGATCGGTGAGTCAGTTTTTGCAGCGTTACCCCCTGGAGCAAGTCACGTTTGTCTGTTTCGATGCGGCGACCCTAGGGGCCTACCAAGCTCGCCTCTCCCAGGCTTAGGACTACAGCAGGTCGCCCTCCCCTCAACCTAGGTCTTGAGGGGAGGGATTCCCTCGTTTTGCAATAGTATGCCCACGGAAGCCCTGGAGTACTCGGGATTCCGTGGGAAATCCCCTTAGAAGTCTCGTAAGCAACGTGATAATAAGCCCTCAATTCCCTCACAGACCAAAACTGGGGTCTGAAGTCGATCGGCCACTTCAGCCACGGTCATATCATCCAAGAAACGACGATTTTCCGCTGTTTCTAAGGTGCCTTGCTGTAACATCACCGATGGTAATAAGATTCCATCGCCCAAGTCCCGATCGGCCAATCCCGCTAATAAATCCTGTCCCGTGAGCAGCCCGGTTACCGTCAGCGCCTGGCCCCAATAATCGCTCGCCAACCCCACCAGCCTCACCTCTAACCCCGTTACCCCATTGAGGCGATCGGCGATCGTCCCAAATGCCTGCTCCACCACATTACCCACCACCCAGGTGTAGCAGCGATCGGGTGTAACTCGGGCCGGTAAATCCTCCGTTGCTGCCCGAAACTCCTGTAGGAACGATCGAATGGAGCCAACCCCATCCTCTAACTGGGGAAAATCTTCATAAATCGTCACCGGGGGCAACGGCTGACCTGCAATCAAAAACCACTCGTCCGCTAACCAGGCCAAGCGGGTGCCGTAGGTTTGCAAAAACTCTTCTTGCAGGGCCGTAACCTGCTCAATCACGATCGCCGCATCCGCTGGCGTAACCGAGCGCAGTTCATCCGCACTGGGCCGGAAGCGCGTCAGCCCCACCGGAACCACCGCCGCAGACAGCACACCGGGCACCTCCCCGGCGTGGAAGTGAGCTAAATCCCGCAGGGTGCGCTCCAGATGCACCCCGTCGTTAATCCCAGGACAGACCACCACTTGCGTGTGAACGGGTAACTCATGGGCTTGGAACCAGGCTAATTGGTCCCGAATCTGGGCAGCGCGGGGATTTTTGAGTAATTGGGTCCGAACTTCGGGTTCTGTGGCGTGAACCGACACATAGAGGGGCGAGAGGCGGAGCCGATCGATCCGTTCCCATTCCTTGGGGGTCAGGTTGGTGAGGGTGAGGTAAGACCCATAGAGAAAACTAAGGCGATAGTCGTCGTCTTTGAGATAGAGGCTCGCTCGCTTACCGGGGGGCTGTTGGTCAATAAAACAAAAGGGACAGTGGTTATTACATTGAATCAAGCCATCAAAGAGGGCATTCTCAAACTCTAGTCCTAAATCTTCGTCAAAATCCTTCTCAATCTCCACCTGGTGACTGCGACCCCTACTATCCAGAACCTCCAACTCCAAGAATTCATCGGCACAGAGAAAACGGTAATCAATCAAGTCGCGGGGGGGAGTGCCGTTAATGGAAACGAGCCGATCGCCCGGTTCAAAGCCTATCTCTGCGGCGATCGAGTCGGGTAAAACACGAACAATGGTGGCGGGTTGCAGGGTACGATCGCTCATGGAGGGGGAAAAGGATCAGTAAACGGGAGAAAACAGGGGAAAACTAGAGATCCACCTGGATAAATTGAATTGAGCGGCGAAGCCGCTTAGGGGATGTTTGGAAACTGCGGCCAAGGGCCGTAGGCCCTTGCCGAATCCCCCCCAGTCCCCCTTTATAAGGGAAGAAGAGGCAGGACACCTCGATTCATTGGGTTGTGCGGCGCAGCCGCACGCCACTAATGTTGAGGTGGGTCATAGACCGAACCTCTGGATTTTTCGAGGTGCCCCAAACCAGAAAATCAAGTCGCCAAAGTAAAACCGGCGACAACCCCCAGCTCCCTGCCGAGGGAAACAGGGAGTCTAGATTTCATTAGCGCGGGAAATGGAGGAAATTAGCTGGATTTACCTACTTAAACGCTTTGGCAGCCGCAGCTACGCCTGCTCCGGGGGTAAAGCTCGTACAACCCAGCTCTAGTAGAGCCGCCTCGATCGCTGCGATCGTCATCAGTGTATCCCGATCGCTAATGAAGCCCAGGTGACCAATGCGGATAATCTTGCCCTTGAGGTGATCCTGGCCGCCGGCGATCGAAATATCGAAGCGACTGCTCAGCACCTTGCGCAGATCATCGGCTCCCACTCCGTCGGGGGGCGTTGCTGCCGTGACCGCAGGACTGGCGTGGGTATCCGGAGCAAAGCAGGTGAAGCCCAGGGCCTTCACCGCATCGCGGGTCGCCTGACGCAGTCGCGCATGGCGGGCAAAGATATTCTCCAGCCCCTCCGCCTGCATCATGTCCAGCGCCTCGTTGAGGGCAAAGTAGAGGTTGATGGGGGGGGTGAACGGGGTCAGATTCTTGGCCGCGTTCTTTTTGTACACCCCCAGGTCAAAGTAGAACTTGGGTAGTGTGGCCTTCTCGTAGGCGGCCCAGGCTTTGGGACTCACCGAGACAAAGCCGAGACCGGGGGGAATCATATAGCCCTTCTGGGAGCCGGATCCCACCACATCCAGGCCCAGCTCATCCACGGGAATGCTCATCGCCCCGAGACTGGTGACCGCATCCACAATAATCAGCGCCTCACCATGGGCTTTCACATGGCGGTTAATGGCCTCCAGATCGTTCAGTACCCCTGAGGACGTTTCACTGTGGGTGAAGATAACACCCTTAATCTTTTTCTCTGTGTCGGCCTGGAGTTTGGCCCCGATCGCTTCGGGATCCAGGGGCTGTCCCCACTCCACAGTCATGGCTTCCACCTCTAGGCCGTAGGCTTTCGCCACTTTAATCCAGCGATCGCCGAATTTCCCGTTACCGCAAGCAATCACCCGATCGCCTGCACTGAAGAAATTAATAATCCCGGCTTCCATGGCCCCGGTTCCACTGGCCGCCACGACCAGCACATCATGCTGGGTCTGGTGTAACCACTTCAGCTTCTCATCCACCGCCGCAACAATCTTGCTAAAGTCTCCCGTGCGGTGACCAATGGGATGCTTGCCCATCGCCTGTAACACCCGCTCGGGAACTGGGGTGGGGCCAGGAATCATTAGCATTAACTTATCGTCCATGGGGTCTGGCTCCTTACCTTAGCTAACAGCACAATATCTGCCAGAGTGGGTGAGCGTTCCGGGGTCGATCGCCCCCGCTACAGCCTGGATCTGAACAGACATGCGGGGCACCTCGAAAAATGCAAACTTCTACCGCAGTGCCCACGGCAGAATTAGGGTTGGGTTGGGCAACAAGGCTGCCCAACCCAATTCATCGAGGTGCCCACAGACTACTTAGAGTAAGGGTTTGTGTTGGCACTTTGGGCAGAAGACACCAAAAGTTTAAAAATTCAGGGGCTGACCCTTAGCACGGTAGGTGCTCTAGGGCACAGTCCAGGGCGGGTTCACAGGCGTGGTCGCGGGCGTAATCCAGGGTCGGCGCGAGGGGACGCAGGACTGGGCCGGACCCCAAACACATATCCCAACGCAGCTCGGCCAGGACCCCCAAACTGATGCCAAACACTAAGCCCGTCGCCAAAAATTGCCAGGAACCGCACCAGGGCAGCACCCCGATCGCCCCCCCATGAACCGCGCCGGTCAGCAATAGTGCCCGCGATCGCATGCCCCAGCCGCTGATGCCATAGCCCACTGCACACAGGCCCAGCCATAGCTCACACAGATTCACCAGGACCCAGCCCCACGCCTGGATCACTGCCCAGTCCGTCAGCACTGTCCCGATCGCCATCAATCCCGCCCATACCCAGCCCATCCAGAGTACTCCCTCGCGCTTGCTCCAGTCGTGACTGAGGTGGAGCATGGCCAGGGTACCCAGGAGGGTGAGGCTTGTATCTAGGGCGGCTTGGGTGAGCCAGTCTAGGGTGGAGAACTGTGCCGTCAGAAAGATAACCAAGCAGATTAGCCCCCACAGCAGGAAGGCTTGATCTACAGGGGTGTAGATGCGCTGGAGTAGGGTTAGGTTGCCCAGTTGCCAATGGATGTAGCGGATATTTGCAAACCCTAGGGCAGCCAAGTCTAACTCCCGAGGTTTGGCTTGGAGCATGGGGCTGGCCCAGTCAAAAAAAGCCATAGCATTTTATCTTTCGTTTCTTTTCTTATCTAAATGATACAAATCTTAATACCAATTGACGCTAAAACCTGTAACGCGTCTCACACTCTGGGCCTCTAATTCCCCAGGTACCGTAATTTCCGGGCATGGTAATTTCCGGGCAACGTAATTTCCGGGCAACCACCCGATCTTTAGTCCGACACTCCGCAGGTCTTCGCGCACAAAAAAATAATCTCCACAAACATCGATGACACCCCAGATCCAGCCGGGTGCATGAAGTGGAGCCGCAACGCGGATTAGGATTAGGTTCGGAGCTGCAACGCGGCTTAGGATTAGATGGGATCGATCGGAATTGGTATCCTTACTCAATCGCGACTGACCCCCCTGGTCTGATGCCGAGTCCCCGCGCAGCCCCAATTACCGGAAAATCCCTGTGCCCCTACCCTATTTGGCACTCCGATGAATTGTGGCGTGCGGCTTTGCCGCACGGACACCTCGATTAATTGTGCGTGTGGCTTCGCCGCACGCCATAACCCTGATTTCTACGTGGCTCCCTGGGCTAGAAATTTGATTGTTCGAGGTGCCCTTGTTTGTGACGTTTTGGGACTGATCCGTTATGAATGCGCTCTCCATACCCACCTGGGTCATCCATGTCTCTAGCGTCCTGGAATGGACGGCAGCCATTTGGTTTATTTGGCAATATGCCGCCGTCAGTGGCCAGCCCTGTTGGCGCGCCCTGTCCTGGGCCATGCTCCCGGCCCTAGTCAGCGCCATGTGCGCCTGTACCTGGCACTTTTTTGACAATCCCGATCGCCTCAGTTGGTTGGTGACCCTCCAGGCCAGTATGACGGTGGTGGGCAACTGCACCTTGATGGCAGCAGGATGGTGGATTTATCGATCGCTGCGTGCTCCTGTTTAGTCACAGCGGTTTTTAAGTCACAGCGGTTTTTGAGTCACAGTGCTTGCTGTGCCCTGGGGAGAGGGACTCAGAGACTGTTGGAGAGCTGATTTATAAAGCAAATCTTAAATGACCTGGAATGACTCCAGGACAAGGGTTTCAGGCGATCGCCTATACTTTTGACGATTCCTGAAATGCTTGCTGTACGGGCATTTCAGCGACTTATCAAATTAGCTCTGAAAACTTCGGTCAGGTCCCGTCGGCCCTTGCAGAATTCCTCGGTCCTTCCTAGACCCGTTACGGGGCACCTCGATTCATTCAACTTTTTGGGAGACAGCCCACGCAAGACTAAGGGGTTGGGTTGGGCAACAAGGCTGCCCAACCCAATTGGTCGAGGTGCCCTATCGAGGTGCCCTACAGTTTGCCAAAACGGCGTTGGCGCTTTTGATAGTCGCAGAGTGCCTGGTGAAACTCACTTCGATCGAAATCGGGCCACAGGGTTGGTGTGACGTAAATCTCCGCATAGGCTAACTGCCACAGCAGAAAGTTACTAATCCGCATCTCACCACTGGTCCGGATCAATAAATCCGGGTCACCAATCCCCTCCGTAAACAGATAGCGCCCGAACAAATCATCATCAATATCCTCGGGGTTGAGGTGTCCCTGTTGGACTTGAGCTGCAATATGGCGGCAGGCTTGGGTAATTTCCTGGCGACCGCCGTAATTGAGCGCCACGGTAAAATCGAGGCCCTGATTAGCATGGGTTTGGTCGATCGCAGCCTCCAAGTTCCGCTGCAGCGCCGGTGGCAACCGTCCCAAGTCTCCCACCACTCGGAACCGCACATTATTTTTGGCCATGCCCTTCATTGCCTGGAGCACCTGTTGGTTAAAGAGCTCCATCAAGAAATTCACCTCCGCCGAAGGTCGTCCCCAATTCTCCGTCGAAAAAGCATAGGCAGTCAGAGCACCAATCCCCCAGTCGGCACAATAGTTGACGAGGTTCCGCAGCGCGATCGTCCCCTGACGGTGGCCAATCATCCGGGATAGCCCCCGTCGCTGTGCCCAGCGGCCATTCCCGTCCATAATGACCGCCACATGGCGGGGCATCTGCTGGGGGTTCAGATCCGTCGGCAAAGTTGTGGCTGTTTGATCTTGAACAGTCATTTTTTCTCCCGCAAAGTTGATGGTAGGAAGAAATGTAAAAGTCGTGCTGTGAAGGTTCCCACTTGTCTCCAAGCCTGTTGACCCAAATTGCGTAAATCTGGAGCCACGGCTTCCCGGTCTGCGGTGGGGGCGAATCGCTCCTCTAACAGCTCCCGAAGCTTACTGCTGGTGATGGGGCGATTTAAACTGCCCCCCTCCGCCAGGGAAATAGAACCGGTCTCCTCTGAGACTACAACACAAACACAGGCTTTGACCCGTTCCGTGATTCCCATCGCAGCGCGGTGACGGGTTCCTAGGCGGCGGGCGGCTGTACGTTCAGAAATGGGCAGAATCACACTTGCTGCCACAATCCGGGACGATCGCACTAAGACCGCGCCATCGTGGAGCAGAGTTGACGTTTGGAAAATGGTCTGGAGTAATTCACGGGAGAGATCGGCATTCAAACGTACCCCCGGCACCCGGAAATCTCGCTCATCAATGGGATCCGCCGTTTCTAGAATAATGAGCGCCCCCGTGCGGCTTTGGGATAGTTCCTTCACCGCATCGACTAGCTCTTCCACCATATCGTTGGTTTTGGGGTCGAGCTGAACCTCGGGGCGAAACAGATCCAGAAACTGAAACTGACCCAGTTGTTCCAAAAAGCGGCGTAGCTCTCCATGCAGTTCAATGGCGATCGCCACTGCCGCCATCAGCAAGACCAATGTTAACGCGAGGGCAAAGCGATCGAGCTGGACCATGCGGGCCAGCGCCGTGGTCAGCATCAACATGATGAAGCCCCGCACCATCCAGAGGGAGCGCCGCTCCCCAATAATGACCAGCACCACGTAGGCCAGGACTAAAATCAAGGCAAAATCCAGGGTCTGCCATTGCCAGGACTCGGCCCAACTGACCCCCACAAATGTTTCAATCCAACTCAGCCACTGTTGCTGAAGCGTTTCCATCCAACCTGTTTGGCCTGCACTGCTGATAGACAGAAGCCCCGCCCCAAACAGCGGGGTTCTTCGCTCGTCCGTTGAGGCGGTTTACCCTTGTTTAGGGGCAGCCGCAATCAAGCGATCGGGCAAACAGTCATGGCGCAGCAAATCCTGGTAGGTTTCCCGTTGCAGGATCAAGCTGGCTTCCCCATTGTGGACCAAAACCGCAGCGGGACGACTGAGACGGTTGTAGTTGGAAGCCATGCTGTAGTTGTAGGCTCCCGTGGCCAGGACCGCGATGATGTCTCCGGGCTGGGTGGTGGGCAAGTGGGCTTCTTTAATGACCACATCACCCGATTCGCAGTGCTTCCCGGCTAGGGTGACGGTCTCGGTACAGGGTCGATCGAGGTGGTTAGCCAGTACAGCCCGGTACAGGGACTGGTAAGTGATGGGGCGGGGATTGTCGGACATGCCGCCATCCACGGTGACGTAGGTGTTGAAGTTGGGGATTTCCTTGCGGCTGCCCACGGTGTAGGCGGTGATGCAGGCGGGACCAATGAGGGATCGGCCCGGTTCGCAGAGGAGCTTGGGCAGGGGGAGGTTGGCCTGGTTGCAGGCTTGGACCAGGGCAGTGCAGACGGTTTCGGCCCAGGTGTCAATGCTGGGGGGATCGTCGGACTCGGTGTAGCGAATGCCAAGCCCACCGCCTACATTGACCTCTGCTACGGGTAGACCGAGGGCCTGGGCATCGATGAAGGCTTTAATGACAACGCCGGCCAAGTCTTCATGGGGCTTCAGTTCAAAGATTTGGGAGCCGATGTGGGCATGGAGACCAATGCAACTGAGGCTGGGTTCCTGGACAAGGCGCTGGAACAGGGCCGGGAGCTGGTCTGGGTCAAAGCCGAACTTGCTGTCTAGGTGGCCGGTGCGAATATATTCGTGGGTGTGGCACTCAATGCCGGGGGTGAAGCGGATCATCACCCGTTGGGGCTGGGCGGCGGTTTTGCCCGTGGCGGCGGCAAGGCGGCTTAGGGTGTCCAGTTCGTGCCAGTTATCGACCACGATCGTACAACCCACATCCAGCGCCAGTTTGAGCTCAGCTTCGGATTTGTTGTTGCCGTGGAGATAGATCTTGGCGGGATCAACCCCAGCTTGCACAGCGGTGTAGAGTTCGCCACCCGAGACCACATCCAAGCCCAGCCCTTCACTGGCTACGATCGCGCAGACTGCTAAGCAGTTCCATGCCTTGGAGGCATAGAGCACTTGGGACTCGCCGGGATAGAAGCGGCGAAAAGCTTCGCGATACTGGGTGCAGGCAGTGCGCAGCGTGGTTTCATCCAAAATGTAGAGGGGTGATCCAAACTGCTCCACCAAGTCCTTGACATCACAGCCGCCAATGGTGAGGTGTTGGTGTTCGTTAACCTGGGCCGTGAGGGGCAGCAGGGACTGGTTGGGTGATGCGGTTGCTGCGTCGGTGGGTAGGTATTGAAGACCGGTTGCGGTCGCAGTGGCAGAGGGGGGGGCAGACGTTGAGACCATGGCAAGGGATGGGTTAGGACTATCAGGAACGAAGGGACAGCATCTTGCAGATGCACGGGATATCTAGGGGTTGGCCTGCCTTTGGCGAGGCAACTCCTGTCTTAGAGGATGTTTGAAAACTTCGGCTAAGGGCCGTAGGCCCTTAGCCGAATCCCCCTCA
>JAYKIB010000112.1:0-3626 GCA_035285005.1 Prochlorothrix sp.
CGTCACTTTTGTGGTCGGCGGTGACGGTGCCAAAGTCTGCGAGGAGATGGAGGCCCACCCGCTGGCTCAGGGCATGGGCAAATTGACAGACTTCGGTCCAAAACTCGGGGGAAGGGGTCATGGGTGCAGTGATGGGGGGTGAGGTGTCGTAGGGCTAGGGTAGCCGACTCATTACGAGCGAAAACGGAGCAGTGATTCCCGATCGGCGGGATCGCCAGGGGGGGCACTCCTCCATAAACTCGTCCGTAGATTATTTAGTAAACCGGGCACCTCGATTCATTCAACTTTTTGAGAGACGGCCCCCGCAAGAATAAGGGTTTGGGTTGGGCGGCTTTGCCGCCCAACCCAATGAATCGAGGTGCCCAACCAGTCCGTAAACCAGTCCGTTGCCATACTATGCCATTCTCGGGAAGTGAGATGGGGGGCAGGGGGATTCTATCAGGGTTACACATGTGCTCTAAGCTCGAATCCTCCCAGCTCGAATCCTCCCCGTTTCTGTCCCGTGACCTACGTAAGGGCACCTTGATTAATCGACATTTTTGGGAGACAGCCCAGGCAAGAATAAGGGTTTGGGTTGGGCGGCGAAGCCGCCCAACCCAATGAATCGAGGTGTCCGTAAGAGTCTGGGTCAGCTGCGGCGGCTTTGTCCTCTCATCCAAAACTGCGATAAATATCGGTGGCGGCCCGATGGAGCAAGCTGTGGCGATCGACGAGGGCTTCCATATCTTCGCAGTAGCCGCCACCAATGACGGCGGCGACGGGATAGCCACCTCGCCAACAAGCCCCTAATACCTGCATTTCCCGTCTCCATAATCCTTCGTTCGTGAGGGCTAGTTTTCCTAGACGATCGCCCCCATGGGGATCAACGCCCGCGTTGTAAAGTACGAGATCTGGCTTAATTTGGCTAAGAAGATCGGGGAGGTAGCGATCGAGGGTTTGGAGGTAGTCTGTGTCTTCGAGTCCTACGGGGAGCGGAACATCTAGGTCGCTGGGATATTTGCGTAGGGGAAAGTTGGCTTCGCAGTGCATGGAGAAGGTGAAGACGGTGGGATCGTCTTGGAAAATGGAGGCGGTGCCGTCGCCCTGATGGACATCGAGGTCGAGAATGAGGACTTGTTTGACGCGGCCCTGGTGCTGGAGGGCACGGGCGACAATGGCGCAGTCGTTGAAGATGCAGAAGCCGGAGCCGTAGTCGGGGAAGGCGTGGTGGGTGCCGCCGGCGGTGTTGCAGGCGATGCCGTGCTGGAGGGCAAGCTGGGCGGTGTGGAGGGTGCCGCCGACGGCGCAGCAGGTGCGGCGGACGAGGTTGGGGCTCCAGGGCAGGCCGATGCGGCGTTGGGCTTTGGGGGAAAGGGTGCCGTGGAGGTAGTCGCTGACGTAGGCGGGGGTGTGGACGAGTTCGAGGAGGGGGCGATCGGCGACGGGGGGGGTGTGGAATTGATCGGGGGTGGCGATGTGCTGTTGGAGCAGTCGATCGCGGAGGAGACCAAATTTGCCCATGGGGAAGCGGTGACCGGGCGGGAGGGGGGTGACGTAGTCAGGATGGTAAACGAGGGGGAGGGCCGCCATAGGGTCAGGGAAAGTGGGGGGAAGTTTACTGTTTTAGGCTAGTTTTAGGCTACAGGGTTAGGGGATCGATCGGGGAAGGGGCCGATCGGGTTGTGGAGGTAACGGATTATGACGGTCGCTTTACAGCCTTGTGCTAAGCCAGTTACATTAACCAGCAAATTAAGAGTTCTTGTTATGGAAGGTGCGTGCCTCGATGGTCTGCGGATCTCGGCATCGCTTTGACTGGTCTGGACGATCGGCGGTTTTTTTCTCTGTTTTTTCGCGTCCCGGACCCGAGTAGGGGGTTCCTGTGCCAAAAATGATAGACTTTCTGGCTTTTGCTCTTTTTTTGGCCCCTTCCTTTCATCCTAATGTCTGGGGATTTTCCGATGAGCCGATCGATCCTCAAAAAGATAAGCGCCATAGGGCACCTTGATTAATTGTGGCGTGCGGCGGAGCCGCCGGCCACAATCCTGATTCTTACGTGGCTCACTGGGCAAGAAATTTGATTTTTCGAGGTGCCCTGAGCTTTTGATAAAGTATATGAAGTTTCTGTGAAGTGATCCTACCCCGTCATAGATCTGGGTAGACTCCCTTATATACGTAGGTGGGCTTGATCCCGCGTGAAGACCTGGCTAAATCCCTCTGCCCAAGGGAAATCGGCCACAACAGTGCCTGTTCTCCTCGCCTTGCTTCCCAGGGAATTTAACCTGCCCTCGTCCGATTACCATCGTATTTAAGTCTCCCTTTGGGACTGGACAGGGTTAGGCTAGCTATTGCCCAGCCCAACTGGTTTCAAATTGTTTTTAAAGTTTCCACACCGGTCAACCCATCCTTTCAGGATATAGGGATCACGGATTAAGTCATTTGCTGGATCCCGAGACTCTATAGCATCACTCACACTAAGTAAAGAAATTATGTAGCTATCAGCTCATGCATGGGCCTACCCATGCCCACAGAGTTGATGAATGCAGCCAAAGATGTATGGAATACTCTCCGATAAATTCCTGAAATGGTTGAGATTGTCTCCAAGCCCTAGAGGGATCTTGGTGGCTTTTGCATTCAAAAAATATAGATAAACCAATCTCAAACGTAACCTTTTGCGCTCAGTACCGGACAAAAAAGTGATCAGAATGGCCCTAAACCCTTACAGGGTAGGCATTTGAGTCTGATCGTCTGAAACCCTTGTATGGTAGGCGTTTCCAAAGTTTTGTCCGGTACAGAGCACGGCAACTACCCTCAATGGGGGTGAGACCAGTGATATTACGATCGCTGTCCGACCGATCGCGGCCTGGATCTCTGCCCCGGAAACCTTTACAAACCTGGCTCAGGTCTCCACGCCGGGAGATAACAATGGGGCCAATAATGGCTACGCCCCCGGCACGGATACTTCGGCAGTGAATGAAGCGGCAGGGGCGCTATTTGGCTATGAAGACACCCAGGTGGTGGCGGAAAATGTAGACCTAGCCATTACAAAGGCCAGCAGCAGCACCTTCAGCGTGGGCCAGACCGCCGCTTACAACCTGACAGTGACCAATCTGGGGCCAACCGTGGCGACCGCTTCTGCTACGGATCCGATTATTATCACCGATATTCTGCCCGCTGGACTCTCCTTCCAGTCGGCCACGGGTGCAGGTTGGACTTGCACCTCAACCGAAGTTACTGACACCAACATGGCAGTCAACACCCCGTCAAACCTCAGCATCAATGTCTTTGTGGATGGGGACGTGGCCAGCTCCATTACGAACACTGCCTATGTGGATGTGGCCCCTGCGGACTTTACAGGAGATAACGCGGGGCTAGGGGCTGATTCGGCCACGCATCCCGCAGAAACTACGGGTTATGCAACGGATGAAACCAGCACCAGCCGCAATATCCACAGCCTCACCCGTCCTGTCACGCTGTCCTCTGATCTCTCAGTGACCAAGGTGGCCACCAGCCAAACCCCCCAGACCAATCCGCCCCAGTTTGTGAACGAGGCCACTGGCACCTACACCATCACCGTCACCAATAACGGCCCCTCCGACTTTGCCGGCCCTGTTTTGGTGAATGAGGACTTGGCGGCGAGTGTCCTCGGG
>JAYKIB010000113.1:0-12514 GCA_035285005.1 Prochlorothrix sp.
TTTTTTGGCTTGATAGCGGTCCATCAGTCCCATGGGGATGCGTGGGGGAGAACGGGGGGACAAGGATCCCAGGCAGGACTGTCAGAGGATGTTTGGAAACTGCGGCTAGGTCCCGTAGGCCCTGGCAGAATCCCCCCACAGTCTCCCTTTTGAAGGGGGAAGAAGAGGCTGTCCCTGGTGGGACACCTCGAAAAATGCCAATTTTTGCCCAGCGCCCGCCCCACGAATCAGCGTTTGTGGTGGGCGGCTCCGCCGCCCACCACAACAATTAATCTCGGACTTCGGGGGAGATTGGGCGGCGACAGGACCCAACTCATCGAGTGCCCTACAGAAACCGCTGCTGAAAGTCAGTAAGGGGGAGCGGTGGCGCGAAATAGTAGCCCTGTCCCACACCACAGCCTTCGGTTTGGAGATAAACCAGTTCCTCCACTGTTTCAACCCCCTCGGCAACAATTTGAAGTTGCAACTGCTGGGCCATATTGATGATGAACTGGATAATGGATTGGGTACTGTTATTCTCCATTAAACCCCGCACAAACGACTGATCAATTTTGAGAATCGTAAAGGGAAACTGCTGCAGCGCCGCCAGGGACGAATAGCCAATGCCAAAATCATCGATGGCAATCTGGATCCCCAGGGCCCGCAACTGTCCCATAATGCCCAGGGCTTTGTCGGGATCCGTAAAGAGCAAGCCCTCCGTCACCTCCAAGACAAGACGCTGGGGATCCAGTCCTGTGTCCGTGAGGATGCTCTGCACATCCTGGACTAAATCCGTGTCATAAAACTGGATGGGTGACAAATTGACACTAATTTTAGGGGGCGTTGTGGTACCCGACGGTACGGGCCATGCCTGGGCTGCGCGACAGGCTTCGTTGAGAATCCAGCGCCCCAAGGGGACAATTAGGCCCGTTTTCTCGGCCAAGGGGATAAACTCCGCTGGTGACACCATGCTTTTGTCCGGTAAACGCCACCGCATGAGGGCTTCTGCCCCCACGCAGCGGTTCTCTATCAGGTCCACCTGGGCTTGGTAATAGACGCGAATCTCGTTGCGGCTGAGGGCGTGGTGAAGTTGAGTTGTCAGGTGTAGGGCGCGTAACCCCGCTTGCCGATACTGGGGATTGTAGAAGCAGTATCTTTGGGCGCTGGGGGGATGGCACTGGGCCAAGGCCACTTCGGCACAGCTGAGGAGACCATCCAGGGTTTTACTATCCGTGGGCCACTGGCTCAGTCCAATGACGGGCTGTAGTACCACCTCCTGTTCCGCATCTTCCCCACAGCAGAATGGACGCTGGAGCAGATCCAGGAGACTCTGGGCAAAGGCTGCTCCCCTGTGGATGCTGGGTTGGTGGGCGCTCAGAATCACGAACTTACCAGGCCCCAGGAGGGCGATGGGAAGTGGCTGGGTTGCTACGCCTTCGAGGGCAAGATAGTCCGAGGCTACGTCGGAGGACTCCAAGGCTGGTCCAGACCCCAAAGCTAGTCCAGGTGATGATCCAGGTTCCGATCGCGGTGCTTCTGGTTTGGTTCTCGTTGGTGCGAGGTTGAGTTGCTGCTGGCTGTGGCTTTGGAGTTTGGCCGCCAACTGTTGCAGGAGTTCCTGGGAGAGGGGACTCCCTAGCAACGATTCTATGGCTTCCCAATTACTAATCTGAAGGAGAAGTAGATAGCCGATCGGGACCGTGGGCGTGTCCAACGTGTTTTCTAATCCTGCGTTGCGGCTTGGCTCGGGTGCTTGCGCCGATTCATCGTCCAGTGGGTCGTCCGGTGGGTCGTCCGGTCTGGGATTCGGTGTTGGCTCTAAAACTCTGCCCAGGGCTGTGTCCACGGCCACCTGGATTTGCGTTTTGATCGGGGGGGGATTCGCTAGTTTCACCGCAGGGCCCTCTGGGGTAGTACCCGCACAAGTGCCCGCACAAGTGCCAGTACTCGTGCCCGTGCCAGTACTCGTGCCCATGCCAGTACTCGTGCCCGTGTCTGCAGCCGAGTTGCGGGCTTCCTCGCCTGAATCTCAGGTCCAAGTCGATCGGTGCTGCAACTGCCAGGTGCCAAACACCTGCTGTAACCCTTGGATGTTCAAGAGCTGGGTCAGGGGATCATGACAGGAAATATAGTGGAGATGGGCAGAGGTCTCCGCCAGTTGAGTCTTGTAGGGTCGGGTCAACTCCTCGGCGCGCTGGAGTCGGGTCTGGATCGCTTCTAGCAGTTCTTGGGGGGTAAAGGGCTTTGTGAGATAATCATCGGCGCCCAGGTTCATGGCCTGTCGCCAATCTTGGCGGGATGCTTTTGCCGTGAGGAAAATAAAGGGAATCCGAGCCGTCTCTGGCTGGTTTTTCAGGGCCTGGACAACTTCAAAGCCATCCATCTCCGGCATCATCACATCACTGATAATCAGGTCCGGGAGCATTTGCTGGGCTAAGGCCACCCCCTGGTGGCCCGTGGCCGCAGACTGGACAGAAAATCCCGATAGCTCCAGAATATCTTGGATGTTTCGCCGCACCTGCGGCTCATCTTCAATGACTAGAATGGCGGTCATGGCTTGGATTGAATGGTGCGAAACAGGGCCGGTCGAGTGGAGGGCTGTTTTGCCTTATCCCAATCCCGTAGAATCTGAATATAGCAACTCACAGGTTGATTAAGAAAACGTGAGGCTGAGAATTCCTCGCCAGCTTGCCTGTTTGTTGGGGGAATCTCTTCCCCATGCCTATCCTCAGGCCCCTGATGACTGCTATGGATGCCCCCATGATGAGGATGTTTGGAAACTTCGGTTAGGTCCCGTAGACCCTTGCAGAATCCCCTCAGTTCCCCGTTTTCCTCAGTTGGGCACCTTGAAAAATGCAAATTTCGACCGCAGTGCTCACGGCAAAATCAGGGTTTGGGTTGGGCGGCTTCGCCGCCCAACCCAATTAATCGAGGTGTCCTTAGGTTTCTCAATATCCTCTAAGGGGCACCTCGGTGAATTCAACTTTTCACCGCAGTACCCAGGGCAGAATCAGAGTTGGGTTGCACGGCAAGGCCGCGCACCCCAATGAATACGAGTTGCCCTAAGATTTATACTGACATAGAAAACCTTGGTGTGACAGCTTTGGCTTGATGGTTTTGGCGCAAAACTTTTGGCGTAAAATCCTTGTCTTCAGACTCTGGGCCCAAGAGGCTAGCTCCAAGAGGCTAGCTCCAAGAGGCGGGACCTGGGGACCTTGACCCATTGGCTTGGGCAGCAACGCTGCCCAACCTCAAGCTAGGCTCTGACCTGGGCTATATGCCTACAACTGGGAATCTTGAGCACCCCAGTTCGGAGTCGCTCCGCCTCCGCCGCCCCAGTTCCTGTCCTTCCCCTGTCCCTTTGATTTGCCCTATGGCTGACCTGCAACACCTCACCCTGCTCCAGAGCCACTCCCACCGCTGGCAAGTGTGGCGCAGCCAGTACCCGGAAGTGCAACCCAACCTCAGTAATGCCGACCTGGTGGATGCCAACCTGGGGGCCGTGAACCTGGCCGTGGCCCATTTAGTGGGGGCGAAGCTGATGGGGGTGAACTTGGCCGGAGCCAACCTCCAGGGTAGTAACCTGATGGGCGCAGATCTGCGGGGGGCCAACCTGACCGGAGCCGACTTAACGGAGGCCAACTTAATTGGGGCCAACCTGCGATCGGCCAATCTCCAGGACAGTGACCTCGCCCAGGCCAATCTGCGCCGGACCAATTGCAGCATGGCCAACCTAATTGGGGCCAACCTCAGCGAAGCCGACCTACGGGAAGCCAATCTCACGGAAACGGAGATGATGGCCTCGATCCTCTATCGCAGCCGCCTCGATCGGGTCACCGCCAGCCATACCCATCTGGCCAAGGCCTATGCCTATGGGAGTTCCTGGGATGCGGCCCAACTCCAGCACTGCGATTTCCGCTGGACCGACCTACGCAAGGCCCAGTTTACCAATGCCACCCTGGACCAGGTGGATTTCCGGCGGGCGCGGCTGGAGGGAACCCAGTTCACCGCCACGGACCTGGCCCTAAGCCAACTCCACTACACCTGCCTGGACGAGAGCCCGCCCCCGGCCCTCACGCCGGAGCTGTAGCGGACGCGAGGGCATCGGTGTAATTGGCCTTTTCGGGAATGGGGGTGGCCGCCGCTACGATCTCCCGGAACGTTTCCCCATCCAACTCTTCCTGTTCCAGCAAGGTGTCCACCAGTTGGTCCATCAACCCGCGATTTTCCGCCACCAGGCGACGGGCCTCTTCCAGACACTGCTGGGCAATGGCGCGGATTTGGGTATCAATCTGCACCGCCATGGACTCGGAATATTTGGGACGTGGGCTCATTAAATCGCGGCCTAAGAAAACCTCTTGGCCGTTGTCATCCAGGGCCAACGGTCCCAGATCGCTCATGCCGTAGCGGGTCACCATCTCCCGCGCCAGGTTCGTCAGTTGGCGAATATCTCCCATGGCCCCCGGTGTGACCTCGTCATAGCCAAAGATCACTTCCTCCGCCGCACGTCCCCCCATCAACATCACCATGCGATCGTAGAGCCATGCCCGACTGTAGAGGCCGCTGTCGATGATCTCTTCGTTGGGGACAGGCTTGGCAAAGCCGCCAATGCCGCCGGAACGGGGAATAATGGTCACCTTGTCCAGCAAGTCCCCATGCTTGAGCAGGGTCATAATCAGGGCATGGCCCACTTCGTGGTAGGCGATGAGGCGCTTCTTCTTGCCGTCGAGGAGGGGGGTGAGGCTGCTGCCGATCGTGATCCGATCGATCGCATCCGTAATCTCCTCCATGGTGATTTGGTCCTTGCGGCGACGGGCCGTCAGGATGGCCGCTTCGTTGAGGAGGTTAGCCAAATCTGCGCCGGAAAAGCCCGGTGTGCGACGGGCCACATTATCCAGGGATATCTCCGCCGCCATCACCTTGTTGCGGGCGTGGACTTCGAGGATGCCGAGGCGACCGCTGAAGGTGGGCAAATCGACGGTCACCTGGCGATCGAAACGACCGGGACGCAGCAGCGCCTTATCGAGCACATCGGGGCGATTGGTCGCGGCAATGACAATAATGCCGCTGTTGTCCTCAAAGCCGTCCATTTCCGTCAGCAACTGGTTGAGGGTCTGCTCCCGCTCATCGTTACCGCCCCCAATTCCGGCCCCGCGCTGGCGACCGACCGCATCAATTTCATCAATAAAGACAATACAGGGGCTATTTTCCTTGGCTTTCTTGAACAGGTCCCGCACCCGAGACGCGCCTACCCCCACAAACATTTCCACAAATTCGGAGCCGGACATGCTGAAGAACGGCACTCCCGCTTCCCCGGCGATCGCCTTGGCCAGCAGGGTCTTCCCCGTTCCCGGTGGTCCCACCAGGAGCACTCCCTTGGGAATCTTGGCCCCGAGCCGCGTAAACTGATCCGGCTGCTTCAGGAAGGTGACCACCTCCTGCAACTCTTCCTTGGCCTCCTCAATCCCCGCCACATCATCGAAGACGACCCCCGTGCTGGCCTCCATCTGGAAGCGGGCTCGGGACTTGCCGAAGTTCATCGCCTGGTTCGCCGCACCACTGGAGCGCTTGAGGAGTACCAGCAACAAACTGAGGACGATCCCCGCCAGGAGCAAGTTCGCCATCAAGTTCATGACCGCACGGCTATCCGCTGTGGGTTTGACCACAAAGTCCGCACCGTTGGCGCGGGCTAGCTCCGCCAGTTCTGGGTTGCGACTGAAGAGGACAACGGTTTTGAGGTCTGAGGCCGTGCTGGTGTCGCAGCCGAGGGCGCTGGTGGCGGTGCCACTGGTACTGCTGCTGGTGCTGCTGGTGCTGGTGCTACTGCTGGTACTGGCGCTGCTGGTCTCTGCGCCGGTGGGGTCGGCCTCCGATCGATACTTGACCCGCGCCAAATCCTGCATCGGGTCATACTCAATACACAGAACCTGCCCTGCTGCCAAATCCTGGAGGAGCTGACCGTAGGGCAGGGTTTCCGGTTGACGCTGGGCCAAAACCGGCGATCGTAGCCAGAGGCCATCTCCTAAAACGGCTCCCGCCGCCAGCGCCCCTAGGGCTGCGGTGCGCCCTCCCTGGCGCAACCAGGCCCGAACCTGGGGACTGACCCAAGGGCGGAACCAACGGTGGTTCCCATGATGATGGTTTCGCAGGGGGGAATTCATAGACATTCAAAATACGATCGGGGGAGTACCGCCAGAGGCCGGAGTCGGGGGGGAGGTTGTCCTGCCCCAACGCCGCAGTTTGCGGTCAATCCACCCAATATAGCAACGGACCGGTGGGTTGAGACAGGGTACGGATGGGAAGCCCCCGTCTAGCCGAAGACTGGAGACACCCCCAAGGAGCGGCTTTGGGCGCGGGAATGCGCCCCGAGGAGAGGCG
Source organism: Prochlorothrix sp. (assembly GCA_035285005.1). Classification (GTDB taxonomy): domain Bacteria; phylum Cyanobacteriota; class Cyanobacteriia; order Prochlorotrichales; family Prochlorotrichaceae; genus Prochlorothrix. Next base: position 6,358 of record JAYKIB010000113.1, read on the forward strand.
CGACCGTGGGGTTAGGGGCTTCCAACAAGTCATACAGTGCGTTCCCCTAGGGACTGTCATCATGTCACCCTAGACTGCTCGCGAAGTCAGGGATATAGCCCCTAGCTCCTGGCACGGGGTTGGGCGTGTCACGCGGGTATCGCCGGGGTTCTACCGTGACTGGATCACACGCCTGAGTCCTAGGGTCTGTGCTTTAAGGCTGTCCCATCCGCGTTTTTAAGTCCTGCAACTCCGCATCGGTTTCGAGCTGTTGAAACTGCTCTTCTAACGGGTCCAGGAGCGGATCCGAGGTGCCCCGAGGGGGGGGACTACTCCAGGCGTGGCTGGAGCCGTGGGGGGGCGGGGCTTGGGTGTTGCCCGAGGTGTGGGACTGGGGGTTGCGGGTTGTGGAATGGGTAGAGGTGTGGGCGCTGCTGGCCTGGGCAGCCTGGGCTTGGGCTTTGCGGGCTTCGGCAGCTTTGCGGGCCACTTCCTGGCGCTGGACCTGGATTTGCTGGTGCAGTTCCTGGGTTCGTTGAATCCGGGCCGTGACGCCTTTCATTTGGCCCCACAGCTGGTTGCCCTGGCGTAGGAGGGCGGCTTCCCGTTCCTGGGCGGCGTTCACCAGGTCCAGCCGGTGAGCGGCCTGGGCTTTTTGGATCCGCAGGTGCCAGCGCTGCACCTCCTTGGCGGTTTCTAGAATCTGATCCTGGAGGTGTTTTTCCTTGGCCTGAAACTCCCGCAGTAACTGCTGGGCATCGGCTTCCTGCTCCCGCAGTTGTTCCTCTAGGGCTTGCAACTCTAGATGGGGATTGTTGCGCAGAAACTCATCCAGGCGCGACTCTAAAAACTGGCTGAAATCATCAAATAGGCTCATGGCTGTTCCTTAAGCGGGCAACTAAAAAGCCTGTCCCACGTAGACCGATCGCACCTCGCCGTTCCGGCGCATAATGGCCTCTTGGTTGGCGACTTCCACGAGGGTCCAGCCGCTGGATCCGATCGCTTCGCCCAGGTGAATGCGTCGGGTTACGCCGTTGATTTCAAACAGGGCCGCCGATCGATCGCCCAACTCCAGTAGGCCCATGAGGGTGTGGGTGGCCGCCACGGGGAGGGGGGCCACTGCGGTGGTGGGATTGGTGCCTGCTGGGGCGGCGGCGGTGGGGGCCGGGGGCAGGGCCGCGAGGGCGGTGGGGGCCGTCGGCGCAAGGGGCGGAGCGGCGGCGGTGGGGGGATTGAGGGTGAGGCCCGGAACGGCACCGGGGCTGGTGGGGTTGGGGATGGCACCGGGTACATTGCTATAGACCGGGATATAAACCCGGTCCAAGACCGTGGGGGAGTTGGGATTGGCTAGCCCGACGGGGGGCAGGGCCGTTTGACCGGGTAAGGCGCTGGCCACGGCGACGGTGGGGAGGTTATCGATCGCGCCGGGGGTGCCTGCCGTCCCGGAGGGTGCCACGGTTCCGGTTCCAGTGCCGCCATTAAAGTTCGGGGCCGGTAGATTCCCCGGCAGTCCCACGGCGGGGGCGACACCAGCCATGGCGAGGGCCGCTGCAGAGCCATTGATCTGGCTGGCGGGGTTGGTGGCCTGGGCGAGGGCCGACTGCTGCTGTTCCACCAGTTCGAGGGATCGCTCCAGGTAGCGGATAAATTGCTGGTCCGCCTCAGCGGCTGCATCAATGCTGGGTGCGATCGCGACCGTTGGGGGGGGGGCTCCGCCCAGCAGCTGGGTCAGGGTGACGTAGCGATCGGGATCCATTAAGGACAGGCCCAGGGCCATGCCACAGGAGAGGACCACGGCCCCCTGGAGGAGTCGATCGCTGCGGGGGGTCACGGGGGTCACTTCCGCTTCGATGACCTGCTGGTCGCCGGTCCCCTCCGGCGGGGAAACCAACTCGGGGGGGAGTTGAATCTGCCGTACCGGCAGGGGCTTAATGGCAATAAATTCCGGTTGTTCTTCGGCGCGGGGGGGTGCAGCGCCCGTGTCTAAAATATGCTCCACTTCCCCAAACAGATCATTCATCAATCGGTCGGCGTAGGCATCCACCGAAAATTGGCCCGCGTCTACGTTCCAATGGGTTGCACTGTCCCCTATGTCCGCCAAGGATGGATCGGGGTGGGGTGGGGTTGGGCGGGTGTGGCTGCTGCCGCGCGCCGGATTACGATCGGGGTCGTTCCGCCCCTGGTCCGGGCCGGTGGGATAGGGAGGGAGGTGGACCCAGGGCTCCGAGGCGAGGGGGATGGAAGCAAGACTGGGATTAGGGTCGGCGGGGGCGGTGGGGTGCGTGACAGTTGCGGCTGCGTTGGGGTGTGCCGACGGGGTTGGGGCCGGACTCGATCGATCGGGACCGACAGCCGGCTCCGGCTGCGTCCAATGGGTTGGGGTTCGGGGGCTGACATCCTGGGACATAGCGGGCATGGGATAGGAAATGATGAGTTCGGGGGTTATGCATCCTGTGGACTGCGGCGATGATGGCGGCGCTCGCTGTGGCGACTGATGGCGGCTTGCGGCGATTACTCTGCCCGCCCAGTCCTTATGAAACCGGAAAGTCATGGGAGGAAGTGACCCAACCACTCACCCAACACTTCTGGGGGAAGATCCGGGCGATCGAGTCCTGTGGCAAGACCCTAGCATAAGATTTGCCCCAGTCAACCCCTTTGCCGTAAGTCTCAACGGCACCCGACGGGATTAATGGGAGTGCCGCCGATCGGGTGGGCCTGCGGCCTGTCCTTGTTCCGATCGTCCCTCCCCTAGTCCACGATCGTCTGGAAGCGAATATAGCCGTAGGAGGTATTGGGGCTGCCGGATCCCGCACTGGCATCCACATTGCCCAGATCCACCGTGACCGTGCCGTTGGGATTATCCCCCGCCGTCATGGCGCTCAGGTCGGGATTGACACAACCCGTGGGCTCGACCCCGGCCTCCACCAATGCCCCGCGATCGGGGGCATCCGTAGTGAGCCCGGTCATATAGACGCTGCTGCCCCCCGTATTCAACTCAATGCCCAAATTCGTCGTTCCGCCGCCATCGGCATTGGCGGACTGGGCATCGTAGGTGTTGGGAATATAGGTCAAGTACTGGGACAGGGCATCGCAGATTTTGACGTTACTGGCCACCCCGCTCCCGGTGTTGAGGAAGTAAATCGTGTATTCCACCCTGTCCCCAGGGCTCGCATCGATCGCAGTTTGGCCGACGGTGTAGGTGTTGCTGCCATCCCCACTGTTATGTCCCGGCCAGTTGGGATCATTGTCATCGCTAGAGCTGCCATCCTCCACAAAGCTGGTGTAATTGACGATCGAGCTGCTCCCTTTCTCAAGGAGACGGGTGATGCGCTTCACCAGCAGCAAATTGGGGGAGCCGGGGGCCGTCACCGTGATCGGGTAATCTTCCACTTCCCCATCACTGGCCGCCCCCCCTGGCGTGCTGGCGGTAATGCCCGCGTCACGGCTGAGACGGAAGCGACCATAGGTGGTCCCGGCGGTGGCGCTGGCCAGGTCATTAAACCCAGCCGTTGCCCCCGTTGCCCAGGTCAGTTGGGCCGTGGTGGCACCATTCGCCACCGTGGTGCTGGCCACCTCATCGGCCTCAAAGGTGCCATTTTGATCGAAGTCGATCCAACCCCAGAGGGTCGCATTGCTCCCCGTTGTGTTGTGGACCGTAAAGTCGAGGCTATAGCTGCTGGCATTGGTGATCAGGATGCCAGGGGTCACACTCGCCTCGTCGTCGCTCCCGCTGGTGTCGTCCCCATCGGCTCCCGCTCCCGCGTCACCCCCCAGTTGCCCATCGGTTTCCGCGTCGGGTTGGCTGGCACCGAGGTAGAGGGTGCTGCTGAGGGTATGCCGGGGCCCCCCCGAGGCTAGGAGGGTGGCGTAGGTATCCGGTGCATCCCCAAAGTCCAGGCTCGGGGCGGCTCCGCCTGCCACCCCAAAGTCGTTATTGGCCACGTTAGCGCCCGCCGTGAGGGTGACTCCATAGGAGCGCGGATCGGCGGCGGGGGTGGTGAAGGTGGTGGAGGGCAAGTCTGGATCGGCTGTATCGACGGCCACCACAAACTCACCGGTCAGGTTGGTCTCAAAGCTGTAGGTACCATCTGCGGCGGAGGCTGTGGACGCCAGTAAGATGTCGCCCGCATCCACCCCATTATCGTTATTGACATCCCGATACAGATTCACCGTGATGTTTTGGATCGGTGTGTCGGTTCCATTGATGTATAGTCCGCCATTGGCACCCGCATCCTCAAAGACGGTCCCGGAGAGGGTGTTGGCGTTGGGCGGATTGAGGATATTGACCGACTCGGAATCCGTATTGGATCCCCCGCTTAAGTAGCCCGCTGTGTTGGTGATGATACCCGAGACATTGGGGGTGACCTCCAGGGTGATGGCCACGGTTTCCGATGCATCGACGGTTCCCAGATTACAGGTGAGCACGCGGGTATCGCTGGCATAGCGACAGGATCGCGTAAACTCCCGCCCCGCCACTGCCGTTGTCACATCCGAGTCAGCGGCGCTAATGGCCGTAACGCTGCTGTAGGTCAGGGTTTCCGGCAAGGTGTCTTGGATGATGACGTTGCCCACAGCGGTGGTGGTGTTCGGGTTGGTGACCTCGATCGTGAAGGGAATCAGCGTATTAAACCCGGAGGCGGAGATATCCACTGGGTCGATCGTGCCATCATCCGTCGCCGGCTGTTTTTTGAGCAGGGTGGTTTCGAGACCACTGGTGATGGTGGTTGCTTTGACTGCGCAGTTATTGACGGGTTGGGTTGTCAGGGAACCGGAGCCATCGTAGTTGTCCAAATCCCGATCGCAGGGGGCATCATCGGGATCGTCATAGTCGGGGGTGCTGGTGTTGTAATCCGGCTCGGGGGTGGTGACACTGCTGACGCGCACAAAGTTGCGGGCGATCGTGGGGGCATTAGCCGCCACTTCCACCGGCACTTCGATCGTGCTGGAGGCTCCATTGGCGAGGGTCGCCGATCGACGGAAGGCGATCTGATTGGAGATCGTGTTGTAACTAATGACGGTCCAGGTTCCATCGCCCAGGGCAGCGTTCGTGGTGGGCTGGGGAGCGCCAGAGTAGTAAACCAAACCGTCCGGCAAATAATCCGTGAGATAAATATCACCTTCCGCAGCCCCGGGTCCATTGTTGGTCACGGTGATGGTGTAGGTGGCGGGGGTGTTCGAGCCTTCAGCGTTGGTGACCGCATCGATCGTATCAACGCCGGTTTTGGTCACCGCCAGATCCGCAGGCTCAACAATGATCGTTGGTTCCGAGGCCGTGACCTGGGTTGCATTATCCGCATTGGCACTGACCGTATTGGTTAAGGTGCCCACGGTTGCATTGGCATCAATGCTCACAATCAGTTCTAAACCCGAGGTTGTCCCCGCTGGCATCGCCACCGTGTCATCAAAGGTATCCTCCCCCGGTTCCCCCACCAGACCATCATTATCCGTATCAGTCCACTGGCCGTAATCACAGGTAAAGGTGGTGGCGGTGCTACTGGTACAGCGCCAGTTCTGGGTGAGGGCATAGCCCTTATAGGTGAGGCCACTGGGCAAGTTGGTGGCGGTAAAGCCGCTATTCTCAGCAATCTGAACGTTCTGGGCCGCTGCAGGACCATTATTGGTGACAATCAGGAAATAACTACCCTCGCCACCGGTGACAAAGCGCGTATCGTCGCTGGGATCCCCATCCTGGTCCCGACTCCCATCGTCGTCATCTTTGGTAATGGTCAGCACTGCCGTATTACTCTCCACATCAACGATCGCCGTTGCAGAATTATTAGCACTGACCGCATCATTGGCCGCCGTCAGGGTTGCAGAGTCGATCGTCACCGTGTTGTCGATGTTATCGGTATCTTCCGTGGGGCTGGTGGCATTACTCAGATTCACATCCAGGGTGAAGGAGGAACTACTGCCCGCCGCCAATGCTCCCGTGCGGGAAAATTGCAGGGTGGTGTCTCCATCGGCGCAGGGATTGGCATCCCCCACATCGGTACAGGCCCAACCCGTACCACTAAAGCTCTTGAAGGTATAGGTCGCCCCGCTAATACTGCTCCCGAGGACACTCGCCGCCAAGTCCTCATTCACCAAAACAGGGCCGGCAAAGTCGGAGGGGCCGTTATTGGTGACGGTGATGGTGTAGGTGCCAGTGGCCTCGTTCACAAACTGGGGCGGATTGGTC
>JAYKIB010000114.1:0-4080 GCA_035285005.1 Prochlorothrix sp.
AACTATCCCCACGCCAAAGCTCGACTCCAAGGTTCAATGGGTCACTTTGCTGCCTGTGCCAAGGAGTACCCCAACTTTTCTGGTCGATCGTGTTTGACTTTAATTCGTTTTAAGATATAATTAAATCTTGTTGCAGGTAAAACTAGCCTGTGGCCATGGCTCAGTAGCTCAGTGGTAGAGCAGGGGACTCATAAGCCCTTGGTCGGGTGTTCAAATCACCCCTGAGCCATTCTAAAATTCAGTTATATCAATGGTTCCAGCCGTTCAGCCTCCGTTGGACGGCTTCCCTATTGGCAGGGCAGATAGACCGTTTGACGATGGGCTGACTATCAATCTGTTGGAGACGGGCGATCGCTAGCCTTACAACTGGGTATGATTCACCACTTCGCGAATACGGTAAATGGGGCGGCCTTGGGACTCGTGGTAAGTCCGCATCATCAGTTCCGCCAAGAGACCAAAGCAGAGCAACTGCACCCCAGCCAAAATCAAGAGTACTGTCAGAATCAGCAGGGGCCGATCGCCAATATTTTGGCCCATCCCAAACTTCAAAACCGTTAAATACAACCCCAGTACACCGCCCAACGCCATGGACAGTAGCCCCACCACTCCAAACCCATGCATGGGCCGTGTTAAAAACTTCTTCATACAATAAATTGTCAGCAGATCCAGCATCACCCGGAACGTTCGTCCGAGACCATATTTACTTTGGCCAAACCGTCGCGCATGGTGCCGCACCGGCATCTCACAAATCCGCGCCCCCTCCATAAACGCCAAGGCCGGTAAAAACCGGTGTAATTCCCCATAGAGATTCATATCCGCCACCACTTCCTGGCGGTATGCCTTCAAAGAACAGCCATAATCATGGATTTGGACCCCCGTGACCTGTCCAATAATCCAATTGGCAATTTTTGAGGGGAGAAGACGGGTTACCGCATGATCCTGACGATTTTTACGCCACCCACTGACCAGATCATAGCCTTCATCCAGCTTGGCTAAGAGCAAGGGAATATCCGCCGGATCATTCTGTAAGTCCCCATCCAGGGTCACAATTTTTTGAGCCCGGGCCTGGTGAAATCCCGCCGCCATCGCTGCCGTTTGACCATAATTGCGCCGCAAAATCACGGCTCGCAGGGTTGCCCGCTGAGTCGCCTCCCGCTTTAGCCACTCACTGGACCCATCCTGGGAACCATCATCCACGCAAATCAGCTCATAGGCCAGATTCTGGCCCTCCATAATGTCAGCGATCGTCGCCACCAACTGGGGCAAGCTCTCTTCCTCGTTATAGATCGGCACAACGATCGACACCTCAGGCACACAGGGCCTTGGGGGGTCTACCGCGCTAACTTCTGCTCTAACTTCTGTGCTAACTTCCGCCGCCTCCGTTGGATGTGCTGCGGTTGGGTTGGCTGGGGTCGAAGGGGGACCGGCAGTCGGATCAGAGCTGGAAGAGGCGAGATGGATGGCCATAGCTGGGAAAATGAGGCAAAGGGAGGAAAGAAGAGGGGGAAATCATCATGGGGCTGGGGGGCTCCCGCTGCACGGGGAAATCTCTGCCCAAACTGGTCCAATGCAACTTGACGATTGCCGTTCCTGCCTAGTCTATCGCGCCCTGGGCACCTCGATTTATTGGGTTTGGGTTGAGCGGAATCGTCATCACTGTGCGGGTAGACCATGGGGGAGAAAAGCTGGCCCAGGCGAATCGTGACCGAGGCGAATCGTGACCGAGGCCAATCGCGGCTGGGTCAGGTCTCATCCGGAGCAGTCCCAGTGGGCCTGTATTAAGCTGGCAGATAACTGGGTGAATTGGAATAAACAGCGAACCTGCCTACCCCAAGCCCCAATTCTCGTCACGCCGGCCACCGCCTCCCGTCTCCAATTCTGGGGAGCCAGTCCGGATTTCGCCACCCTAGGCCGGAAAAGATCCCTAGGGAGTCGCACGATCGGGTTATTCCGGTCAACCCTACCTCAGGACAGCAAGCTGCTTGCCAAACGGAACATCAAGCGGTAACTTCTATACCAAGGAAAGTTCAACGTTACGTCGGCATGATTTGAGCGACTTGACATTTTCCCAAAAGCTGTTAGGCTACTCGACTAACTCACCCTCATCTTCCGTTCTGGGTTAAGAGTGTTGTTCCCGCCTCTACTGAAATCAGGAGCTACAGCCTTTTTGGGTTTTGGATGCGTCCAAATCCGTTAGCTCAGCCGGGGACCGAGACCGTCTAGGGTCACAACGAACGGGTTAGAAACCCGGAGCAGACTCCTTAGTTTAAGTCGATGAGCTGTTGTGATTTCATCCTTGTGAAGTCTCTTGTGCAAGTTCCTTCGCAACGCTTTCTGCTCCCTTGCACAACCATAGGTTAAGGACCGCGTGCCGTTAGATCCGATTGGGTCCGATGCTAACGAGCGCAATTTGCTTTAACCCTGACAATCACACTTGGTCTGATGGGTTGCACTGTATCTGCGACTAACAGTCTCTAATTCCCACCAGTCTACACCTCCCAATTTTGAACACAGCCCCAAACCCCATGCTGCTGCTGGCTCCCACAGGATCCATGACAGGAGCCCCCCGAGTGGGGAGCAATATGGGGGATATGTGGATCCGATGCTGACCTGAATTGACACTCGTTGAAACTGCTTCCCAAGTCTGCTCAGCACCAGGCTCCTGAGGGCATTACTCTGTAGAGCTTTATCATTCGTATGTCCGATACTCGATCGAAAGACCGTTATTTTAACCTTGATGCCATGGAGCGTAGCCACTGGCGCTCCCGGATTAACCAACTCAAGCGTGAACTCCGATCTAGCAGCGCCCGAGGCGAAGCTTCCACGAACCAGTACTACGAAACTCGATCGGCTGCAGCTGCAGCTCGTTCTGCTTCCCCCAATGCTGGCTCCCGCCGTCCATCTCGTCGTCGCGGTCCCCGCCGGGTCTCCAGTAATGTGGGGCGCACCAGTACGGGACGGGGCACGGGTCGCAGCAATATGAGTCGTACTCGCGTTCGTGCTTCCTAAGCACAGTCTGCCTAGGCACAGCACTTCGCAACCCGTTGCCCATCACCAGAGCGCTATCACTACGCGCCCCAGTCTCCCCTAGGGGAGACTCTCTAGAAGAAGCACGATCGCCCTTAGGGCGATCGTGCTTTTTGCATTGGTGATGCCTGTCTCTGTGGAGGGATCTCGATTGATCGGGCTGTTGATTAGGCTCTCGATTAGGTGGGGTCTAGGGTTGGAGGATTAGGGGGCGGGAGTGCCCAAGTAGCTAGAAAACGGGAGAAGTAGGGGTTTTAGGTCGGGGCGAGCCAGAACCAGGGTTGGGAACGAAATGGACTTGTAGTTTTGACCCACGGTGAGGGGAAAGGGTTGGTGTTCTAGGGGGATCCACTGGGCTCCAGCGGCTTGGACGATCGCCCAGGTGGCGGCAATATCCCAGACCTTGGGGGTGGCTTCCACGCCGCCCAGGGTAAAACCGCTGGCGACGGTGAGGAGGTTATAGGTGGATGCGCCGAGGGTGCGGACCTTAAAGGGGAGGGGGAGGGTGGCGATCGGGTCTTTTTGGAGGGCGGGGATGCTGCGGGTGCAGAGGCTGACCAGGTGCTGGGGGGTGGGTTGGGCGGTGGTGGTGTGGATGGGTTGGTGGTTGCAGAAGGCACCGGAGGGGGGGGTGAGGCCGCTGGCTCCGGGCCAGAAGCCGTGGAAGGTTTTTTGGAGGGTGGGACAGTGGACGCAACCAAAGATGGGGGTGCCCCGGTAGAGCAACCCGAGGGAGATGCCCCAGATGGGGACTCCCATGGCAAAGTTGGTGGTGCCATCGAGGGGGTCGATAATCCAGCACCAGTCGTTGGCGGGAAATTCGTGGAGGGTTTCTTCGGTGAGGAGGCCGTGATCGGGATATTGGGCGGCGATCGCGGCGCGGAGTTCTGCATCGGCCCAGCGATCGCATTGGGTTACGAGGGTGCCGTCACTTTTGTGGTCGGCGGTGACGGTGCCAAAGTCTGCGAGGAGATGGAGGCCCACCCGCTGGCTCAGGGCATGGGCAAATTGACAGACTTCGGTCCAAAACTCGGGGGAAGGGGTCATGGGTGC
>JAYKIB010000115.1:0-22288 GCA_035285005.1 Prochlorothrix sp.
CGGCAGAGTTAAGAACTTATTAAGTAAATCTACTCCCCCAAGGAGTGTCGGCTACGGTAGTAAAGCAAGATACCTCCTAACTGCGTCTTCTGCCTCACCGGGAACTTCACTGAAGTGGTGAGGCTTCCATCTTTTAAAGACAGTTCCAGATGGGTACCTCAATTCATCGTGGCGCGCAGCTTCGCCGCCCAACCCAACCCTGAGTCTTGCGTGGGCCACAATGCGAAAATGTGCCTTCATCGAGGTGCCCTGGAATGATCGCCCTGGCGTGATCGTCCCAGAGTTATTACCCCAGAGTGATCGCCCTAGACCTGAACTAGGGTTCCATTGGGATCCAACAACGCACGTTTGGGACCGTGGATCGGGTCTTCCACAATAATGGTTTGGTCGCGCCCTGGACCCACCGAAACGATCGCGATCGGCACATCCATCAGCTCCGCCAAGAACTTCAGATAATTCAAGGCAGGCTTGGGTAAGTCTTCCAACCTCCGACAGTCGGTTGTGGGCTGCTTCCAACCGGGCAGCGTCTCGTAGATCGGCACACATTTGCTGAGGCGATGGGAATTGGTGGGAAACGCTTCACAGCGCTCGCCGTCAACATCGTAGGCCACACACACCTTCAGCTCGTCCAACTCATCCAACACATCCAGCTTGGTAATGGCCAAACAGTCCATGCCATTGATGCGCACCGCATAGCGACCAATCACCGCGTCAAACCAACCACAACGCCGTTTCCGTCCCGTGGTTGTCCCAAACTCTGCTCCCCGATCGCCGAGCACATCGCCCATCTCCCCTTCCAGTTCCGTGGGAAAAGGCCCTTCCCCCACCCGTGTGGTATAGGCTTTGGCAACGCCGATCACCCGATCGATCATCGTGGGACCAATACCCGCACCAATACAAGCGCCCCCCGCCACAGGATTCGAGGAGGTTACGTAGGGATAGGTACCATGGTCCAGGTCCAGCAGGGTGCCCTGTGCCCCTTCAAACAGAATATTCTGGCGATTTTTGACCGCTTCGTAGAGTTGCAGAGAGCTATCCACCACATAGGGCCGGAGGCGATCGGCATAGCCCGCATACTCCGCAATGACCGCATCCGCATCCAGCGGCTCGAGGTCATAGAGCTTTTCCAGCAAGACATTCTTCTGGGTGATCGTCCAGCGGATTTTTTCCTCCAGACGCTCCAAATGCATCAGGTCAATGATACGAATCCCGTTGCGCTCAGACTTATCCGCATAGGTGGGGCCAATGCCGCGCCCCGTAGTCCCGAGCTTATAGTTGCCACGCTGTTGCTCTGATGCCTGGTCAAAAAGCCGATGGTACGGCATCGTAACGTGGGCGGTTTCAGAGATAAAGAGGTTGTCGGTGGACACCTGCAGCGCATGGAGTTGATCCAGTTCTGCGAGGAGTGTCTTTGGATCAATCACGGTTCCAGAGCCAATGATGCACTGGGTATCCGGGTAGAGGATCCCCGATGGAATCAGATGTAGTTTAAAGGTTTGATCGTTGACCACAACGGTATGACCGGCATTCACGCCGCCCTGGTAACGAACCACTACATTTGCCGAATTGCTGAGCAAGTCGGTAATCTTTCCTTTTCCCTCATCGCCCCACTGGGCACCAATTACGATGACGTTAGCCAAGAGTCTTTATTAAGATTGCTACTGTTTGCACAAATAATGATTCTCCCCAACAAACTTCAAGTTTGTCAATTTGGTGTTGCATTTCTCTATATTGTCAAGGTCTTACGCAGCTGGGGAGAGTGTCGGACATTGGATCCCTAGGGGGCACCTCGATTAATTGGGTTGGGCGGCGAAGCCGCCCAACCCAGACCCTGATTCTTGGGTGGGCTGTCTCCCAAAAATTTGGATGAATCGAGGTGTCCGAGGGCGTGTCATCAAGTCACTGTAGAAACCTGGCGCTATCAAAGTGACACGCCCGCCCCAGTAGTATGGGCTAGGGACGATGTCTCTGACAGGGCCTATATCTCTGGTTCTGAAGGGCACCTGGATTAATCGTGGCAGGCGGCGAAGCCGCCTGCCACAACCCTGATTCTGTTGTGGGCAGTGCCCTGCCATAGAAATTTGAATTTTTCGAGGTGCCCTGAAGACAGTCTGGGGTTACGTGATGACAGCCCCTAACGCCAGACCGAGGGACAGAGGAGTTGGAACCCCAGGACAGAGGAGATTCAACACAGGGGCTCCATGCTTCAAATTGGCTTCGTACTCTTGCCCCGTACTTGTCTGTTCCCAGTTCTATTCCTGGTTCTGTCCCCAGGATGGTCTCCCACACGCATCCAGCATCTGTCAGTGCATCCGGTACGGGGAGTGACCCCATGGGGTGAAGTGCGCATAGCGTAACCCGCACACCAAGCCGTCACGATTGGTTCAGGGGAGCACCGGGCGCGTAGTATGCCTCGACGACCTGGGCCGTGTGGAGGGATGTCACCATCAGGTAGTCGCAAACCCTGCACTGGGTTTTGAGCAACTGATGGACCTCAAGGCGATGGCGTTCGGCGGGACTACCACAATTGGGGCAACAGATGGATTGGACGTCCGGCGCTTGAATTTCGGGGGTTTGGATCTTATGCATGTTTTTAATGGGAGTCTGTAACAGCGTTATAAAAAGTTATGGAAGAGGAAGGGCACTTCGATTCAGTGGGGTTAGAGGCTTTACCACCCATCACAATTCCCGTCGCAATAATCGAGTGGTTCTGGGTGGGAATTTGACTGTTTCGAGGTGCTGGGAACACGTGAGGGAACCGCCGTAACGGTTCCCTGGACTAGATCGAAAAATAAACTTCGCCACGCGCCACAGGGTACCTCGCTTAATTTTGGCGCGCGGCGAAGCCGCGCGCCAAAACCCTGATTCTGCCGTGGGCATTGCGGTCAAAATCTGAATTTTCGAGGTGCCCGAACATGAGTTCGATTATTGAAGAGATTCCAACTAAATGCAACAGCATCTAGGGATGGGGATCAAAAATTTAACATCTTTTAAAGACGAAAACAGGTCAGATTTGGTCCCGATCGCGATTAGAGCCCTTCGATGAATTGGGTTGGGGAGCGGAGCCACCCAACTTCACCCTGATTCTTGCGTAGGTCACAGGATGAAAATTTAGATTAATGGAGGAGCACCTCGATGAATTGGGTTGGGCGGCTGCGCCGCCCAACCCAACCCTGACTCTTACGTGGGTTACCGGACCAGCACCTTGATTTTTCGAGGTGTCCTGAGGTGTCCATGACCTGGTTGATTGACAAAAAATTCCGTATTGGGCGCGCAAACCGCGCCCCCACCAGAGGTTCGGGTCCACCGGACGGGTCGATTGCCCTTAGGCCGGTGCCATTCAACATCGGGCAACTTGACTCATTGACTGAGGCGGCGAAGCTACCCAACCCAGCCCTGAGTCTGACCTGGGTCCCAGGACCAAAATTGGGATAATTCTCCCTCTCACCCCTGCGGGTGACCCTTCTATCCGTTGCTCTCCTATCAGCGGCCCCTAATCTTATACTAGACTCGTGGAGGAATCGGGTGACCCTGAAAAAACAGTGGAATTCCTTGGCTATAGCGGCTATGAGTTGCATGGGGTGAAGGGATCACTCTGTACCTCACCTTTGGTGGAGTGTATACAGCCTCACCTAAGCGTTAGCCGCCCTGTGGCAACGGACCGGTACACGGAAACTTGGTGTTTTCGAGGTTCCCCGAGGTCAGAATTATTATGATGATGATGTACGTGAGTGGCATCGCTACTCACCTCTATTCATCGAGGTATCCCTAAGCGAGAAAACTGTGAACCTGATTGAGTTATTGGAAAAAGGTGGCATAGCAATTCTGCTGTTGGCGGGCTTGTCTGTGCTAGCGCTCAGTGTGACGATCGAGCGGCTGTGGTTCTGGTCTAGGATTCTGACACGGGAGACCCAGATTGTGAAACAGGTTCTGGAAGCGGCCTGTCATGACTGGACCGAAGCGATGAACACAGCCCGTCGTCATAATCACCAGCCGATCGGTCGCTTGCTGTATGCCCCCCTGCGTCTCAACAATCCTGAGCCGGAGGTGTTTCGCCTTGCCCTAGAGGCAGCGGCGGATGAAGAACTGACTGCAATGCGACGTGGGGAAAAAATCTTAGAAGCGGTCATTACCCTGTCGCCGCTGTTGGGGCTTTTGGGGACGGTGTTGGGCCTGATGCGGTCCCTGGGGAATATTCGCCTGGGAGACCTGGGAACTGCATCAACGGCGGGGGTAACCCTGGGGATTCGGGATGCGCTGTTGAGTACGGCGATCGGTCTGATTGTGGCGATCGTTAGCTCGTTGTTCTATCGGCTGTTCCGAATTTTCCTAGAAACCCAGGTTAAGATTTTCCGGCGATCGGGAAGTGAGTTGGAGCTACTCTATCGTCAGGCCTGGGCCATGACTTATGCCACTCCCCCGACCCGATCGGCCCCCGCTCCCATGGTTCCGCCGGATCCGATCGTCCCGGATAACGATCGCGTCTAGCCACGATCGCGTCTAGCCACGATCATCTCTTTGCTTGCTGCCCCCTTTCTACCTCTTCACCGATGAAAATCAATTCTCATCACTCCGAACAAGGGGTGGCCATCGAAATCATTCCCCTGATTGACATTATTTTTTGCATCCTGATCTTTTTTATCCTGGCAGCGCTTCAGCTCACCCGCCAGCAGGCCATCAACGTCGAGCTGCCGGGCGCGGGAACCGCAACGATCCAAAACCGAGAGATGTTGATGGTGAGTGTGGATACATTGGGCCAGGTGTATGTGGACAAGTCCCTGGTGTCCGAGGCCCAGCTCTATCTGATTCTGGAGGGGTATAACCGCACCAATCCCGAGGGCTTGCTGGTGCTCTATGCCGATCGGGGTGCGGTTTATGATGACGTGGTGCGGGTGTTGGATTTAATGCGATCGGTGGGGGGACGACGGGTGGCGCTCGCGACGGTTGCGCCCGGTGCCGCAGAGGCAGACGAACCCGAGGCACCGGCCCTATTCCCCCTAGATCTTCAGCCAGGCCCAGATTCCTTTGCACCGGGGAATCCCCTGCCACCGGATGGTGCGGATCCGTTTTCGGGCACGACGGACTTTGGATTACCGAATTTGAACGGGACCGGAGGCTTGGAGTCAGGTGCCGTGGGTCCTGGGGACGAAGAATAACCTCGATCATCTGGGGTCACTGCGGTGAAAAATAGCGCCCAAGCAAAGCTCCCCGCTCCCCCGGTCACCATTACCGCCACCGTTATCGCAGCCACCGTTATCGCAGAGTGCCTCGATGAATTGTGGCCGGCGGCAAAGCCGCCGGCCACAACCCCGATTATGCAGTAGACACCGTAGTAGAAATTTAAATTTTTCAAGGTGCCCCACAGCCACGATTAACAGCCACGGTGAATCGAGGAGCCCCCTTATATCGAGGTGCCCCCTTATAATAAAAACTTGCCCATTTGAGCAGGACACCTTAGGAAACGCAAAGACGGGTATCGTAGAACGTCCCCCAAGAGCAACCATGACTATGACCGAAGCACATATTTCCCGTGAAATTGCTGGGTTGGAGGAGAAAACCGCAGCACTCGCGGGCGAACTCCAGGAGCTGTATGGTCAGTATTTAGAGGCTTTAGGGCAGGTTGCCCAACAGGGCTTAGTTTCTGCCGGATTTTATCTCTGTACGAATCGCTTCCCCCAGGAATTTCTGGATCTATCCTATAGCTCACGCGAAAAGTTGCAGATTTCTCTGCGGCGATTGGGACAACAGTTACGGGAAGATCTGAGCCACGATCGCTTAGCACAGCGTCTGACTCAGGTGCCGACAACCACGGAAAATGAACGACAGGCACGCCAGAGCCAAGACCGACGGGCGAGCGCAATGGAACGGCCTGATACAAGCCATGGTGCTGAGAATCCACCCGATTTCCCAGATTCTTTCCCCTTTAAGACCCTGGGGGGAGACTTGGCCCTGGCACTACGCGCCCTAGAAGGACAGGGCAAAGCGGGTCCAGAGGATGGGAGTCCTCGGTTGGGGCCTGCTGCGTCCCGCGAACCGGAGGATGGAGGGGCAAGGGGCTCTGAAAATATTGAACCAGATGCGTCTGGATTAGATCCAGACGAAGTAAACGTGCCCAGGGCCGATCGATCCCTGGAAGCTTCAGATCCCAATGCTTCAGATTTAGATCCGTCCGGCGCAGATGCGGCAGACCGAGATATTACCGGCACAGATCAGAATGCCCGGGAACCTGAACCGGTTCTGGAGTCGGGAGTGGAGAATCGGGGAGAAGGTGAGCCGATCGTCGATCGAATTTCTCGAAATTTCCCGGATTCCCAAGACTATCAGGACTCTGGGGATTCTTCTGAAGGCTCTCAGGATCCTCAGACCGATCCCGCTACCCAGCCCGTTCCAGGCTCCGATACGAGACGGGCGACAGCGACCCGTGCGGAATTAATTGCACTGCTGGGGGCAGCCCTAGAAGAAACCGGGGACAAGAGACCCGAGGGGGATCCGCAATCCCCGAGGGGAGATTTTCCAGATTCTGGGATTCGTCCCGAGGCTAGCAACTGCGACGATACAGACCCAGATGGCACTACGCAAGGCCCAGACAGCCCGAACCCCAAGCCGCAGACCACAGACCCCCCAGACTCCAATGACTACGATAACGACCGCGATGCCGACATGCTGCCCCCTGCGCGTCTAAACCGACAATCTGGGGATCGGCGCAGTCTCAATCCCAAGGGCGAAGCCCCTGGGGGAAGCCAGTCTGGCGCAGGGGATAAGCGGGACGCAGGGGAAGGGAACCGATTCGACGATCTCGAAGCGTTGGTAGAAGCAGACAACGCAGACGATCGCGAGGACCAAGACGAGTATGACGATTACAACGATCGCGACGATCGCGATGAGCGCGAGACCCAAGACGACCACGACGACTCAGCCCACGCATTAATTTTGGGACCGAATGCCCAGGATCTAGAGCAGTTTATGACAGACTTGGCTCGGTCACGGGAGGACGATCGGGAGTCGGGTCGATCGATCCCGCCAGAGTTAGCGCTGTTACTGGCTGGCCAAGCTGCAGGACTGCTGCGTCCCAGTATGCCGACTTTTCAGCCCGATTTTGACCCGGCCACGGTGCGCAATCCAGAGCAGCTCCTAGAGTGGAATGAGAGCTTGGAACAGATGGTGCGCCAATGTTTACGATCGGCATCCCAGTCGGCAACCCAGATTATGGTGAACCATAAGATTCTGCCCCATACTATTCCCGACGCAATTTTGGAGATTGCGATGCAAGGCGAAGGGGGTAGCCCTGCCAACACCCCCCCCGGCCTGGTGGACTTTACGGTGGAAATGGGCAAGGTGGATCTGGGCAAATTAGAGTCGGGCAAGCTGGAGCTAGAGGGAGAGGAGGGGCGCAAGACCATGAAGCGCATCCATGTGATTGCGATCGTGCTGCGCTTAACAGAACTGGAGTTTAATCATCCCGTGCTAACGGCGTGGCGCGGCAAAATTCGACAGTTGGAGCAACAACTGCGACACTTGAGCCACCAGTACCAAAAGCGGCAGCGGGATCTGTCCGTTGTCCGGGCTGAGTCTGCTTGGCGATCCAGTTGGCCCCATGACTAGTTCCCCCTTTTCCCCATCCCATCCCCCCTCCCCTTCTGCCCATACTCCCGATCCCGCCGGTGCCGCCGTGGTCCCTGCGGCACCCGCCAGTTCGGCCCTACCAGACTGGAGCCGATTGCAACAAGCGCTGTCCGTGGAGGCCGATCGGGGCTTTAGTAACCTCCAGGGCAATCAGTACCAATTCCATGAGTTTCTGCACCTTAGCTTGCAGCAAATTCCGCCAGATGTACCGACCGCAGACTTCGATCGCTGGCAGCGTCTCAAAGATGGATTTGCCCGCTATCCCGAGCTATCCTTTGCCGATCGGCGGCATTTGGTGGCAGAAACCCGCCAAAGCATCCATCGCACCCGAAAAGCCTACGAAGCCACCCCACTCCCCCTGGGGATCTCCGTCGCTTCCCATCGCCCAAACTCAGCCGCTTCATCTGCGGGGACAGGGGTTTCGGGGACAGGGGCTCCGGGTATCACAGCGACCAGCGCGTCGCCTGCAGTGGCGGATTCAGGCTCACTGTCACCGAAGAGTACCCCCCCCCGCACCGTCCCCATCGTCGTTCCCAACCACCATACCCGCACAGCTCCCGCCCTCGACTCACCCCTCAGTCAGGTCAATGGCATCGGTCCTGCCCAGGCCCGGAAACTAGAAAAACTCAGTCTAATCACCGTGCGTGACCTGCTGTTTTACTACCCCCGCGATTACCTAGACTATGCGCGGCAGGTGGATATTCGTCAGTTGGAAGAGGGCAGCACGGTAACCGTCATTGGCACCGTCAAAAGTTTTAAGTGCTTCACTAGCCCCAAAAACTCAAAACTGGCGATTATGGAGATGATCCTGCGAGATCACAGTGGTGAGCTTAAGTTAAACCGTTTTTTTGCTGGATTTCGCTATGTGAATCGGGGTTGGCAGGAGGGTCAGAAAAAACTATACAGTCCGGGGACCACGGTGGCAGCGTCGGGGTTGGTCAAGAATAGTCGTTACGGCTACCGCAAGACGATCCAGGATCCGGAACTGGAGGTGTTGGATCGACCGGGTAGCCCGATCGAGTCCCTCAAGGTGGGGCGAGTGTTGCCGGTATACCCTCTTACGGAGGGTGTGGGAGCTGATTCTGTGCGACGGGCAGTGCTGGCAGCGCTTCCAGCAGCCCAGCAGCTGCCAGATCCCCTGCCACCAATGCTCCGGGAGCGCTATCAACTCATTTCGCTGGCGGAGGCCGTCCAGCAAATTCACTTCCCCGAAGAACAGGGTCAGTTGGACCTGGCCCGATCGCGACTCATTTTTGATGAGTTTTTCTATTTACAACTGGGGTTGCTGCGTCGCCGCCATCGCCAACGTGCCCATGTTACGGAGGTGGTGCTACCGGTGGCCGGGGAGTTGATCGATCGCTTTTATCAGATTTTACCCTTCTCCCTCACGGGGGCACAGCAGCGGGTTGTCACGGAAATTCTCCAGGATCTGAGCCGTAACGTACCGATGAACCGTTTGGTACAGGGGGATGTGGGGTCCGGCAAAACAGTGGTGGCGGTGGTGGCCCTTTTGGCGGCGATTCAGGCGGGCTACCAGGGAGCCTTGATGGCACCGACGGAGGTGCTAGCGGAACAGCACTATCGCAAGCTGGTGAACTGGTTTAATCTGCTGCATTTACCAGTGGAACTCCTAACCGGCTCCACACGGGCGGCCAAGCGGCGGGAGATCCACAGTCAGCTTTGTACGGGGGAGTTGCCCCTGTTGGTGGGAACCCATGCCTTGATTCAAGCGGAGGTGAAGTTTGAACGCTTGGGCTTGGTTGTCATTGATGAACAACACCGCTTTGGGGTGCAACAGCGGGCTTTACTACAGCAGAAAGGGGAAAATCCCCATGTTTTGACGATGACGGCAACTCCGATTCCAAGAACCCTAGCCCTGACGCTACACGGGGATTTGGATGTGAGCCAGATTGATGAGTTGCCGCCGGGACGACAGGCGATTCAAACCACGGTATTACAGGCGGGCGATCGACCCCAAGCCTACGATTTGATGCGGCGAGAGATTGCCCAAGGGCGGCAGGTTTATGTCGTGTTGCCCCTGGTGGCGGAGTCGGAAAAGTTAGATCTCAAGTCGGCGATCGAGGAGCAGGTCCATCTACAGGACAAGGTTTTTCCGGAGTTTAAGGTGGGCCTGCTCCATGGCAAGCTCAGTTCTGGGGAAAAGGATCAGGCAATTTCGGCCTTTCGGGATGGGGAAACCCATATTCTCGTTTCGACGACCGTGGTTGAGGTGGGGGTAGATGTGCCCAATGCGACGGTGATGTTGATTGAGGAGGCCGATCGGTTTGGTTTGGCACAGTTGCACCAATTACGAGGGCGCGTGGGGCGGGGTGCGGCCCAGTCCTACTGCTTATTGATGAATAAAAACAAGAATGAGCTGGCCAATCAGCGGCTCAAAGTGATGGAACAGTCCCAGGATGGCTTTTTTATCTCGGAAATGGATATGCGGTTCCGGGGACCGGGGGAGGTGTTAGGAACGCGGCAGTCGGGCTTGCCGGATTTTGCCCTCGCCAGTTTAGTGAATGATCAGGAGGTGCTACACCTAGCGCGGGAGGCGGCGGCGGAGTTGATGGCGATCGATCCGGATCTGAGCCAATGGCCCGACTTACAGCAAACCCTCAACTATCGCTATCAACGCCTCATGGGCGGTTCAATTTTGACCTAAGAGGATGTTTGGAAACTTTGGCCAAGGGCCGTAGGCCCTGGCAGAATCCCCCCTAACCCTGACGCTCATCCCGCCCCATTCCCCAGCCTCCGGCCTGTAAGCAAATCTTGACAGGAGCCCCCCGATCGAAACCGTACCCATAAGAAACCCGCTATAATTCTGTGATTTAGATTACTGATTTAGCCAGTCTAGCCCCCTGCCCATCCTCGGAGAACACCCGTGAGCCCAACCACCCTAACCCCCCCCACCTACAGCACCGAGACCTTCGATCGCTACGTCATGACCACCTACGGGCGCTTCCCCATCGCCCTAGAACGGGGGCAAGGGTGCCGCGTTTGGGACACCGACGGCAAAAGCTACCTCGATTGTGTGGCCGGAATCGCCACCTGCACCCTCGGCCACGCCCACCCCGCGATCGTTGCCGCCGTCACCGACCAAATCCAGAAAGTCCAACACGTCTCCAATCTTTACTATATTCCCGAGCAAGGTGCCCTAGCCCAGTGGCTTGTCGAGAATTCCTGTGCCAATCGGGTCTTTTTCTGCAACTCCGGCGCAGAAGCCAACGAAAGCGCCATTAAGCTTGCCCGCAAATACGCCACCACCCAAAACATCACCGATCCCCTGATCATCACCGCCCAGTCCAGCTTCCATGGCCGCACCCTCGCCACCGTCACCGCCACCGGCCAACCCAAATACCATAAAGGTTTTAGCCCCCTCGTCCCCGGCTTCCACTACGTCCCCTACAACGACCTTGCCGCGATCGAAGCCGCCATTACCGAACTGGATGCCACCGAACGCCGCGTCACCGCAATTCTAATTGAGCCATTACAGGGCGAAGGGGGCGTTAACCCCGGTAATTTGGCTTACTTTAAGCGGATTCGGGAAATTTGCGATGAGAAGAAGATTCTCCTCATGTTTGACGAAGTACAGGTCGGCATGGGTCGCTCCGGCAAACTTTGGGGCCATGAGACCCTAGGCGTTGAACCCGATGCCTTTACGGTGGCAAAAGGGTTGGGCGGCGGCATCCCGATCGGAGCACTCCTCGTGAAATCCTCCTGCGATGTTTTCCAGCCCGGAGAACATGCCAGCACCTTCGGCGGCAACCCCTTCGTGTGTCGGGTGGGCCTCACCGTCGCCGAAACCCTGGTGAACGATAACGTCCTCGCCAATGTCCAAGCCCGGGGAGAACAACTGCGAGCAGGTCTCGGGCAACTGGTGCAGCGCTACCCCAACCATCTGGAGATGGTGCGGGGTTGGGGGCTGATTAATGGCCTAGTGCTGAAACCGGATACGGATCTGAATGCGGTGGCCGTGGTCAAGGCCGCGATTGAGGCGGGGCTGCTGCTGGTCCCCGCAGGCCCCCAGGTGGTGCGCTACGTGCCGCCGCTGATTATTACAGAAGCCGAGGTGAAGGAAGCGATCGACCTCACGGATAAGGTTCTGAGCCAGCTCATCTAAGCCGCCGATTGCATCCCAGTGGCTGCGATCGAGTAGCGCGGTTATCCAGGGCATAAAAAACAGAGCTTACGGTGTATCCCGCCTCGCCGGGATATATTTAGCCTTCCCTAAGCCCTAACGGCCATATCCCAGTTTCGCAGCTCCTACAGACTCATCTAAAACCCAAAAAGCCCCCGCTACGCGGGGGCTTTTTAGAGGATATGATAATGACGAGCTGGGTGGCGAAGCCACCCAGCCCATCCCGACTTCTTGCGTGGGAACCTGCCAAGAACCTAGATGTCGCGGGGTATTCCCTAGGCTCCTTCGGTTAAGGGGCGACTGGCCGATGGTTTCCGGTTAATCACATCATCAATCAAACCGTAGGTTTGAGCCTCGGCCGCAGACATAAAGAAATCCCGATCGGTATCCTCTTCAATCCGACTCAGGGGCTGCTTCGTGTTTTCCGCCAGGATTTCATTGAGGCGCTTTTTCGTGTACAGAATTTCATTCGCCTGAATCTCAATATCCGTGGCCTGCCCCTGGGCACCCCCGATCGGCTGGTGAATCATAATCCGGGAGTGGGGCAGGCTACTGCGCTTCCCCGGTGCCCCCGCCGCCAACAAAAACGCACCCATACTGGCCGCCAGTCCCACACAAACCGTGGCCACATCCGGCCCAATATGGTTCATCGTGTCGAAAATCCCCAATCCTGCACTCACAGACCCACCCGGAGAGTTGATATAGAGATAAATATCTTTTTCCGGGTCATCGGCTTCCAGAAATAGCATCTGGGCCACAATCAGGTTGGCCACATCAGAGTCCACGGGCTGCCCCAAGAAGATAATCCGCTCCCGCAACAGTCGGGAGTAAATATCAAAAGCGCGTTCTCCCCGACCGGACTCTTCAACAACAATGGGAATCATAAGGACGTATTCTCTCAGGCGTTAGGTAACAGCAGTATAGCGGCTCGTGCTTGGGTGAGGCCCAAGGGTCCCCACCGGAGACAGGGGACATCTTGATCGCCGTCCCCCAGACAACCGATAGCCGCCATGGGGCACCTTGAGCAAGGGGGACGGCCAAGCCGCCCACTCCAACCCTGACGCCTACATAGGACATCTGGATGAAGGGTTGGAGTTTCTGAGATGCCCCGTTTCGAGGTGCCCAGCATAGGGTGTTCCCATTTTAATCGACTTGAACCCCGCACGGGGGTATTGCTGGGAATTGGACCCGGTGCCTCTGGGAACGATTCCTAACAGCTAAACCGGTCTCCGTGTCCGGGGGCGAGACCCCCAGCCCTAGGGTCGATCGGGCTAAATCAAGACGATCGATCGCATTTTAAGATCGTTAAGCCCGTTGGGACCGAGGACGCAGCCCTGTATTCTAAAGGGCACCGCGATGTTTCTGTGTTCGCCCTTGCTTGCAACTTTCGCCGCTGCCCTCGCCATGAACCCATTACAGGATGCTTTCATTTCCTACGGTCGAGCCGACAGTAAGGAATTTGCCAAAACCCTCTACGATCACTTCACCGCCAAGGGTTACAAGATTTGGTTTGACGCTGAGGATATCCCCCTTGGGGTGGACTACCAAAAGCAAATTGATGACGGCATCGCCAAGGCTGACAACTTCATTTACATCATCTCGCCCCACTCGGTTAATTCGCCCTACTGCGCCCTAGAGGTGGAACTCGCCCTGAAGTTCAAAAAACGGATTATTCCGATTCTTCAGGTGGAAGAGATCGATCGACAGACGTGGCAACAGCGGAACCCTGGCGGGACAGATGCGGACTGGGAAGCCTACAAAGCCGAGGGTAAACATGCCAGTTTTCCCAATCTCCACCCGGCCCTCAGTAAAATTAACTGGATCTATGCCAGGGCAGAGGACAGCCTGGAGAGTGCCTACGCCGGACTAGAGGCGATTATCGAGCGGCAGCGCGACTATGTGCGCCAACACACCCAGATCTTTGCCCAGGCGACCCTGTGGGATGCGAATCAAAAACAAGTTCCGGACTTGCTCCAGGGTGATGCCCTCACCGCTGCCCAGGACTGGCTCCAAACTCGCTTCAAAACGGAGCAACCCCCCTGTCTGCCCACGGATCTCCACTGCGAATACATTTGCACCAGCCTACTCCAGGCAAACCAGGGCGCAACCCGCGTTTTCCTCTCCCACTCCGAGCAGGATCTAGGTGTAACTGAGAAGATTCGACTGGCTTTAATGCAATCGGGGATGCCAGTCTGGACAAATCGAACCAATATCCGCACCGGCGCCGATTTCCAGCAGGAAATTAACCGGGGAATTGAGCGGGCCGACACCCTGGTCTACTTGATTTCACCCCACTCCGTGACCTCACCCTACTGTCAGCAGGAAGTGGCCTATGCACGGCAGTTGAATAAACGCCTGATTCCGTTGTTGATTACGGACATGCCCCTGGGGGAGATCCCCGCCGAGCAGCGATCGCTCCAGTTCATTAATTTCCAGCAGTTCTCCGCCAGTTCCGACCCCAGCGCCGATCCTGCCTTCCAGGCGTTACTCCAAATCCTCAAGCGCCATGAAGCCTACGATCAATGGCATCGATCCCTATTGGTCAGTGCCTTGACCTGGGACCGTCAGGAACGTCCAAAAGGCTTGCTACTCCGGGCCGATCAGCAGGCGATCGCAGAGCATTTCCTCCAACTTCAGGCCCAGCAGGCCCAAACCGAAGAACCCGAGCTATTACCCCTGATTCTGACCCAGGAAAACTATATTACCGAGAGTCGGGAGCGTAATAAGTTCTTTGATGCCTTTATTTCCTATGGGCGGGCCGACAGTAAAGCCTTTGCCACGGCACTGCACGATCGGCTGACCCAGGCCGGATATCGCATTTGGTTTGACCAGAATGATATCCCCCTAGGGGTGGACTTCCAGGAACAGATTGATGACGGCCTTGAGAAGTCTGATAACTTTATCTTTATTATTGCGCCCCATTCCGTGAACTCGCCCTACTGTACTAAGGAAATCGAGCTGGCAGCGCGGCGGAATAAACGAATCATCCCCTTACTCCATGTGGAGGAGATTCCCTACGAAACTTGGCTAGAACGGAATCCCCAGGGAACAGCGGCACAGTGGGAAGAGTACCGGGCAGCGGGAAAACATTCCAGCTTTCCCAATATGCCTGCGGTGATTGGTCGCGTCAATTGGATTTACTGCCGGGACGGGATCGATGATCTTGACCAGTCCTTTGGCGGGCTGGTTGATCTGCTCCAACGCGATCGGGACTATGTCCATACCCACACGGAAGTGTTGTCCCAAGCCTTGGAATGGGAGCGCAATCAACATCAAATTCGCTATCTCCTGGTGGGAGACGCCCGTAAAGCAGCAGAAGACTGGCTCCAAACCCGTTTTCGGGATCAACAGCCCCCCTGCCAGCCCACGGATCTGCACTGTGACTATATTTGCGAAAGTATCAAGAATGCCAACGGGTTCATGACCCAGGTGTTTATTGTGCAGGCGGAAGCAGACCGGGAGATGGGCGATCGGGTGCGGCGCAGTCTAGCGCGGTGGGGGATCACAGTCTGGCAACGTCCCCAGGATATGCTCCAGGTTGGGGAATTCCAGGAAATGATCGATCGGGGAATTGAAGAAACAGACACAATCCTTGTGCTAGTGTCGCCCAGTGCCGTGGCAGATCCTCGCTGTCACCACCAAATGGGCTGCGCCTACAGTCTGCGCAAGCGTATTGTGCCAATTCTGGTTCAACCCACCGATTTAACCTATATTCCTGAGGATATTCGCCATCTTCAGTTTATCGACATGACCCAAGGGAGTGGCGCGGAGGTCTACCAAAGCGCGATCAATAAGGTGCTCCAGGCCCTCCAAAAAGATGCTCCCTACCACCACCAGCATAAAATGCTCCTGACCCAAGCCCTAAAGTGGGAGCGGCAGCATTTGAACCCCAGCATCTTGCTGCGGGGTAATGCACTGAAACAAGTGGAAAACTGGTACCAGGTGGCTAAAAATAACCTGTCCCATGGCTTGGTCCCAGTACAGGAACAGTTCCTAGACGAGAGCCGCAAACAGCCCCCCAACCAAACCTTCAACGTCTTTATTTCCTACTCCCGTTCCGACTCGGACTTTGCCCGTAAGCTGAATGATAATCTCCAGATCCAGGGCATGATTACCTGGTTTGACCAGGAAAATATTGATACCGGCACTGATTTCCAACAGGAAATCTATAAAGGCATTGAAAACTCAGAGAATTTCCTGTTTATACCCAACTCGGTGCTCTCTCCCTACGCCAAGGGTGAAATTGAGTATGCTGCCAAACTGAATAAGCGGTTCGTGGTCATTCTGTACCGGGAAGTGCCCCCCTCTTCCCTGCACCCGATGGTGGCCAATGTGCAGTGGATTGACTTCCGCCGCCGAGGGGGCGACTTCCTCTCCAACTTTGGGGAACTGGTGCGGATGTTGGCGAGCGATCCAGAGTATATCCAAGCCCATACCCGTCTTCTGGTGAAAGCCAATGAGTGGGATTTGGCCGGTCGCGATGACGGCTTCCTGCTGCGAGGCAAGGATCTGACCCAGGCGAGTCTCTGGCTAGAGCAGGCCGGAGATCATACCCCCCAGCCCACGGATTTACAAAAAGCCTATATTCAAGCCAGCAAACAGCTGCCTTTTCGCCGGATCCGAGCCCGATCGGTGGCGTTTACCACCCTGACCGCCACGGTGACCGTCTTTGTGGTCCGGTTTCTGGGCCTAACCCAGGCAGCGGAGTTGCGCGCCTTTGATAGCATCATGCGGGCACGACCTGCGGAACCCCAGGACTCTCGGATTACGGTGGTGGAGGTGGACTCAGCCAGCACTCGCTGGCTCCGCCAGGAGATGATTGGGGGGCGCTACGAGCCAGGACTGGGGACCATTCCCGATGCTGCCCTAGCGGAACTACTGGATACGCTGCTTCGCCACAGCCCACGCCTGATTGCCCTAGACTTTTACCGGGACTTTGAAGCTCAACCCGTGGTGGCCGATCGCATTGCCAATACGGACGAGTTGGTGATGGTATGTAAAGCGGCCAGTGTCGATGAGTTTGGCACTCCCGTGGATGGCTATACACCACCGCCAGAACTGGAGGCCCTGCAATGGGCCAATCGTGTAGGGTTCTCCGATCTGTCGGGAGATGGGGAAAGCATGATCCGGCGTCACTATATGCTCAAACCCGTTGATCCAGAGTTTTGTCCCCTAGACGAAGCCTTTAGTTTTGTCCTGGCGCGGCGCTTTTTGGCAACGGAGGATTATGTCTATGAGTCGCCCTATGTGCGGCAGGAGGGCGACGTATACTATGGCAAGCTTATGAAGCTGGGCCATCTCACCATTCCCCAACTGGTGGGCATTGGGGGCGGCTACCAATATTCGGATGGCCTGCTCTACGGCTATCAAACCATGGTCAACTATCGCCGCTCCAAGAATCCCGAGGTCCCCGATGCCCCGGCGACACCCCTAAATTTTGTGTCCCGCGTGTCCCTGGCAGCGGTGCTGACGGGGGAGAAAACCGCAACGGAGTTGGAGCAATTGTTTGCCGATCGGCTGGTGCTAGTGGGGTTTAGCGATCGGGCCGATCCCAGCAGTGACTTTTGGTCCACGCCAGTGGGGGAACTGCCCGGCGTGTATGTGCAGGCGCAAATGGCAAGCCAGCTCATGAGTGCCGTGTTGGACGATCGGCCCTTAATTTGGTGGTGGCCCTGGACCACGGAAACCGGATGGAGTGGACTATGGGGAGCCCTAGCTGCACTCTTAATGTGGCAGGTTTCCCCCACAAATAAGCGAATTCTAGGCAGTGCTGGCCTGGTACTATTGCTCACGCTCATTTGCTATGGCGCGATGCTCACAAACGGGGCATGGTTGCCATTAGTGCCGCCCTTGGTAACCATGGCCCTGAGCGCAACCGGGGTGATTTGGCTCACCCAGCGCCTACGGAATCCCTAGATCTGAGAGAATTTTTGGGAATGGGCACCTCGATTAATGGGGTTGCGCGGCGAAGCCGCGCAACCCAACCCTGATTCTGCCGTGGGTACTGCGGTGAAAATCTGTATTAATCGAGGTGCCCGAGGGATTCCACCTAGCGATTTAAGCGAAATAGCAGCAACTCCGTGTCTTCTCCAGGACTAAAGTTATTGTCACTCACTAGGAGTAGGCTCTGGCTCCCATCGGGAAGACGAGGCCCCAAGGTCATTCCCTCCAAATTACGCGCCGGCTCTTCATCGGCATTGAAGTTATAGATCAACTGCTTTTGAATCCGAGTTGCATTGATCTCCCCCTTAAGGCTGGCAAGACCGGCAATATCCGTTGCCCCTGCCAGGGTAATTTCAAACAGCTTCACCTGTAGCCCAAGGGGAGTTAAAGCGCGCTCTAGGGCCAGAAAATGCCCCCCATTGTCCAAGGCCAGAATCTCACTCAGACCGTTGACCAGGGCAAAGGGCACCGGCTCTAACGCATAGAGGTGCTCCGCCACCAGGAGGGGCGGGCCCTGGCCGAGGTAGTAATGCAAAAAGCGGGTGCGTCCCCCTTCGTCGCTACTGGGATCGAGATCTTGGACCAGGGGCGCTTCGTTGACCGTGAAAAGCCGCAGCGGATCTTCGGCGATCGGGGCTGCTCCGCTGGCCACGAGGGTTAAACTTTCGAGTCCCTGGTTGGACTGAATGCCCTGTTGTTGGCGACGGGTGGTTTCATCAAAGCTAATGGTGAAGCTGCGGGGAACGGGCAAACTGCGCAGCAAGGTGCCACTTTCGCGATCGAACTCGCCCAAAAACGGTTGGATATCCTTGCGATGAATGCCTTCACTGGAAAGATAGAGGGTATTGCTGGGGCTCAGGGCTAGCCCTTCAGGATCGAGGGCATCGGGGGCGAGGGGATCGCCGGACTGATCCCGCAGAAACGTCACGGATTCCACCTCAACGGTTTCAAAACCGGGTTGGGCCGGGTCGTCCTGAAGATCCAGGGCCAAAGTATAAAAATGGGGCGTGGCGACTCCATCATGCTCGTCGGACAGGGCCAGAAGACGATCGGTGCGGGGATCGTAGGCGATCGCTGAAATCCCTCCAAATTGGGTTCCCCCGATAATCTGGCTATCTAGGGTTACTCGATCGAGGAATTCGACGCTAACATCCGTAAAGAGCCGCTCCTGGGCCGAAACTTGGGGAACTGCGCAGGCCATGGTCAGTAGGCTGCAACCCACAGCCAACAGCACAATTAACCAGCGACGAGGAAGGACAGGAATCATAAGCAGAGCAAGGCAATAGTGGCGCAAAGTGGGCGAGTCTTCAAGGGTCAAGAGCGGGGGGTTCGCCGCCCTCCCAAAACCTTTTCGGCTTCCTGAGACTACCACTGTTGACCCGGTTGGCGCTGTTGTTTGAGGTACTCAAACACGCTTTTGTCACCAATATCATCGGGAATCGCCTGAATCAGTTTACGAAGGCTAAAGACCAGAAATAGACCGGCCCAAAGACTGAGCAAAACGGCCTGGAGGCCCGGGGGCAGCGTGCCCACCAAATGGCCCAAGAGCAAAATCGGCACGAGGGGGGTGAGAGCCTTAGTTTCGAGGCGGTTAAAGCAAAACGCTTCCTTGAAGAAAATGCCCGTGAGGGCCACAAAAATAAAGCCCACACCCAATAGGGTGAGGGGATTTTGGTAAATGTGGAGGAGCAGGGGTTGGGGCTGGCTCAGGGCAAGACCCAGGGCGCTGAGGCTTCCCAACAGCCAGCAGCCCTGCAAAAACTGGTGCAGGGGGCGTAGGTAAATGTGAATCGTCCAGAGGCTCACCCCCAAGGCAAGGCAAAACAGCGCAAAGAGGTAGTCCAAGCCGATCAGGACAGGGGCAGAGGGGCCTTGGCTCAGGATCAGCAGGGTCCCCAGGGCAAAACACAGGGCCGCCGTGGCTAAACCGGTGCGATAAATCTGCACTTCCCGGCGATCGTGATCGGTGATGGTGAAGGTGCCAAATTGGCCTTGGTAAACGGGGTTGGGTGCAGGGGGGGAAGAGTCCATGGGATTGTTATCGGGGCTTGAAATCGGAACTAACACAGGGCATGTCGATCGGTTGGCTTGGGCGACACAGCCACCCAAGTCTGGTTCTGGCAAGGGTCACGAGGCGAAGGTTGGGCTCAGTCGAGGTGCCCCACCCAGAGGCATGAAACGGGTCCATTACCCTTTGGGAGGGGCCGCTGTCCCCTTCCCCAACTGCTCTGGTGAGTCCCCTTACACAACAAGGCCCTCTGCAAGTTCATTGGGGCGATCGTCATGCTCCTGATCATACGTTGGGGCCTCTGTTCTGCAAATGATCATGACTGCTTTGACACAATCTTCAGGGTACCTTGCCCCCTTGGGTTGGCCAGCACAGCCGCCCAAGCCTAATCTGCATCTTTGGGGCGCAGGTCACCTTGACCCATGGGCACCTCGATTAATTGGGTTGCGCTCAGGACATCGCTTCTCCCAAGCCGGGAGAAGGGGCATAAGATTAAAGTCTCTCTCCCGACCTGGGAGAGGGATTTAGGGTGAGGGCTTCCAAAACGGAATAGCCCCCAAACCCTGACCCTTGCCTGGGCTATCTCCCCAATATTGGGATTAATCGCAGTACCCTTTACTGTGTCAATCAGCCTCAATCAGCTCCTACTCGACGGGATCCAGGGTCAGGATGAGATCGATCTGACTGGTGCGGCGATCGCGCTGGCTTGTGGTCATTGTGATGCTTTGCACCGTACCCAACAGGGCTCCCGTCTCCCCTGGAATTGCCCCCAAAATGCCCGGTCCCCGCGCATCCTGCTCCGGCATATCTTGCTCCGGGATCCCTTGCCCCAATAGGTCGTCCTCTGGAGTTGCTTGACCCGGCATATCTTGACCTGGCATATCTTGACCTGGCATTCCTTGACCTGGCATTCCTTGACCCGGGATGGCCCGTTCCGGCGGATTAACTTCCGACCTGCGGAACCCCGGCAGACCCGATCCGAACAGACCCAAACCTTGTCCTCCTCCCCCCCCAAAGAGGGGGCTTTGGCGCAGTTGGACCTGACTGCCCGCCACATTGACATAGAAATATCCCGCATTGCGATCGGGCAGAGCCGCCGCCGCCGTTTGGAACGTAGCACTCTGGCTCAGCGGCATGGCTTGGGGGTCAACCATGGCCTCCACCGTGCTGCCCCCAATGCCTATAAAAAAGGAATCCCCATCGAGCCAGCCATGACCCAGCAACACCTCATTTTGAAAGATCCCCTGGGGGAGTACCCATTGCGTCAGGGGTTGGCCGTCGGCGGTGGTGGAGTCCTGGACCCGGAGGTTACTGCGCTCCGCCAGTCGATCGAGCTTGTCTAGGGTGGCCTCGGTGGTGGGTCGATCGGCGCTATCGAGAACCACCACAGCGCCCAGTCCCAACTGGCCCATGAGTCCACCTTGGCTCGGCACAGCTCCCAGGGCAAATTCCCCGGTCATCCAACTAAAGAGATCCCGATCGGGATCAAGGCCAAACTGCTGGAAACGACGGCGGAGATTCTCCAAACCGATGCTTAACTGAGGATTCACCTGGGCCTGCTGCCCATAGGTTTGCCAAAGACCACTGAGGTTGTGGCCACTGAAGAGAGCCAGGGTGGAATCGGGCAGATGGGTCAGGATCTCGCCCGGTGCAGGCTCAAAGGCGAGGGTTTCCACGGACTCATCCAGGGTCACAACGGTCTGCATCCGCAGCCCCTGTTCCTCCAGCCCCAGCCCCAGGCTCATACCCTCGAACTGCTCCAGTTGAGCCAGGGTCTCCGGGGGCAGGGGCGCAGCGTTGGGAGCCGCCACCAACAATTGATTGATGAGCCCGCCGTAGTCCGGCACATAGAGGTGAAACAGGGGGTTTTCCAGAGTCAAGGCCGATCGTAGGGCAGCATCGGTGGCGGGCTGATCGGCGAGGGCGGCGGCTCCCTGGCTGGTGTCGATCGTCCGCTCGATCGACTGACGTTCCGGCGATAGGGCCACATAGCGACCTAGGGTAGCGGCGTAGAGGCGACCCTCCTCGCGTTCAATCTCCGCAATCTCCACCCCCTGATAGTCCGTGGTGGTCACCGTGATGCTGTCCTGGGACCGCACCCGATCGGCAAAGGCTTTCGCCCGCACGGGATCGCCAATGCCCGCCAGCACCAATACATTGAGGGAACCGTCCGGTCGCACCGCCGTGGGCGGGAGCAACGACACCATCACCCCATCAATCCAGGGCTGTAAATCTTCCCGGTAGGAGAGGCCCGTTTCCTCGCCCCAACGGGTTTCAAGTTGGGCCAGGGTTTCACCCAAGAGGGGCTGGAGGGCAGGATTCTCCAAGGTCTCCCAGGCTTGGGGATCCGTGGTCACATAGCTGGCCATCAGGGCCTGTTCTGGCAACAGGGCAGCGGCCCCAAGGAGGCGATCGGAGTCGGTCCCAAGGGGACGAGATCGCCAATACCAATAGGCAGTAACACCGGCGACGATCGCCACCAGACCGGTAACGCCGAGGGTGAGGATGCGCTGACCTCGGTGACTCATGGGGAGGACTCCTTTCCTGATATGTTGGACGTGAGGGGGGCTAGA
>JAYKIB010000116.1:0-32914 GCA_035285005.1 Prochlorothrix sp.
CCCCCCCCACACCCTGAGTTCTGCCCCGTAGTTTTGACCTGTAGTTCTGGCCTGTAGTTCTGACCTGGGCCACGCCCCAAAATGTGGATTTTTCGAGGGGCCCTGTTAAATGTTACAGAATGCAACGTATAATTATTGGCAACGGATTAACGTTAAGAAAATCTAAAAAGTTACCGTAGAATGTCATGCGCGTTGCGATCGCCGGAGCCGGTTTAGCAGGTTTATCCTGTGCCAAATATTTAGTCGATGCGGGTCACACCCCCGTGGTTCTAGAACGTCGAGATGTTTTAGGCGGGAAGGTGGCAGCTTGGAAAGACGAGGATGGGGATTGGTACGAAACAGGTCTCCACATCTTTTTTGGGGCCTACCCAAACATGCTTCAACTGTTCAAAGAGTTGGACATTGAAGACCGGCTGCAATGGAAAGCGCACACCATGATCATGAACCAACCGGATCAGCCCGGTGTGTATTCCCGCTTCGATTTTCCCGATATTCCGGCCCCCTGGAACGGTATTGTTGCGATCCTGCGCAACAACAACATGCTGACCTGGGAAGAAAAGATTAAATTCGGCCTCGGGCTATTACCCGTCATGGTCCAGGGCCAGTCCTACGTCGAAGAAATGGACCAGTATTCCTGGACCCAATGGCTCCAAAAGCATGGCATTCCCGAACGGGTCAACGATGAAATCTTCATCGCCATGGCCAAATCCCTCAACTTCATTGGTCCCGATGAGATTTCCTCCACGGTCATTCTCACCGCCATGAACCGCTTCCTCCAGGAGCGTTACGGCTCAAAAATGGCCTTTTTGGATGGATCCCCAACGGAACGTCTCTGTCAGCCACTGGTGGACTACATCACCGCCAGAGGGGGCGAAGTGCGCCTCAACGCCCCCATTCGTGAATTTATCCTCGGAGAAGAGGGACAGGTGACGGGCTTCCGGCTGGGGGGTCCCGAGGGACAATCGGACGAAATCCTCACCGCCGATGCCTACGTGTCGGCGATGCCCGTGGATCCCCTTAAGCTGATGCTGCCGGATCCCTGGAAAGAATTGGACTACTTCAAAAAGCTTGATGGTCTCGTAGGGGTTCCCGTCATTAACTTACACCTCTGGTTCGATCGCAAGCTCACGGACATCGATCATCTCCTCTTCTCCCGCTCTGACCTCCTCAGCGTTTACGCTGACATGAGCAACACCTGCCGGGAATATGAGAACCCCGATCGATCCATGTTGGAGTTCGTCCTTGCCCCGGCGGAGGAGTGGATTGGCCGCTCCGACGAGGATATTGTGGCAGCAACCATGGCTGAGCTACAGAACCTTTTCCCCGACCATTTCACCGGAGACAACCAAGCCAAACTGCTCAAATACCACGTTGTCAAAACGCCCCGATCGGTCTACCGTGCCACCCCCGGTTGCCAAGACTACCGACCCTCCCAGGTCAGTCCCATCCCCAACTTCTTCCTCACCGGGGACTACACCATGCAACGCTACCTCGCCAGCATGGAAGGAGCGGTACTTTCTGGTAAGCTGACAGCGCGGGCGATCGCAGAATCGAGCTTGGCCCAGTCTGGGGCTGGCTCCCCTGCGTTGGCAGCTTCAGCCTAGGCAAGGTGGCTGTACAAGCCCCTTCACACAGTTTTGATGGGCTTTGCTTAGCCCAGTCCCGGTGTCTGCAACCGCCGGAAATCAGCACGCGATCTTCGCTGTGTTGCGAGCCCGAGCCTAGATGAGGTCTCGGGCTGGGGAAAGTCTCCTTGGGCTGCGGTTCAGGGGCCTCTCCCCACGGATTACGTTCCCTGCTAACTCCCTAGTCTGTGCCGAATGCTGCAACTGACAAAGCCATCCACCCCTTGCAGAAGACCGCTAGCCTCTGTGGAGGAAGCCTACGAACTCTGTCGTCGCATCACTGCGGATTATGCGAAGACATTCTATTTAGGCACCATGTTGATGCCCCCAGAGAAACGCCAAGCGATCTGGGCAATCTATGTGTGGTGTCGCCATACTGACGAACTGGTGGATGGGCCTAAGGCAGCAACCACAACCCTGGATACCCTGGACCAGTGGGAACGCCAGTTAGAGAATATTTTTGCGGGCAATCCCACGGAAGATGTGGATGTGGCCCTCGTGGATACTCTGGAGCGTTTTACGCTGGATATTCAGCCCTTTCGAGACATGATTGAAGGTCAGCGGATGGACCTGCACCGCAGCCGCTACCAGACCTTTGAAGAACTAGAACTGTACTGCTATCGGGTCGCCGGAACCGTCGGTTTGATGTCCACCTCGGTGATGGGGGTTGAGCTGCCCAGCCCCCGATCGCCCTGGTATTCACCGGACCTAGAACCCTACATTCCCATCCAGGAAGCCGTTGCCCTGGGGATTGCCAACCAACTGACCAACATCCTGCGGGATGTGGGAGAGGATGCCCGTCGGCGGGGCCGCATTTACCTGCCCTTGGACGAATTGGCCCAGTTTGACTACAGCGAAGAAGATTTATTTAACGGTGTTATTGACGATCGCTGGCGGGCCTTTATGAAGTTCCAACTCGATCGAGCTCGCCAGTTCTACCAGGAAGCCGAACGCGGGATTGCTGCCCTCAGTCATGATGGACGTTGGCCAGTGTGGGCCTCATTGATGCTCTACAGCCAGATTCTAGATGTAATTGAAGAGAATGACTACGATGTGTTTAACCGACGGGCCTATGTGCCCAAGTTCCGGAAATTCCTGAGCCTACCGGTGGCATGGACCCGGGCGATCGTCCTTTAACTCGATCATCTAAAGGGCACCCTGATTAATGGGGTTGCGCGGTGAAGCCGCGCAACCCAACCCTGATTCTGCCGTGGGTACTACGGCAACAATCTGTATGAATCGAGGTACCCTAGGGAAACAGCAGGATAACAACAGGATAACAACAGGGACACAAGACTGTAGCGGCTAGCGCTGTATCCAGAGACCCGTTAACCCTACGCCCGCTGCTAACCCTCAGATCCTCAAAGCATGCTCCCCCTCTGGTGGTGTCTGACCCTATCCCCACACCGAACTCATCCACACCGACGCTGGCCTATTACAGCTACCTCGATCCCCTCCTGGACGGAGAGCAGGGAATCGGGGTCTACACCACTGGCGCGGACGATCGACTGGTGTATCAGGATGTGGCACCCAGTCTGGGGACCAAGGGCCGATCAACGGAGGATACAGCTGAGGCGCGGCCCCAGTGGCAGCAATTACTCCAGGACTGCAAAGCCCTGGGGATTACCCAGGTACAGGTGGAACGCTGGGAGGATTTGGGTGAAAGTCTAGAAGCAGTTGCCCAGCGGTTGCAGGACTTGGACGATCGGGGCATTACGTTGCTGACCGCAGACTCCACCCCCGCATCAGCCAGTGCAGGCCCGGATTCCCAAAGCCCCGAGGCCACAGGCTGGGACCAAACCCAGGCTCAAGCCCAGGCCAAACCCCTCTCCAAAGCTGCCATCCTCCGGGCCTTGCAGGATGTCCAACGCCACCAACGCAGCCGCAATATTCGGAAGGGCCATGCCCGCAACCGCATTCGGGCCCTGCCCCCGCCCGGTCGTGCCCCCTATGGCTACCGACGCGGCAAAGATCGCTATATTCTCGATCGCAGTACGGCCCCGATCGTCAAGGAATTTTTCGACCAGTTTATCCTCTACGGCTCCCTGCGGGGGGCGGTACGCCACATCGCCAAGAAATACAACAAGCGAATTTCGGTCTCCACAGGGCAGCGTTGGCTCCAAAACCCGGTTTATCGGGGAGATTTGGGCTACAAAAACGGAGAAGTGGTCACGGATACCCACGGGCCGATTATTTCGCGGGAGGAGGCAGCCCAGGTCGATCGACTCCTGCGACGGAACCGGCAGATGGCACCCCGGACCGCAAGTGCCTCCCGATCCCTGGCGGGATTAGTCACCTGTGGGGCCTGCGGGTCAGCCACAACCGTGGTGCGGACCACCCAACGCGGCAAAGAGCGAGAATACCTCTACCTGCGGCCTCGGGCCTGTCCCCAGGTGCCTAAGTGTAAGGCGGTGGCCTATGAACCCATGCTCCAGAGCATTATCGAGCGGATTTGTGAGGATTTACCCAAGGCAGTGTCACGGCTCAATTCCCAGGGTCTAACCGAGGCGAAAGTGGGACTAGAAGGAGCGATCGCGGCGAAGGAGCGGATTTTGGCGCAGTTGCCCGAGTTGGAAGCCCAGGGGATTTTGGATGCGGATACGGCTGCGTTGCGGCGCTATCGGGTGCGGACGGAGTTAGCCACGTTGCGGGGACAGTTAGCCCAGTTACCGCCAGTTAATCTCCAAGAACTATCCCAAACGGTGGCGATCGCACAATTTTGGCTTGATTTATCGGAATCAGAACGGCGGTTTTTCTTTCGAGAGTTTATCCAGGGCATTGAGTTGGTACGGGATGATGCGGGACAATGGCAGCCCCAACTTAAGTTTATTTTCTAGACCGCCCCCCCACCCTTGATCGCGGTACTCCACCATCAACCAACAGGCCGCAAGTTTCCGAGCCCAAAACATCATTTCCCCCAAGGGCACCTCGATTAATTGTGGCGTGCGGCTTCGCCGCACAACCCAACCCTGAGGCTTACGTGGGTCACTGGGCAAGAGCTTTGATTTTCCGAGGTGCCCTCAAGGATAAATTCAAAGAATAGATTCAGTGGGGCACGAGGGGTTCTGTCAGGGCCTACGGGACCTAGTCGAAGTTTTCACACATCCTCTCAACCGAGCCGTAGGGACAAGGTTTTGGCTCAGTCCGCTGGTGTTTCAGGTGGCTGGGTTGCGGGAGGCTGGGTTGTGGGAGAAGGGTGGGGGGTGGGGGGTGGAGTCGGCGTGGGGTTCAGGGGCGGCCCAGGCGGCGTCGATCGACGGTTTTCGGGGGGCTGGGGCGGCTTTGGGTCTGTAGCAGAGGGTTGGACAGGAGTCGGTGGCGGAGCAGGGGCGGATGTCTCGACGGGGGGTGGTCCATCGGAGGGTAGGGGCTCCAGTTGCGATCGGAGTTGGACCCGAGGCAGGCGGTTACTGGCCTCGGGCGCACGAGACGGGGACGATCGCGATGCATTGTCAAAGGACCGAGCATCCTTCGGCGGAGCCGGAGGACGGTTTACTGGGGGCTTAGGCACCGATCGCGCAGGTGGAGGCGGAATCGACCCTGGGGGTCCAGTCGAGCGACGGATCCGGGGCGCATCCTCAAAAAAAGTGGGCGTTTCATCATCATCCCAATTTTGCCAATCCTCAATCGGCTCCTCCCACTCATCATCCCAATCCCAGGGTTGGGGCTGGCGAGGCGGCGGATCAGCGGCAGCGGGAGGCAGGGGCCGATCGGCAGGCGGTGAGGTGCGCGACGGGGCCGAATTGGGATCCGCGCTTGATCGACGACGCGGCGGCTCACTGGGCGTTTCGCCCCGCACGTAGCGTTTGCCTGGGGACTGACCTTGGGCCTGACCTTGGATCTGACCTTGGGCCTGTTCCTGGGGTTTGCGACCCCGCACCCGATTCACGAATCGTTGAAAAGGATTGGCGGCAGGGGGGACCGGTTCGGGGTTGGCATCGACCCGATCGGGAGCGCGATCGCGAGAAGGGCGATCGGAGGCAATGCGATCGGGGAAAGAACGATCAACAGGTCCAGGATTCAGAGGGGCGCGATTCAGAGGGGCACGATCGGGACGCGATCGATCGCCAGAAGCCCGATCCAGAGGACGACGAGCTCGATCCCGATCGGCTGGGGTGCGAGGCGATCGATCGGCTCGATCCCGATCGCCAGCACCCCGATCGACTGGACCCCGATTTTCCGCCTGGGGTGCTGCTCCCGAGGACGCCAGGGGAGCAGACCCAGAAGCAAGCTCAGGGGACGGCGCAGGGGACTGGGGCCGAGGCTGGCGCACAAACCGTTTACCCGTAGCACTGGCTCCCACTTGAGGAGATGCGACTGAGGGAGTTGAAACCGGATTCTCAGGACCAACAGGCCGATTCGGTGGGTCGAGTTCCGACTTAGGCTGGCGCACAAAGCGTTTCCCGCTCGCACCGGGCGCACTGTCTGGAGTAGAGCGGGATGATGCTGGGGAAGAGGCAGGGGTTGCGGATGCTGAGGCCGGGGCCTCAGCCGTACCGCCTTGCCGTCGGGCCCGTCGCGTTTTGGATTGGCGCACAAAGCGTTTACCCGTAGTGCTTGCACCCACGGCAGATGCATCGGCGGCGGATGCTCCCGTACTAGCAGCCTCTGGAGGCGACACGGCGGCGGAGATCTCGGTGGGAGCACCGCTGGTGGGGGCACCCCTGGGGGAGTTTGCAAACCCTGATGCTGGGGGAGCAGCGCCGGTCGCAGCGCCAGTCGCAGCGGAAGACGCAGGGGTCGCCCTGGTCGCAGAAGCATCCGACTGAGCGGCGGCAGCTTGACGGGCCGATCGACGGGAACGAGACTTGCGCACAAAGCGTTTCCCGGTGGCACTGGGAGCAACGGCATCATCAGCCGCAGATCCCATGGCCTGAGACGCGGTGACGGGGGATTCGCTAGCTTGGGACTCGGCTTGGGATCCGATCGGTTGAGATTCAGGGACTTGATCTGCCGTCGCTTGAGGTTCAGGGACAGGAGACTCAAGTGATGGAGACGCTGATGGAGACGCAGGAACGGGATCTCCATTAGGTTGAGATGCGATGACGGGAGACTCGATCGCCTGAAATGCAGTCGATTCAGTCGATTCAGTCGATTGAGATGCAGTCCCTTGATCTCCCGTCACTTGAGATGGGGTAACTGAAGATTCACTCGATTGAGACCCGATCGGTTGAGATTCAGCAGATTGAGATGCAGGAACGGGAGACTCGATCGCCTGAGATGCGGTGACTGAAAATTCGCTAGATTGAGACGCAGGAACTGGATCTCCAGTCGCTTGCGATCCAGTCTCTTCAGCTTCACTCCCCCGGAGATCCCTGGGGACAACGGGCGCAGTCCCAGGGTCAGAAGCAGCAACCGGGGCAACCGAGCCTGAAGTTGCAGGCCCCACAGCTGTGCTATCCGGGGCAGGGACCACAGCAGACTCCGCCGCCCGATCCCAATCGTCATC
Source organism: Prochlorothrix sp. (assembly GCA_035285005.1). Lineage (GTDB taxonomy): Bacteria > Cyanobacteriota > Cyanobacteriia > Prochlorotrichales > Prochlorotrichaceae > Prochlorothrix. The sequence goes on from JAYKIB010000116.1 coordinate 7,075, forward strand.
CCACACCTCATCCCACTCCTCCCCCGCCGCACTCGTCCTTGCTGCGGACTGAACAGTGCCCACGGTGGGAGCAGCTTGCTGGGCTCCCGCTTGTGCCGCTGGGGGCAACGGCGACACTTCAGATCCCACCGCTGGCTCGCCTTGACCCGCCGGTTCCAATCCTCCCACCGGCCCGCCTTGACCCGCCTGCTGTGCCCCTTGCTGGGCCCGCTTTTCCGCCAACTGAGCCAGTCGTTGAGCTTGCTGTTCCTGGCGTTGCTGTGCCTTGTCCCGGCGTTTGCGTTCCTGTTCTGCCTGTTTAGCTGCTTGCTTAGCTGCCTTTTCCTGCTGTTTCGCCGCTTTTAGCTTTTGTCGTTCTGCCTGGACCACCTGACGCGCTTCCGCCTGAATTTGCTGTTGCACCTGTCGATCGGCCTGCCAGCGTCGCAACCGTCGCACCAACGGAATCAGAATCTTCTGCTTCTCGGGAACCTCAGCCCAGCGTAACCGCAGCACCTGCGCCCCCAGCCCCAACAGCAGGGCCACGGATACCATCTGTCCCGCCAGCGCCACGCCCTGAAACTGCCCACCCCCAAACCACAGCACCAGCCCATAGAACAGTGCCAAGCCGCTCCACAGCACATCGCCCGATCGACCCATCACCGGCACCAACAGCCCCAGCAAGTACAGCACCCCACTGGCCAGAGCCACCACGAGCGCCAACCCCTGGACAATCAGGGGGGGTAAGACGTAGGGGGAAAAAAGGGGCCAAAGGTCAGGCATGGGAATCGGGGGGGATCGGCAGTGGAAGGATGGGTGAAATCATCGGACTAGGCGGGACCACCAAGGCACCGAGGCGGCTGCCGTCCAAGCTGCAATGGCAAATTGAGGTCAATCGTTTACGACGCCGCAACGGTAACGGGCACAGCACAGCGCAAGAAGGCCGAGATGGTCAATCGCAGCACAACCCTGCCTCGATGGTGAATCACAACGATGAATCGAGACAATACCGCAACGGCGAACCGCAACGAGGTGAACCGCAACGATCATAGTATCCCGATCGCACGGAATCCCGATCGAATGCAAGCCCGATCGCACGGAATCCCGATCGTCACCCGCCCAACCCCAGAGCAATCGCCCCATCGTCCGGGCAACCCCATGGGATCCCCGTCCTAACCGTAGCCATGGGTCGCTAGAAAAGCCGCATCGATCGCGTTGAGGGGGTCGCTCCCCGGGTTCGATCGCGCCGCACCGCCAGCCCCAACCGCCAGCAACTTTTCCACATACTTCCCCAAAATATCCCCTTCCAAGTTGACACAACTGCCCGCTTGGAGATGCTGAAGATTAGTCTCGTGGTAAGTGTGAGGAATCACCGCGACCGTGAATCGATCGCCCACATCACTGCACTGGGCGATCGTCAAACTAATCCCATTAATCGCCACACTCCCCTTCGGCACAATATAGCGCTGGACCTGGGCACTGGGCACCGCAAACTCCAGCTCCCAAAACTGCTCCGTCGCCGTCGCACTGACCAGATGCCCCACCCCATCGATGTGACCCGTCACAAAATGCCCCCCTAACTTATCTCCCACGCGCAGGGATGGTTCGAGGTTGACCGTTACGGATTCGCTGGCAACGGCGGCGGTATGCAAGGTGGTCCGTTTCAGGGTTTCGGGAGAAGTCGCCGCAATAAAGCCACCACTCACAAAGGACTCCACCGTTAAGCAAATCCCGTCAACGGCAACGCTATCCCCCAAGTCCAGGGGGCCGAGAAACTCTAACCCCGCATGACCAGCAGGGTGAGTCCCCCGGATTTGCACTTGGTACTCGTTCAAAAATGTGAGCTGGCCTAAGCCCCGCACTAGCCCTGTAAACATAAGGCACCTCAATCAATTGGGGTGGGCCGCAACGCTGCCGGCTCCACCTCTTCAACCGGATGGGGCACACAGACACGCTTACCGAAGGTCTCAACCCCACGAGTCCAGCAACCCTATTGCTCTTCGTCGTAGGCATATTCCTCGCCGTCCTCTTCCCCCGGTATCCGACCTCGGGACTTGCGGGCTTCCATGGCCCGCTCCAACATTGTCAGCAGTCCGGGGGCTTCTTCCTGAAGTGCCAGCAGCAATCGCTCACCCGCATCTTCATCCCCCGGGTCCTTTCCCGTTTCCATCACCCGCATCAACCGAGGAATGGCCATGTCATCCACAATCTGGATTAGCGCTGTTAAACAGCGGTTGAATTGGCGCTCTGTTAGGGACGAATCCTCTAAGGGAAACTCAATAATGGCCCGGATTTCCCCGTCAACAGGGTCGTACTCCCATTGGAGCATCTTGGTTTCCCAAGAAATACTGAGCATTGTTTGCAAAATTGCAGCTTTGTGGGGATGTTCACTGACACCGGAAAGAACCTGAGGCGCGTAGACGGCGAAAAACTCACCCTCCTCCTCCAGTTCAATCACAATCAGGAGATTCTCAACGTTATCCCCTTGCACGCCTGTGTAGATGCGGGCTTCCTCAGCATCTAGGCGGTACTTCCAGCCTTTGTTATCCAGATATTGAGCGATTTGCTCCAGCGTTGCGGCCATAGCGTCTGCGACATCTATAAAGAGTGGTGCCGGTGATTTTCGGAAACGTGATCTTCAGGACTCAAAGCACTGGAGCAAGACTCAACGTAATCGATCCAGCCTTTAATGGGCACATCCTACCATAGTTGGCAGCCGCCACAGTGCTATCGACGCTATCAACTCAGCTGGAGGGAGGTCCCCCCGATCGACCGAAGATTCCGACGCAAGACAACTCTGCCACCCCCCTCAACGCACCGGCCTGGTGCCATATCCCGTGGTTTTCTCCAGCACTCACCAAAATCCTGCTATGGTAAATGGGGCAAAAATTCGCGATCAGATTCCTAGGGCACTTGTCCTCGCCTGTTTCCCGGCCTCAGTCCCCTTGGTTCACTCCAATCCGTTCACTACTTCTTCAATCCCATTCAATCCCAGGTTTATGTCATGGCATACCAGCGCATCTTACTCAAACTGAGCGGCGAAGCGCTCATGGGAGATTTGGCCTATGGAATAGATCCCAATGTGGTTGACGGTGTGGCCCAGGCGGTGGGAAGCGTCGTGAAAGAAGGGATTGAGCTTGCGATCGTCGTGGGAGGCGGCAACATCTTCCGGGGCATTCGGGGAGCATCGGGGGGAATGGACCGGGCCACGGCGGACTATGTGGGGATGTTGGCCACCATTATGAATGCCATTACCCTTCAGGATGCGCTGGAGCAGAAGGGAATCCCAACCCGTGTCCAGACGGCGATCGCCATGCAGGAAATTGCCGAGCCCTATATTCGCCGTCGGGCAATTCGTCACCTGGAAAAAGGACGCGTGGTCATTTTTGGGGGCGGCTCGGGGAATCCCTTCTTTACCACAGACACCACGGCAGCTCTGCGAGCCGCAGAAATTAGCGCCGATGTGATTTTTAAGGCCACCAAAGTGGATGGAATCTACGATAGCGATCCCAAGCTCAATCCCAATGCAAAACGCTACAAAACCCTAAACTATAGCCATGTTCTGGCCGAGGAGTTGGGGGTGATGGATGGCACAGCGATCGCCCTGTGCAAAGAGCGACAGATGCCCATTGTGGTGTTTAATTTATTTGGCGAGGGCAATATCTACCGCGCCGCTATGGGAGAATTAATCGGAACGACAGTGGGAGGTTCCTGTGAAATTAGCTGATGTCGAAGCCCAAATGCAAAAGTCCGTGGAAGCAACCCAGCGGTCTTTTAATACCATCCGCACGGGGCGGGCCAATGCCAGCATTCTCGATCGGGTCATGGTGGACTATTACGGAGCCGAGACCCCCCTCAAGTCCCTGGCCAACATCAGTACTCCCGACTCCACGACCCTCCAGATTGACCCCTTTGATAAGGGCAGTCTCGCCCAAATTGAAAAGGCTATTTCCCTCTCGGACGTGGGCTTAACCCCCAACAATGATGGGCGGGTGGTGCGCATCAATATTCCCCCCCTCACCAGCGAACGCCGTAAGGAATTTGTCAAAATTGCCTCCAAGTATGCCGAGGAAGGTAAGGTGGCAATTCGCAATATTCGCCGGGATGCGATCGACAGCGTCCGCAAGCAGGAAAAATCGAGTGATATTTCCGAGGATGAGTCCCGGGACTTACAAGATCAGGTCCAGAAGCTCACGGATAAGTTTACAGCTCGGGTTGATGAGCTGCTTGCAGCGAAAGAAAAGGACATCATGACCGTTTAGGGATGCGATCCAGACCCCTTTTCATCCCTCCTCGGAACGTCCTCTATGTTTAACTGTATTGTGGTTGGGGCCGGCCCTGCGGGCAGTGGTACGGCCTATCATTTGGCACGGCAGGGGCGATCGGTCCTGCTCCTAGAGCGGGATGACCTTCCCCGGTATCGCCCCTGTGCCGGGGGACTCTCGCCCCAAGTAACCCAGTGGTATGACTTTAGTTTTGAGCCCGTGATCTCCCAACGGGTCGATCGGGTGGGTTTTACCTACCAACTGGGGGATCCCGTTGCTGCGATCATTGACACGCCGGAACCCCTGTGGATGGTGAAGCGGGAGGAGCTGGATGCCTATTTAGTCCAGCAAGCCCAAGCCCAGGGTGCGGAAGTGCGGACGGGTGTGGCCGTGACGGGGGCCAAATTTCAGCAGGACCACTGGGAGATTCAGACGACAACGGGGAACCACACAGCCCGGTATGTGGTGGGGGCAGATGGTGCCCAGGGCGTTTCAGCGAAGCTTCTGGGGTTTCGGCCTCGTCGGCCCCGTGTCAGTTTTACCCTGGAGATCCCGCTGGCGGATTCAACAGCGGACTGGACCCGCCAAAGCCATTTTGATTTTGGCTTGCTTAAAAACGGCTATGTGTGGATGTTCCCCAAGGCCGATCGCCTCACCTTCAATGCAGCCACCATGGTGGGTGGAACCAAGGATTTGCGATCGCCCCTGGCGGACTATGTGCGTCACTTTGGCCTCAACCCAGACCACGGGCAGGGCCATCCCGGCGCCTTCACCCTCTGGGATGGCCATCGCAATCTCCAGGGTCGCCATGCGGTGTTAGTGGGGGATGCGGCGGGACTCGCCGATCCCTTCAGCTTGGAAGGGATCCGGCCCGCATTACTGAGTGGATGGCGGGCAGCAGGGGCGATCGATCGGGCTTTAATCTGTGATTCCCAGGGAGACGGAAAGGGCGCAACCCAAGCCCTGGGAACTTACACCAGTCAACTGCGAGAGGATTGGGGCAACGATATGGTGTGGGCCTCCCGCATTGCTGGACTCTTTTATCGGGTCACCCAATTCGGCTATCAAATCGGGGTCAAACGTCCCTCGGCCCGGGCTCGGATGGGAAAAATTTTGTGTGGTGAGCTCCGGTATAGCGACGTGGCGACCCGCGCCATCAAGCTGCTGACCGGTAAGCTCGCACCGTGGCAATAGCCCGCAATATTACGACCCCATCACGACCCACCACGACTGCCAAACTTAGCAGAAGGCCCCCGGCGTTGCGCCGGGGGCCTTCTGCGGCTCATCGCCTCGGTAAATCCTGGAGCGTCGGCAACCGAAAGCTGAGGGGGCAGGTGACCACCACCAAATAAGAATTCTGGTAACGACCCACCTCCTGGAGCTTCAGAACCAGCCGCAGCAGAACGGTACAGGGAATTTTTTTCGCCAAGAACTTGAGCAGCAGACCGGGCGGTACCAGATGCATCATCTCCCCATCCGCCGTAGCAATGCGAAAGGTTTCCCGCAGTTTGTCATTGGGCGGCAAGAGGCTTGGCGACTGGGACTGGCCCAGATTAGGGGTCAGACAGGCCAATTCCTGGGCAGCCCCCTGCAAGGTGGTCAAGGAGCTTTGTTTCCAGTCCACATACACCGCATAGGTGCTCGTTTTGTTTTCCATCTCCAGGGCGAGGCTGGTGAACTGGCTAATCTCAATCAAAGGATTGTGGAGAACTTGGATCGCGATCGCCCCTTGGAGATCCATCTCCTCAATTTGACGATCGAGATCCGCCTGCAACTTGGCATTTTCCAAACTCAACACCACCTTCCCGTCCAGAGCTTCCTGTTGGCGTTTCTCTTGCTCTTCCACCACGCTTTCTCGGGCCTTATAGACCACATAGACTGTGATGGTGACGTAGATAATCAAAACCAGCAGACTAAAGGTGTTCATTGGAGCTTAGGTTGCAGCATGGAACAGTGGGAGAGCCGATACATCACCCATCGGTAGTGGGGCAGGGGCAACTGAGGCTACTCTACTCCACATTTGTCCCAAGTCTCTGTCCAGGATTCAGGTCTTGACTGGATGCCGAAACTCGCTAGCCAGACCCCTCGCTAGACAGCGCCCTCGGGGGGCATAAAGTCCCAGAGGATCTCGTCGGGTTCGTCGTCAATCCCATCGTCAAGCTCGTCATCATCAATCTGTTCGGCTGTGGGGTCGATCGCCGGGGTTACCGCAGCCGAATACCCCCGGCGATCGACTGCCGCCGACTGGCTCACGCTAACTTGACGCTCCAAAACCGTGAACTTCGTTTCCAGGGCAAAAAAGCGTTGCGTTAGACTTTTTTCTAGACGATCGAGGGCAGTGGCGACCGTACGATCCTGGGATAAATATTGGGCTAAAGCTTCTAAAACCAGCTCACTCTTCGATCGATGCTGGCTGGCGGCGGCTTGGGCCAGCTGAGCATCCAAGCTGGTGGGAATTTGCAGTGTGAGAGTTTCTTGGGGCTGGGGACTGGGGGCAGACATGGCGAAGGGGGCCAAGCACAGGCTAGGGAACACACACAAGCGTATCTTAATTCGCCGGGGGAAACGGTTTCGCTTTTGCTCGACGTCTCGCTTTTGCTTTAGGGCACCTCGATTAATTGGGTTGCGCGGCTTCGCCGCGCAACCCAACCCTGATTCTGCTGTAGGCACTCCGGTGAAAATTTGAATTAATCGAGGTGCCCTTTACATTTCGCTTTTATTTCGCTTTTTAAAATGCAGAAAAGGCGCCGACGACTGGCCGTGTTTCGTCTCGGCGCCTTTTCTGGTTCGCTCCTCACACCTCTTGAACTATAAGTGATTATTCCTAGTTTGGCAAGGCTTAATCTTCAAAGGGGGACCTAACTTAATCTTGGCAGGCAGCTTCAGGCTCCTTCGATTAATTGGGTTGGGCGGCTTCGCCGCCCAACCCAAACTCTTATTCTTGTGTGGGCTATCTCCCAAAAAGTTGGATTAATCGAGGTGCCCCTTGGGATTACCGTTCTAAAAATCTAGATTATTCACGGTGCCCCCAGGTCCAATTTTTCCCCATCTTCCACACGGGTAGCGCTACACACCGGTCCCATCCCTTGGGCCGGCAGACCAGGGGTCCACGACGCACCCATTAGCTTCATTAGCCCACAGCACAACAGGCCCACAGTACAACAGGTCCACAGCGCAACAGACCCACGCAACAGGCCCACAGTGCATTACCAACGATCGCGCTGAAATCAGTGCTACGCTAAACACGGAAAAATAGGATCTGTTTCAGTGGGGGGGGTGTCATGTTAGCGAGAGTCTGGAGCGCAGCGATCGTCGGGATAAATGCGGTCAAAGTTGGCGTAGAAGTTGATGTGTCGGGGGGGTTGCCCAGCATTGTCCTCGTTGGCTTGCCGGATACGGCTGTGCAAGAGTCTCGCGAACGGGTTAAGGCAGCACTCAAAAACGCAGGGTACATGCCACCGATGCGGAAGGTTGTCATCAACCTCTCCCCCGCCGATCTCCGCAAAGAAGGCCCCAGCTTTGACTTACCCCTGAGCATTGGCATTCTGGCTGCGTCGGAGCAAGTCAGCTCGGAATTACTGGGGGACTATCTCTTTTTGGGGGAAGTATCCCTGGATGGCAGCTTGCGACCCGTGGCTGGGGTGCTACCGATCGCCGCTGCTGCTCAGGATTTGGGTCTAACAGGCATGGTGGTACCAGAAGCCAATGCCCAAGAAGCGGCGCTGGTGGAGGGCCTCAAGGTCTTTGGCTTCAAGCATTTGGCCGATGTGGGGAATTTCCTCAACAATCCCCTCCTGCACCAACCCATGCCCACCCCCGATCGCCGTGCCCAACTGCAACACATTCCCCCCAGCCTGGATCTGCGGGATGTGAAGGGCCAATCCCATGCCCGTCGCGCCCTAGAAATTGCCGCAGCGGGGGGCCATAACCTGATTTTTGTGGGACCACCGGGGAGCGGTAAAACCATGCTGGCACGCCGGTTACCGGGGATCCTGCCGCCTTTAAACTTTGAAGAAGCCCTAGAGGTGACCCAAATCCACTCGGTTGCCGGTTTGCTGAAGGAGCGGGGTAGCCTGGTGTGCGATCGACCCTTTCGCAGTCCCCACCATTCCGCATCAGGGCCTTCCTTGGTGGGGGGCGGGAGTTATCCCCGACCTGGAGAGATCTCCCTGGCCCACAGAGGCGTACTTTTCATGGATGAATTGACTGAATTCAAGCGAGATGTGCTGGAATTTCTGCGTCAGCCCCTGGAAGATGGCCATGTCACCATTTCCCGAACCCGGCAGTCGGTTGACTTCCCGGCTCGGTTTACCTTGGTGGCCAGTACGAACCCCTGTCCCTGTGGCTATTTTGGTGACACGATCCAGCCCTGCACCTGTAGTCCACAGCAGCGGGAAAGCTATTGGGCCAAACTCTCGGGACCGTTGATGGACCGTATTGATCTACAGGTGGCGGTGAATCGGCTCAAGCCGGAGGAGATTACACAACAACTGGAGGGGGAAGCCTCAATGCCGGTGCGCGATCGGGTGCAGCAGGCCCGCGATCGATCTCTTACTCGCCTACAGGGGGATCCGGAGCCTATTCAATGCAATGCGGAGATGCAGAGCCGTCATCTGCGCCGCTGGTGTGTGCTGGATGATAGTAGTCGCATGATTTTGGAGGGGGCGATTCGGAAGTTAGGGTTATCGGCACGGGCGACGGATCGAATTTTGAAGGTGGCACGAACGATCGCGGATTTGGCGGGGTCGGATCAGTTGGCAACGCCCCACGTGGCGGAGGCGATTCAATATCGCACGATCGATCGAATGCAGTAGAGACAGCTTCAGCCCCAAAACAAAGCTTCAATAGGGCGCCTCGATTAATTGGGTTGTGCGGCTTCGCCGCACAACCCAACCCTGACTCTTGCGTAAATCTGACATAGACACAGTATTGTCATAGCCAACCAACAAGATCCGGTCATGCGCGTCGCGGCTCTGCCCAACGCACCGCAGCATGGGGCAATGCCCCCCTACACAATTAACATCCGGGCCTCAATTCCCTGCCAAACACTGCGAGAAACCCGCACGGCCACTTGCCGACACTCTTCGATCAACAGATTGATGTAGAGGTAACGCTGCAGCTCGATCGCCTCGGCTTCCGTCAGTCGGATCCAATCCAACTCCAACTCCAGAGGCCCCAGCCATCCCTGCAACACCTGCTGGGTAAAAGCCTTCTGGGCTTGGGAATCCTTCGTGGTGGGAATCTGGGGGCGGAGACGCTTCAGGCGACTGACCAACAGCGCAATTTTGGTATCGGCAAAGACCTGGAGCTTCTTGATCTCCATCACCGTTTCCAACGTCTCATCCAGCTCCAAAGCCAGGGGATGCTCCACATCCAGATCCAGCATCAGGATGCGATCCAAATCTGCGGCTAGGCGCGGTTCCAGCAGACCCGCCAGATCCAGGTTGAGGTGTAGCGCATAGTCAATGGCCGCATCCAACTGGAGGGTACGGGTGAGATCCAGGGCACGATCGAGGGCAACGGCCAACGCCGCCACCCGCCGGGTGGCAGGCTTAAGGGAACTGGTCACGGCAGTGGTGGATTGGTCAGCCCAGCGCAGAAGTCCACGGAGTCGATCGCTTTGAATCACCTGTTGGGCCGCCTCCTCCATCAAGAGCAGCAGTCGATCGCCACAATCCACCTGTCCCGCCAGCAGTAAAAAGACTTCGCGCCAATACAGATCCGTAATCCGATCCTGGATTAAAAAACCAATCTGACTGTCATATTGGGCCAAATAATAGGCTGTCAGATACTCCTGAACCGCCCGATGCACAAAAGCATAGGTTTGCCCTTCCTGGGCCACTAAGATGCCTTGATAGCAAAAACAGTCCAACAATTGCTGAACCGTGGGGGGATCATCAAGATCCACCGTTTCATCCAGGAACTCCTGGATCAGATGGGTTAGCGTAGCCCGATCGTAGAGAATCATCTGGGTAGACAGGCCCTGAAAGGCAATCTCCGCCAGCAGCGCCTTTTCCAGGTCCGCCTTGAGGATCGTACGCAAACTCACATCATGGTTTCGATGATTCTCGAGGAGAAGCTCCACGGCCTCCTGATAAACCGCGCTGGGACTACTGGGGATCCGCTGGGTATAGCTGTAAACCCAGCACAGCACCATCAAAAATAAAGGCGTATGCTGGTTGTCCCGCATCCAGGGCAGATTCAGGCTCACCACCAGGGTCTTGAGGTGATCGATAAAATCGGAGCCGTAGGAGAGGAAAAGGGGCAGTTGCTGACGGAGCAGGGTGGCCACCTCCTTGGAGCGAGGGGGTGCCACTTCTGTGGTGGTGAAGCGGCGCAGGCCGGTGTAGCCCGAGACTTTGCGGCAGGAGATGACAAAGCGGTTTTTGGGATAGCGATCGACAAAGGTTTGAATATCCTGCTGGATCCGGTCCTGGTTGGCCGATGGAACTTCATCCAAACCATCTAAAAGCAACAGCAGCCGACCTTGATTGAGCAGGGCGGTCACGATCGTCGCTAATTCAGGAAAGTCACACCGTTGCAGCGGATCGCAGATCGCCGCCTGGAGATCAAGACTGGGGGCTTGGCAATGGCGCAGGGGCACCAATAGGGGGAAGCACTGGCGACGATAGTTGCCTTCGCTCCCCTTCAGGGCTTCGAGACCCAAGGCCCGCAGAAACGTAGATTTGCCGCACCCCGGCTCCCCCAGAACCATCACATATTGTTTGGAGTTGACCACATCGAGGGCGGGTTGCAGGCCGCTAGCCCGTCGGTTGTGGTTGCGGCTGCGCCGTTGACGATGGATCTGCTTTAGGGTCTTGGGAGACTCAACGTAGCGCACAGTCCGCTCGTCAATGAGGTGAGTAGGCAGCTAAACCTTATCGAGGGGAACCGGTTGGGACAATCCCAGCAGGGACACCTGGGCGTAGCGTTGGGCGTAGAACTGTTGATAGCGATCGATCGCTTGCACAAGGGACCGCTGAAAGGTGGCCTGCCCCGCGAGGGTTCCCTTGCCGTCCCCTTCCAGGGTATCCAGGAGCAAGGCAGCCAGTTGGGGACTCGGGGCGGAAACGGGGTTGACCATCAGTTGCAAGGGATAAGGGAACAAATCAGGGCAGCCGCCAATTTATGAGCGACCGGTTTGGGGCGTGTGACGCTTGCTATTCGCTTGCTATTGAGGGGCGATACGCCTCACCCGGTCTCAACGAACCTATCCGTTGCCCCAGGTCAGCCGCCAATTTGTGAGCGACAAATCCAAACAGTCCCCCCATACCGTGGGGGACAGGCTTCCACCGCCAAGGACCGGTTCGTTGCGGTGGGCCTGTTACAGATAGCCGCCATAACTACCCTAAGCCTAAGCTTCGATCGTCACCCCCTTCCCTTTCCAAAAGGCCACATAATTCTCAATATTTTTGGCCCGCTCTTTGGTTTGGGGGTAATACCAGGCACCATTGGCGATCGTGCTCCCGGCCACCTCAATGTTGTAGTAGCTGGCGGTTCCTTTCCAGCCGCAGGTGGTGTGGTAATCGCTGGGCTTAAAGTACTCAGATTTAATGGCAGCGGGCGGGAAGTAAATGTTTCCTTCCACCGTTTCGTATTGCTCGGTTTCCGCGATGACGACACCGTTAAAGGTTGCTTTTGCCATGGGTGACTAAAACGTGATGAGTTGGGTGAACTGACCCTCATTTTATCCCGTTACTGGGGACCGCAGGATTGCAATTGCCCCAACTCCAAGACCACCGCCTCCAGGGTTTGGCGCAGGGTGCCATAGGAAGCATCGGCATGGTTAATAAACGCGCTGAACACGATCGGCTCGAACTGGGGCGGCTGCACATAGCCCGCCAAGGCATAAATCCCGGTCATACTGCCGGTTTTGCCCTGAAAGCGCCCCTCCAGGTTTGTCCCCTGAAATCGCCAACGCAAAGTACCTCGCTCTCCGGCGATCGCCAGGGATTGGCGATAGGTGGCCTGGTGGGGCGATCGGGCCAGGGCCTGGAGCAGGGCAACGGTGGCGCGAGGGGTCAGCAAGTTCCGGCGCGAAAGACCCGATCCATCCGCAAGGACCATCTGATCACCGGGAATCCCCAGGTTAACCAGGGTCGCTTCCAGGCGATCGAGACCCTGCTCCCAGGGCACCCCCCTGGGGTTGGACTCTGGGTTCGCTGGCACATTCGCTCCCGTATTCGCCGCTGAACCCACTCCCCCCGGCCCCAGGGCCAACGGTTGCCCAAGCCACTGCACCAGAGCTTCAGCATAGAGGTTTTGGCTTGTTTGGTTAGCGGTCGCAACCAGTTGGGCCACGCTGGGAGACGGATAGGTCGCCAGACTCTCCCCAGCCCAATCCGAGGGCACCAGCCCAACCCCTGTCGGGTCGATCAGGGCCTGATTCTGGACCCGAATACCGGAGCGATCGAGGGCCGCCGCAAATTCAGTCAGAAACCGCTCCCCCGGTGCCAAAGCCGCGATCGCCACCGGTTCCGACGGCGCACCCGATCGCAATAGTCCCTGAATCTCAACGATCGGTTCCCGCAGTGACTGCCCCACCCTCACCCATTCCCGTTCCTCCGGGCCACCACTACGGGATCGGTTCGCCACAGCCCAACCCAACCCATCGCGGGGATTTTCCCACTCCAGCCGCAGCGGCTCCCCCACCCCCCGGGGATGGAGCACAAGGGGGAGCGCATTTTGGGTCAGCATCAAGCTATTCAGAGGCGCACCATACCCGGCCTGGGTATCGGCAAACTCCCAGGTGGAGGGTGTTTGGGTACCGTGGGATAGGGACTCCTCCCCCCAGAGATGCGTCACTGTCTCAATGCCCCGCAGTTGAAGCTGCTGGGCTGTGGTTTGGGCAAGCTGGGCTAGGTCATCGCGACTGAAAGCCGGATCCCCAGCTCCCGTCAGAATTAACTGGGGATCCGAGGCCCCCGCCAGCGTCACCGTCGTGCTGCGGGTATAGTCCGGTCCCAGGACCGTGAGCGCAGCAGCGGTGGTGAGCAGCTTTTGCACAGACGCAGGCGTAAAGAATCGATCGCCCTGGTGGTCATACAGCACCGTGCCGGTTTCCGTGGCCACCGTGAGCCCCCAATGGCTGCGAGCAACGGCGGGGGCTTCAAACAGCGCAGGAATGCGCGTAGACAGCTGAACAGGGCATTGGGCCTGGGCCGGGGAGGCGATCGGAGCCAGAACACCCAAAACGGTCCCCAGCAACAGACGACCAAGGGCGCGACGCGCCAAACCCGTGGGGCTCAGTGGACTCAGTGGATTCAGTGGATTCCATGATCTCCCTGGATGCAAGAGTCCCCCTGGATGCAAGAGTCCCCGACGACCCCAACCAACGGCAGCCGCCCCAGGGCGAGCCACCAGCCAGCCCATGGATTGTCCGTCCCATTGTCCGTCCCTCGGTGTGTTCATCTGCCTGTCCATCTGGCTGTCCATCCGCCTGTCCATCCGCCTACCTCAGCTCACCTGCTTGTACCACTGCATCAAAACACGGGCCAACCGTTGGGGATCGTGGCGTACCTGCTTCTTCGCAAAATCCTCAATCATCACATGGGCCAACACAATCTGCCGACCCAACTGGAGCACCGCCTCCCGATCGAAATCCACAGCCGTCGAGTTCTCCGCCGCATAGGCCTGTTGAATATCCTGGGAGGGGGGGCGCTTTTGCACCACCACCGCATCAAAAAGGGGAGTCCCCCAAGCCTGATCGATCGCCTCAATATGATCCGCCACGGTGTATCCCGTGGTTTCCCCAGGCTGGGTCATCACATTACACACATAGACCCGAGGCGCCGTCGCCTGGGCCACCGCCGCCGCCAATTCCGGCACCAAAAAGTTGGGCAGAATACTGGTGTAGAGGCTACCGGGACCAATGATGATGTAGTCAGCCTCCTGGATGGCACGGATGGCACTGGGCAGCGCCGGAGGATTGGGCGGATCACAACCCAGATGAATGATCTGGCCCTGGGCCTCCGGGATATTGGACTCCCCCTCCACCCGACGACCATCGGCAAAGTCCGCCCAAATTTTCATATCGCTGAGGGTAGCGGGGAGCACCTTACCGCGCACCGCTAACACATGGGAGCTGGCGGCGATCGCCCGCTCAAAGTCCCCCCCGGTAATCGCCGTCATCGCCGTCAAGAAGAGGTTGCCAAAGCTATGGCCCATCAGCCCGTCCCCCGTTTCAAAGCGATAGTGAAACAGTTCCGTGAGCAGTTTCTCCTCCTGGGCCAAGGCCGTCAGGCAGTTGCGAATATCCCCCGGTGGCTGCACCCCCATTTCCCGCCGGAGCCGTCCCGAAGAGCCGCCATCATCCGCCACCGTGACGATCGCCGTGATGTTGGCACTGTAATGCTTGAGTCCCCGCAGGAGATTGGACAGCCCCGTCCCGCCGCCAATGGCCACAATTCTCGGCCCCCGGTGCAGGCGACGATGGGTCAGCAGCAAATCCACCAATTCCTCCTCAGGCTCCGGCATCAACACCTCTGTAATTGACCCCAGGGTCCGACTTTGACCCCAAAACACAAACAGGAGGCCCAACAACAGAACCACAGGACCACTGACATAGTTGGGGAACAGTTGGGTGATCTGTTCGAGGAACGATCGAATAAAGCGAATGATGTAATGGACCGGACTTAAATTGGCCCAAATTGCTAGCCCCAGCACGGTCATCACCACCCCCACCGCACTCATCAAAAGCCAGCGTTTGACAAAAAGACCGGGGACCAACCACTTGACCCATTGCCCCACCCGTTGCCCCTGGGGCGAGAGAGTCCGGCGACGCTTACGACGCAAGCGTCGTTTCGATTGCTGTTTAGGGAGCGACAGAGAGCGGCGGGAATGATCCATACAGGGGGTGCAGTCCTTTACAACAAAAATTAACCGAAACAGGGCACCTCGATTAACTGTGGTGGGCGGCAAAGCCGTCCACCACAACCCCCATTCTTGCGGGAGTCACGGGATGCAGATTGGAATCTTTCGAGGTACCCAACGGAATGAACCGAATCACAGGCATGAACCGAATCACAGTTAGAGAAGGGCGGCAGAGTGGCTGACACAACACTGACACAACACTGACACAACAGGGACAAGCCTCGGTAGGGGACGGCCCACACCCCCGAAGCTCCCAGGACCTAAGCCAGTCCTGCTCCCCTGACAGGGGCATGGTTTCCGCGCCCAGGGGAGTGGCCCATTGGTCAGGCGCTGATACACCCCGCCGGGGATCGGGTGCACCCTAATCCTGTCCCGTATACAACTGCTCGAGGTATCCCATCAAATCGAAGTGCCCCTTAGCTTAACAAGTATTAATACTCATGGGCACCTCGAAAAATCCAAGTTTTCGTCCTCTGACCCACGTCAGAGTAAGGATTGGGTTGGGCGGCGAAGCCGCCCAACCCAATTAATCGAAGTGCCCTCATGGGATCAGCTTTAGTCCCCGCCTGATTGCCCTGGACAGCTGTGCCACTCATGGCAGCGCCGTTGACGGCTAGCTGACAAAAATAAAGTTTTCGAGCTACCCTCACGCTAATCTAAAACAGGAACTCAAACAGGAGCACCCCTCATGGCCGATCCCATGGTTCAGTTGCAGGGTATTTCCAAAACCTTTGGCACCAAAACCGTGCTAAACAATGTGGACCTTGAAATCGATCGCAACGAAACCCTCGCCATCATTGGGCCTTCGGGCACCGGAAAATCCACCATCCTGCGCATTGTGGCAGGGCTACTGGCCCCGGACCAAGGCCAAGTCAAGGTGTCCGGTCAGCTCCGTAGGGGATTAATTGAGGATGAAGCCGATCCGTTCCGCATTAGCCTTGTCTTTCAGCAAGCGGCACTTTTCGACTCCCTAACCGTGGCCGAAAATGTGGGCTTCCTGCTCTACCAGCACTCTAAAATGTCCCACACCCACATCCAGGAACTCGTCTACCAAAGCCTAGAGCGAGTCGGACTCTCTCCCGAGATTAGCGACCTCTACCCCGCCCAACTCTCTGGCGGGATGCGGAAACGGGTCAGCTTTGCCCGTGCCATCATGGAAGATCCCGATCGACCCGACGAAAACCCCGAACTCATCCTGTACGACGAGCCAACAGCGGGCCTCGACCCCGTCGCCTCCACCCTGATCGAAGACCTCATGCGAGATCTGCGCTCCAAGGTACAATCCTTCGCCACCTACGTGGTGGTCACCCACCAGGACAGTACCATCCGTCGCACCGCCGATCGGGTGGTCATGCTCTACCAAGGCCAAGTGCAATGGCACGGCCCCGTATCCGAGATCGATCACACGGACAATCCCTATGTCCGCCAATTCTTTGAGGGGCGGATCCAAGGCCCCATCCAGATTACGGACTAGACTGCCCTCGGAACCTCCGGCATAATGGGCTGAACGTGGCATAGAGACGAGGAAAGACCATGGGACTGCGAACACGGCAAGA
The DNA here is from genome assembly GCA_035285005.1 of Prochlorothrix sp. Taxonomy (GTDB): domain Bacteria; phylum Cyanobacteriota; class Cyanobacteriia; order Prochlorotrichales; family Prochlorotrichaceae; genus Prochlorothrix. The sequence goes on from JAYKIB010000116.1 coordinate 23,747, forward strand.
AGGCGCTGTCGGGCTAATGATTCTGGCAGGGTTAGGACTATTTGGGGGATTAATTGCCTGGATCCAAAGCTTCGGCCTTGGCCAAGAGCGCTACCGCGTGGTGGTCGAGTTCGAGGATGCCAAGGGCATGCAAGTGGGCGCAGTCCTTCGCTACCGGGGTGTGGAAATTGGCAAGGCCGTGTCGATTCGGCCCACCAGTAGGGCCGTGGAGGTGGAGGTGGAAATTGTCACGCCGAACTTGAGGATTCCAGGGGATGCGATCGTCGAGGCCCAAAGTGCGGCGCTCCTCGGGGAAAAGTTCATGGATATCATTTCCCAGACAACCCTAGATAACGAAGAGAGCTTGCCCTTACCCGTCGATGCGGCCTGCAACCCGGATGTGATCGTCTGTGAAGGCTCAGTGCTCGTGGGGGTTGCACCAGCGGATTTGACGGATTTGATTCGCTCCAGCAACCAGATTGCGGAACTCTTTACCAATCCCCTACTGGTTACAGCCTTGGAAGAATTTGCCAGCGGCGCGGGAGCAGCCACCACTGGTTTGCGGGACATCACCACCAATTTTGCGGAACTGACCACCTCCCTCAACGCGGAGATGGAGAATCTCAGCACCACCCTAACCAGCATCGGGGATGCGGCGGTGGAAATTCAGGCGACGGCAACGGAAGCCCGCAGCATTCTAGAGGAAAATCGATCGGCCCTGGGGCAAACCCTCAATGGCTTTAGCCGTGCCAGCGACGGCCTCGTAGCCCTTATGGGAGATTTAAGCCCAGCAGTACAGCAGGTGACAGAGGGGGAAATGCTCAGCAATCTGGAAACCCTCTCCAAGAATCTCCGCCAAGCCTCGGCCCAACTGGTGGTGGCAGGACGGGCCATCAACAGCCCCGAGAATTCCCAGATGCTCCAGGACATTCTGGAATCGGCCCGAGCCACCTTCCAAAATACGCAGAAAATCACGACGGATGTGGATGAGTTAACGGGGGATGCCCGTCTACGCAACGATTTACGCCTCCTACTGGAGGGGATGGGACGACTGTTTAGTGCAGCGGATCAACTGGACCAACAGGTCGCAGTGCTCAACACCTTAGGCTCTGATGGCATCAAGGTGTCCGAGGATATTTGGGTGTCCGAGGACTGGCACACCTGGCAACGGGAAGCGGCCCAGCTTCAGGCGTTGCTGGATGATTTGGATCGGGCGGCCCAGGAGACAGCCCCCGACGCAGCACAAAGGGGCGATCGACAACGGGGCGATCGGGAGGACGCAGATCCGGCCAGGGGTGGAGAGGCGTTGGGTCGGGATCCCCAGGATCACAACGCCCCGAGCCGAGCCCCCCAACGCCAAGCTCCCCAGCCCCCAGAGTCCTAGGCGGATGATGGGGGAACCCAAGAGAATCCCCCCTAACTCCCCTTGTAAACTCGATTAATCCAACGTTTTGGGGGACCGCCCACGCAAGAGTAAGGGTTTGGGTTGGGCAGCGAAGCCGCCCAACCCCATGAATCGAGGTGTTCTCCTAGTTGACTGACGAAAATTCTGCATTGGGCGCGAAAACCGCGCCCTTACTGGAGGTTTGGCATCGTAGGGGTCAGGTTTCCTGACCCGTCCTCTGTGTATGGCTTTGACCCACTTTCGTCAGTCAATCCGGGTGTCCTCTGCTTCTTTCCCCTCCAAAAGGGGAGCTGAGGGGGATTCTGCAGGGACCTACCGCACCTGACCGCAGTTTTCAAACAGTCTCTAAGAGCTGATTGAAGAAGTCGCTGCGATGACCCTACAGCAGGCACTCCAGTCAGGGGACGCCTTTGTCCCAGTGAAATAGGCCCCCGAAGAAAGGCTTCGGAATCGATTCCGTAAACAAAACTTAAAACAGGGAGACGACAGGAGCAAAGGATTGAGTAGTACCCTAGGTACGATGTCCGATCGTGATGTCCTAATACCCATCATTTAAGGAAGAACAATTTATGGCCATCGAACGCGGTTCTAAAGTGCGGATTCTGCGCAAAGCCTCCTATTGGTACCGGGAAGTGGGTACTGTCGCCTCCGTAGATACCACTGAAGGCGTAAAGTATCCCGTTTTGGTGCGTTTTGAAAAAGTCAATTACAACTCCTACAGCGGCGTTGATGGGGGTGTCAATACCAACAACTTCGCCATGGAAGAGTTAGAGTCTGCCTAGGACTGTCCCTGGGGAGTCGTGATAATGGGGTTCCTTGCTTGTTGGCTCCCTCAATTATTGTTGGCTCCCTGGCTTGAGCTGGGTGGCTCTGCTGCCCACCCTATCCCTGCGTGAAAGTAGAGATGAGCCAGTGCTGTTGCCGGTTGTGTCTCTTTCTGAATTCTGACCAATTGCAGCGAATTTCTGCTGGACCCCTCGAAAAACTGAGATTTTCGCCTGGTGACCCATGTAAGGCTGCCCACCACCATGGGTCCCAGTGCCCTGCTGTTTTCCTGGCCCCCTGTCTAGCGATCGGATGGTTCCAGTCTTGGATCTTCTGAACAATGGTTGGGGGTTTATTGACCCACATCATGCCCGAACTGCCCGAAGTTGAAACCGTCCGTCGGGGTTTAGCCGACATGACCTGCGCCCAGACGGTACTGGGGGGGGAAGTCCTCCTCGCCCGGACGATCGCCAGTCCCGACTCCCCCGAGGCATTTCTACAGGCCCTAGAAGGATGCCAAATCAAGACATGGCAGCGACGGGGTAAATATTTATTGGCGCAATTGCAAGATGCCCACGGAATCGATCGGGGGCACTGGGGAGTACACCTGCGAATGACAGGTCAGTTGCTCTGGGTCAAGCAGCAAGATCCCCTCTCCCCCCATACCCGGGTACGACTCTTTTTTCCCCAGCACCGGGAACTCCGATTTGTGGACATGCGCACCTTTGGCCAAATGTGGTGGGTGCCCCCCGATCGATCGCCAGAAACCGTCATTCAAACCCTAGCCACCCTCGGCCCCGAACCCCTCGGCCCCGACTTTAGTGCCGCCTATCTACAGCAGCGTCTTGCGCGGGTGCAACGCCCCATTAAAAATGCCCTCCTTGACCAAGGGATCGTGGCGGGCATTGGCAATATTTATGCTGATGAATCCTTATTTCTGAGCCAGATTCACCCCTGCACACCCAGCGCAACCTTAACGCTAGATCAGCTGAAACGACTACAGACGGCGATCGTGGGGGTATTAGAAACAAGTTTGGGCCATGGGGGAACAACAATGCGGGATTTTCGTAACCTGAAGGGGCTCAACGGGAATTACGGAGACCAGGCTTGGGTCTATCGCCGCACAGGAGAGCCTTGTCATCGCTGCGGCACGACGATCGATCGCCTTAAATTGGGGGGTCGATCGACCCACGTTTGCCCCACTTGCCAGCCGCCCCACTCAGACCCGATCGCAACCACCCAAGTGGGAGGCACGGCATAACCCACGCAATACTCTAAATCCTGGGGGGCATGTCACGGGTGCCGATGGGGCGCGGGGCTGGCCCATCCCACAGGGCAATTCACCCACACTCATCGAGATTCCTGCTAGCCGATTAAATGGCAGCCGGATTCCCACCGGTGGGGGCATCCGGCAACTCCGTACCATCCGGGAGTAGTCCCTCTTCACCCGCCAGTCCTTCCGCAGGCTCTCCAATAAAGCGGGTCACCTCCACCCCGTTTTGCTCCAAAATCACCACGGGCTCCGAGCCGTACACCTCAATGCGCTTCACGAGTACTGCCCCATTGGCCAGGGTCTGACCAGCGGCCACATAGCGACTCGAATCCGACTCGGGCGACTTCACAATCGCTTGGGCGGTCTGCCCCACCTGAACCACACCACTGATAAAGACAGCACGGGCCAAACTCGTATCCACCAGGGAGAACGGATCAGGAATCGGGCCTAGCACCGGTGGTGCCGGGAAACCCGCAGGGGCTGAATTGGAGCCACCCCCCGGCATATTGGTAGAGCCGTTGTTCGGATCATTGGGATCCAAGGGCGGTGGCTCGGGGATAGTGACCGTAATGGGAATTTCTGACGGGGCAAAGGGATCCTGTCGTCCGGCGGCGATCACTTGACGACGAACATCGGGATCCGTTGCAGCAATCAAAGCATCGGCAGGGTTGGGGGGGGGGGGAGGGGCCGCCTCCACGATCGGTTCCTCAAATGCTTCCGCGTTGGAGGTCTCTTCCACCGCAGTTTCAGGAGCCGCTACGGGCTGCTCAGCCCCGGCTTCTTCACCCGCAGGGGCTGGATCATTCCCCCCAGACAAGAACGGCAGGGAGCTACAGCCACCGAGGGCCGTCATCACCATCCCTCCCACTAGAACTGCTAGGGCTCTCTGCATAGCTGACTTCTCAAAAACTGCTGACATAGAATAACGTCTTTCCGTGCAATCAACCAGGAACAGAACTGCTCAGAATTCGGCACCCCTGACTGTTGCGCCAATGACGGGGTAAGGGATTACAACGTGACCCAAGCGCACTCATTTAGGACATGCTTGGGAAAATCGCCTGCATCTTCCACACGCAAAAAACCAGAGTCAGGATAGGGAGCTTCAATTAATAGATTGGACGGTGCAGCCGCCCAACCTAAACCCTGAATTCTTGCGTGGGTCATCTCCCACAACGTTGAATGAAGCGGGGTACCCGATGCAGGAATGCCCCTATTACATCACAAAGTTTGTCAGAGTCAAGCCTTAGGGCAAGCGCCCAGTGAAGCCAGTCCCACCGAGGAGAAGAATCCCCCGCTGTGCAAGGAAAGCTTGGCCTCACGAGGCCCCACCAACGGGTCCGTTGCGGTAACCCTCGGCCAGCATCGCAACCCAACGGATGCAGGCCCGATCGATCCAGGCACCGTTAGGACCGTGATATCCCTGCATCGAGATTACGGGGAGGCGTTCGGCGGCCTTGGTAAAACTTGCGTTCCAACCGGCCGAGACCCAACCAGAGACTCCCCGTCGTCAGTGTCCCCAAACTGAGAAGAACCGCCCCGATCGCCATCGAGACTCCCCCGAAAACCACCAACAGCGGCACGATCGACCACAGACCGATCGCCACGATCACCGCCCCCATCCGTCCCGTTTGGATCCGGTCCAGAGCCTTGAGACAGGTGGGACAGTTTTCCGTGTGGGAGTGGTAGCGATCGAGGAGATCAAGATTCGTGCGGGGCAGGGGTAAGGGTTGGTGGGGAAAGAGCTGGGCTTGGTAGGTTTGGATCCAGCGGTGCAGCTCCAGGACAAAACGATCGGCTCGGGTTGGCAGATAAAAAGCGCGGGCCGCTTCAGCACTGCCCCCCGCCTGCTCAAAGTAGCGCTCCTGCCAGTGCAGAAAAATCTGATCATCCTCAAGGACCGCATTTTGACCCAGGTGGGAGTACCAGCGAGGCACCAACTTAAACAGGGTCCGGAAACGGGCCGAAGCGAATTTGAAGGGGAAGCGGGCAAAGACCCGACACTGGCCCTTACGAATCGGTGTGACATACACCACCGTTAAGGTGCGACCAAACTGTTTAGAGGTGAGATCGTGCCACATCAGGGCTGGCGCAATAAAGCGGGTGTGCTGACTGCCCAGGGTGCCCTTGCGGGGACCGTCGGCCCAAAAGCCTTGGAAGCCTTGACGATCGGAGGCCAACACCTCCAATTCAACCGGAGAGGCACTACTGCGATTTCCAACGGATTTGTGGTGGGTGAAGGGCACATGGCTGGAGTCGAGGACATTTTCCAGCAGGGTCAGGGCATCGTAGGGCAAGTCTCGGAAAATATCGCCAATCACCCACTGATCGGGTTCCTCTTCAATGGCGTCCACCGTGGGAACCGGAGTTTGCGCTGCCCATTCGCTGGGGCCGGGATAAACAAAGAGCAGTCCTTGGTGCTCCGTGGTGGGATAGGAACGCACACAGGCCCGTGGGGAGGTTTGACTCGATCGACCCTCGGGCATTTGGGGAATGCGATCGCAGGCTCCCGCACCGGTAAACGCCCAACCATGGTAGGGACACTCCAGCAGTCCATCCTCGGCAATCCGACCCTCCGACAGGGGGGCAAGGCGGTGGGGGCAGCGATCGGCCATGGCCCGCCACTGCTGTCCTTGACGGTCCCACCAAATCACCAAGTCCTGTTCTAGGATCGTGAAGCGAGCAAGGCGTTTGGGATCCAGATCCCGCAGGAAGGCCACCGGATACCAGGCAGCAGTCCAGTCAAAGTGTTGGGGGTCGGGCCCCCCCGCAGGAAGAGTATGGGTGGAGGCTGGAGGGGAAGCCGAGGGAGTGGGTTCCGGGGCTGGGGCCGTGGGAGGTTGGGATTGAACCGCCGTCATGGGAATTTCCGAACGCGACAAGCTTTATTTTACAATTCTTAATAAGCAGACCACTGCCGATTTCCTAGGGCATGTCACGAATGAACGGCGGAAACCGTGCGATATCAGAGTGACACGCCCGCCCCAGTGGTATGAGCTAGGGGCTATGTCCCTGGTACTGAGAGCATTCCAGGGCTAAATGGATGAAAGCACCTAGGAGCTCCCCACAGGGTCTCTCGATTCATTATGGTGTGCGGCTTCGCCGCACACCCCAGCCCCAATTCTCACGTGGGTCCCGGGGCAAAAACTTTGATTTTCCGAGGTGCTCTAGGGCACCTCGATTAATGGGGTTGCGCGGCTTCGCCGCCCAACCCAACCCTGATTCTGCCGTGGGTACTGCGGTGAGAGTCTGTATTAGGTGTGCTCTACAAAAAAATTCCAAAAAAGTCCAACAATTACAATGGCAACAGAAATGGCACTAGGGCACCTTGATTAATGGGGTTGGGCGGCTTCGCCGCCCAACCCAAAACCTGATTCTTGCGTGGGCTGTCTCCCACAAAGTTGGATTAATCGAGGTGCCCGCAAGACGATCGAGACAGCAAGGATGCTGATGGGGCCATTCAAGCCCCAAATTTCGGCACCTTGAGATCTAAAGAGATGGATGCCTCGATTAATCTAGGGTTTCGTCTTGTGACCCACCTAAGAATCGGGGTTGCGGCGTGCGGCGAAGCAGTACGCCGCAATGAATCGAGGTAACTCGATAAAAGTCTGGGTACCGTAATAAATTCCCATGGGCATGGGGCAAGCTTTGCAATTCTTAACAATCATTGGGGAATTGAGCCCAGGTCCGTTGCTCTGCGTAGGCGTGGCCTGGGATGGCGGTGGCTGGGGGCTATCCGATTCGTCAGTGAAGTTTCCTGTGGGGATGATTCAGAGGCTGGGCCGGTGGAGGTTTGGTGCTGGTCTAGCGATAGTTGGTAAACTGCAAGGCCACGGGCCACTCTTCTTGCTTGAGGAACTGAATCACCTCTTGTAAATCATCCTTAGATTTACTGGATACCCGCAGGGCCTCGCCTTGGATTGAAACCTGGATTTTTTTAAACTGATCCCGAATTTGTTTCGACATTTTTTTGGCAAGCTCGGCTTCGATGCCCTGGCGCAGGGTAATGGCTTGGCGGACCCGGTTGCCGCTGGCGCTCTCGATCGGCCCGTACTCAAAGATTTTCAAGGACAGATTCCGTTTTGCGGCCTTCGTTTGCAGAATCATGGTGACGGCACTGAGGGTAAACTCGCTATCCGTATTGACCACAATCTGGGTGGGGTTGAGATCCACCACCGTGTTTGTATCTTTCAGGTCGTAGCGGCCTTTAATTTCTCGGCGCACCTGATCCACGGTATTGACCATCTCTTGGTAGTCAAACTCGCTGACCACATCAAAGGAAGAGGATGAAGCCATGGCTTTTGTCTCGTCTTATATGTACGTTCAGGGGATACTGCGGGGGAGCTAGAAGTGGGCTGAGTTGCCCGAAGGATGCCGATCGCGGTCGATCTCGATCGCAACCACTGGTCAATGTCACAGTGACTAGACCGGTACACTTCGAGACCAGAGCACTTTGATGACTTGGGTTGGGCTTCAACGCCGCTCAGCCTACTCCCCAACCTGGATTCTTGAGTGGGCTATCGGCCAACAATTTCGATCGATCGAAGGGGGCTTCGGGTGGGGAGGATCGCGGGTAACGCTGGCAGCAGCCTCAAGATGTTGGCTAATACCGCAGCCATCTCATCGAGTGATGCTTCACCGGCCATACTTCGTCAACTAAGGATCCGCCCGGAGCAAAGGTTTCGTCCGATGACAACACCGTGGGAATTGAGCTTGGGGCCTTGGGCTTGGGGTCCTAGGTCTGGCCCACTCCAATGGGTGAGACTCCCTGCCGCGAGAACGGGGGCCATGGAGCGGCGGAGCCGTCCAGTCCGATGTCTAGCGGTGCCCTGGGGAACTAGTCAAAATAAAATAGCGTAACGAGGCGGCGCTGTTCTTCTGCGTAGCGGCAGGTTTCCAGCAGGGTCGAGCTGTCGTGGAAGGCAAAACAAATGAGTTGCTGACAGCGGGATACGATTTCTTGGTTGCAGAGGGCGCTTGCTTCCCCCAGGGACATACTATCGTTGGCGGGATTTTCCACGAGATGAATCACCTGGGCCAACTGATCTCGGGATTCTCGAGGCTGGCGATCGAGGCTCTGGGGCAAAATTACCGTCAGAAGGTTGGGATCGGCCCGCATGGCTCCTCGAATTGCCGCAGAGTTAGTTCCCTGGGCACCGGACGTCATCAGCCGGTTTCCCCCCAGTACCAGCGCATAGCTCATCATCTCAATGAGGTGCTGGTGGGTAATGGGGACATGGCGCGATCCCAGAAGGGCAATGCGTTTTGCACTGGTTTGCTGAATCGCAGCTAGCTCTTGAACTAGCTCATCTACCTTGGGAAGATCAAGTGCCTGACTCAAAGGTCAACATCGCTAAAACAACCTAGCTATCTTACAGCACTTTGCCAGTCCCCGTCAGGGCACCCCGATTAATTCAATTTTCTGTCCTGGGGCCCAGGCAATCAGCGGTGCTGGGTTAGGCGGCAAAGTCGCCCAACCCGCCCAACCCGCTCAACCCAATTCCCCCTTGCCCCCCAGCCTCTTCTCCCCTTGGGAACCTCGATTAATCGTGGCGCGCGGCGAAGCCGCGCAACCCAACCCTGATTCGGGAGCATCTCACTTTTGTTAAAACCCCCTAGAAACCCCCTACAGCAATGGCCCTCACCCTAAATCCCTCTCCCGTTCTGGGAGAGGGACTTTAAGAAGTCTCACTCCCCTTCTCCCGGCTTGGGAGAAGGGGTTGGGGGATGAGGGTAAATCTGCGAAAGT
>JAYKIB010000117.1:0-42088 GCA_035285005.1 Prochlorothrix sp.
CGTTGCATTCTGTAACATTTAACAGGGCCCCTCGAAAAATCCACATTTTGGGGCGTGGCCCAGGTCAGAACTACAGGCCAGAACTACAGGTCAAAACTACGGGGCAGAACTCAGGGTGTGGGGGGGGGTGTATCCCACTTTCGCAGATCTACCCTCATCCCCCAGCCCCCTATGCCCTCCGGGCAGGCGAAGCCAACGACTGCGCTCAGGACATCGCCCGTTCGACTGCGCTCAGGACACCGCTTCTCCCAAGCCGGGAGCAATGGCCCTCACCCTAAATCCCTCTCCCAGAACGGGAGAGGGATTTAGGGTGAGGGCCATTGCTGTAGGGGGTTTCTAGGGGGTTTTAACAAAAGTGGGATGCTCCCTCGAAGGGGCACCTCGATTAATTGTGGCGCGTCATTGTGGTGCAACCCAACCCTAATTCTGCTGTGGGTACTGCAAGGTATTCCGTCCCAGCAGGGGTTACAGCCTCTTGCCGAGGCGTTAGATACCAAGGGTTCCCCGTGCAGGCGGAGCAACTCCCTGGTTGCAGCGTTTGATGCGGTTTTGCTGCAAACGGCGTTGTGCATCCGTCTAGTTCGGGCGGGATAGGCCCGATGTGAAGGTGGGTGAGTTGGAGAAGTTGGGCTGGCTTGTGGGGGGCTAGGTGTCAAAGTCCAAGGTGCGCAGTTGCCGCAGCCGGTAGCCGATCGAGTTCTGGCGCAGGGCCATGGCACGGATGCCCTGGCGTTCTTCGGCGAAGTTGGCGCGGCGGAGGAGGGGCAGTTGTCGCGGTTTGGCGAGGAGGGAGACGGAACAGCGGGAAAAGGAGCGCTGGACTTCCCGCTGGAGGCGATCGAGGATCATTTCCTGGGTTTCCTCTTGGTTCTTGAGGCGTGGGTCCACCACAAAGTCCCAAAGCGTGACGTTAAAAACGCCGTCGCCACTCGCTCGCATAAAGCCCACTAATTCGCGAGTTGTGATTTCTCGGGCTGTGATACAGAAGAGGGAGTATTTGAGCGAGGTTTGCCATTTTTCAGGATCGCGGGGGGGTAAGCCGGCTCGCTTGAAGAGCCGGTTGATGTCGTCGGGTTCAAGGCCTCGGGTTTCTGTGCTGGTGAAGATACGGGGGGAACGGCGATCGGGGGAACGGGTCATGGGGAAAGGTAGCCCAGACAGGGATGTTAAGCGGTGTGGTTAAAGTTCAGCAATCCTAGCCTAGCATTCGATCCCCAGCCGATTACAGATTCTGCGGTTCTCCTCTAGGGTGTGTCATCGCGTCACGCTAGACACCTAGTGGTATCAGATTACGAAAGTGGGATACACCCTAGGGGCTAGGGGCTGGGTCGCTGATTCTGAAGGTATTTGGGGGCTCAAGGATGATACCTCTAAAACTCCGACTGCACCGATCGATCATCCCCCTGATACGGTAAGGCAATGCGCTCCGAGGAGTAGAGAATCCAGCCCACCACATCGGGACCGATACCATTGTCCATCACCACCTCCCACAAGACCTCTGGTGGCGTGGTCCGAGTCATCTCCCGCACCCGTGTCCAGACATTGGCTTGGGGGGCAATCTCCTCCCAGCTCAACTCTGCCACTTGGTCACGAGCTAGCAGTAATCCCTCCGAGAGCAAAATGTTATCCGTTTGGGGTAGGGCATCCACATCTCCCATGGCGAAACTCAACACGGGGGCTTCTCCTGGAATCTCTGAACTCCAGATTTGGGTTACGGTGCGATCGACCTCATTGATTTCATATTCCACCGCACGGCTGCGGGTCTCCACGAGGGGTAGGGGGGGATCAAACGGAAATGTCCCAAAGTTGCCATTATCGAAGATAAGGACGGTGCCGTTGTGACTAGGTTCTGGAGAATGTTGGTGGTAGAACCAGCGCGTCTCGCCCTCGGCAGCCCCTGTGAGGGTAAAGGTTTTGTCGGCTAATGCTCCTTCCCAACCGGCAGGGTCGCCCAGGATCCACTCTAGGTTGCCCGTTGCCCGATCGATCTTCAAAATCGATGATAAATAGCGGGAAGAGAGCAAAATCGAGTCATCTTTGGGGTCGTAGACCACGTTATTGCTGTGGGTCCAGTCCAAGGTGCCGGGAAAGCCCCGCCGATCCCAGTAGCCACTAAAGGTTTCGTAGCCAATCCGAAATGGATCGAGAAAATCAAAGGTGTTCCAGGACCACAGCACTTGGCCCTGGCGATCGAACTCTAGAACCACATCCCCCATCACGGGCTGTGTTGCGCGGGGGGCGGTGGCATCAGTCTCGCTGGTGTAGTAATTCTCAATGATTCGGCGATCAGTGCCCAGGCCAATAAAGTTGCCGTTGGACATCTGATCCACATCATGGTGCAGCGTGGTGGTGTCGATCGGGATCCCTTCCGCCGGTCCCTTGGGTCGATTCTGAGCCCAAAAGGTGTTGACTGTATTGCCCAGCCAGTCGATTTCAACCAGTCGGTAGTCCTGGGTGAGGTAGGCGATGTTGCCATTTTGTAAGAGCTCGAAATCGCTAATGCGGGAATCTTCTTGATAAAACCAGACGGGTTCTCCTGCGTCATCCACCGCTAGCAGGAGACCATAGCTCTGATTAAACCTCACCACCTCCCGCTGGCCCTGGGTGGGACGGCGACGACGCACACTCAGCAGTGTCACCCCCGGCTCTAGGGCTTCCGGCTCGCTGACGGACACGGCGAGGGGGGGGAAGACATCGGGATCCTCCGGCAGGGCGGGGGTGGTGAATCCTAAGGGCTCGGTAGCTTGCAGAACGGTCCCTGTGTCATTGGCGATCGTTACGGTGATGGTGTGGTGACGAGCGGGCCGCATCCCAATAATGGGCAATCCGGCCTTGGGATCGTGGTCGGTCCCAAAGTTCAGCGTCCAGGTGTGGGGACCGTCGCTCACGGTCACGATCGTTTCAACCGGCTCACTGGCCTCAAACTGCAAAACCGCCGCCAAGGGAACCTTGGGGTTGGGGTTGGGCATGACCGTGGGCGGGTGTGTAAAGCGAAGGCTGTGGGTTGTTGGGGTTGGAGGCTGGTCCGCTGTGGCAAGGCGGGGGTTTGAAGGTGCGTCTGGATAGCCTGTGGGTGGTGCGGCTGGCCCAGCGGCTGGCGAGGCCAGATGGGTTGCTGTGGAGGTTGCCGATCGATGTTCCTCCGCTGCTAAGACCGATCGGGATGGGAGGCCAGTGGTCCATCCTAATAGTGGAACCAGGCCAAGGGTGAAGAGTTTACTCGACTTGGCCAGGATTCTTGACGGTTGCGTGAGGCTGCTGTGGTGAGGCTGCTGAGATACCATCTTTACTGGATTCCCTGGTACAGATTACAAACTGCTACGGGACACCTCGATTAATCCACATTTTCGTCCAGTAACCCATGTGAGAATAGGGGTTGTGTCGGACGGCGAAGCCGTCCGACATCATTAAATCGAGGTGCCCTACAGGACATCTCGATTAATTCAAATTTCGACCGCAGTGCCTACGGCAGAATTAGGGTTGTGGCCGGCGGCTTCGCCGCCCAACCCAATTAATCGAGGTGCCCTACGGTAAAACTGCATTCAGCATAGCGTGATCGTCAATTAGGGGTGAAACATGAACCGCACTCATTCCCTATTGCCTGGAGTGCCTCTCACTTGGGCAGAGGGACAGCCGGCTTGGGCAGAGGGACAGCCGGGACGGCTCTCCCACAATAAAGCAGTTGTGGGATCGGCCTCTGGCCCGTCCCACGGTGAGGGGCACCCATCGCCTGTTTTTCTAGGGGCATCGATCCCCGCCCTAGGTGCGGAGCATGCGCAGGGGCTGTTACAACAACGATGGCATCAAACCTGGCGGCGATGGTCACCGAAGGGATCTTATTCTCAAGGGCCAGAGTCCCAAGGGCCAGAGTCCCAAGGGCTAGAGTCCCAAGGGCTAGAGTCTACGGTCAGCGATCGACGGCAGTTTTGGGATGCCCTGCGATCGCGCTATCAAGAATCCCACCGGGCTTATCACACCTTGGCCCACCTCGCGGATTGTTTTACCCTGTGGGATCGGGCGCAATTAGAGGAACCGATGGTGGCTGCCTGGTGTGAGGCCGATCGATTTTGCTTAGAGATGTCGCTGTGGTGCCACGATGGGGTTTACCAAATTGGCGCGGGGGCCGGGGTGAATGAGGCTGAGAGTGCCCAGTGGGCAGGGCAATGGTTGCGACGTTGTGGTGTGGAGACGGAGACGATCGATCGGATTCAAATCTTGATTCGGGCCACGGCTCATCAGGATGCCCAAGGTGCTCATTCCCAAAGCGCTAGCTCCCGAAGTTGTAATCCCCAAAATTCTCATCCCCAAAATTCTCATTCCCAAAGCGCTGGCTCCCAGCAGTCACCTGATCCCCTCCTTCCCTGGCTGTTGGATTTAGACCTCGCGATATTGGGGAGTGATCCGGTTGCGTTCCGGCGCTATGAACAGCAGATTCGCCAGGAATATGTGACGATACCGGACGATCGATTCCAAGCGGGTCGTCAGGCGGTTTTGCAGCACTTTCGGCAACGCCCCTGGATTTATGGCACGGCCTATTTCCGGCAGCGGCGCGAAGCCCAGGCGCGGATCAATTTGCAGCGATCGGGTCGCTGTGATGCGTGAGATTACCCATGGCCTCAGGTACCTGGATAGGGGGTGAAATCTCCCGTTTTGTGGGACGGGTTACCGGGGAATCAGGGTTATGGCGGCTGGCCCCGTGGCTCGTCATAATGAATCGAGGTGCCCGAACTTAGGTTAGGATTAAGAACTGCAACTGGGTCCGGTGGATCTGGCTTGCGGTTCGGTGTCGGGTGACCCCTCGGTACCCTCTGCTTTTATGGAACGTGCCAACGGAACGTGAAAACTTGCCCATGACTTCTGAGAACTTTCCGTCCTCCGATCCAACTGCCGATCGTACCCCGGATTCGAGTCAATCGCCTGAGGAACGGCCTTTGCTGAACCTGGGTAATTCCCGGCCTCCATCCTCTTCCGTGGATCCACGCTTGTCCCAGTTTGAGGCTCCCGAAGCGAATCCGTTTGTGCCTGACCTGGGCAACCCGGGGGTGCAATCGGATGGGAGAGCCATGGGAGCGTCCCGCTCCAGTGCTGAAGCGGGCCGGATTGATCTGGATGATTTAGAGCATGACGGGGACACGGATGGTTTCCCAGGGCAGGGGGCTGGACAATTTGGAGGTGGGACCCAACCTAGGGATGGGGCACAACCGCATGGAGACGATCCCTGGGCTGATGCGCCCCCGGGATCGGGATCGGCGGAGCCGATCGATCGGGCTGCGCCCCTAGGAGAATTCAATTACAACCCCGCAACGGAGGGGTTTCCCCTGGAAGCCGCAGCGTTCAGTATGATGCAGGGCCATGGGTCTCCTCGATCGAGTGAGTCGATGGCGTCGGCTAGTGCCGGTTCTGGCGAAAGTTTAGGCCCTGAGCCAAGTTTGACCTCGGCTAGCGATGCAGCCGCCCCTCCCCGCCCCGATCCCCTTGATGATGACCCTTGGGCCGATCCCGTGGAAGATCCCGTAAACGACTCTGCACAACCCACGCCACCGCCATCGATCGCGGTTTCTGGACACCCCGATCCCCTTTCCTCGGAATCCGGCGAAACTGGTGAAACGGACGCACCCCAGCCCCGTGCAGCGTCAAGTTCTGCCGCGGTCTCTCCTGGGGCCACAGAACAGGGAAATCGGTCCGAGGTTGTCCCCGAGACGCAGCCCGGTTCCGAGACTACAACGCCGGCAACCCATGCGGCGGCATCGAATGCCGCCGCGCCTGATCCAGAACTCGATCGCCTCCAGAGCCGTAGAAGCCAGCTTCAGGGTGACGTAGAGCGCTTAGAGGAGGAATTACGGCTGATTCAAGAGGAATTGGTGGAGGCGAAACAGGCCCTCAGCACGATGATCCGGGAAGCGAGTCGGGAACTGCTGGAGCGTCGCCAAGCTTTGAAACTGTCGATCGAGCAACTGGAGCAGCGCCAGGAGAAAATTCAGGAAGAAATGAAGCAGAACTTCGCCGGAGCATCCCAGGAACTGGCGGTGCGGGTGCAAAGCTTCAAGAATTTCCTGGTGGGCAGCCTGCAGGATCTGGTGGTGGCGGCGGATGATTTGAAATTGGTGCCGGAGGCGCCGGAAGTACCCGTGGCTAGCGGTCCAGCCCAGGCAGACGGTGCTGGCAAGGACAAAAAAGGGACGGGGGATGGACAGGCCCGCACGCCCCGCTTTGCGGAACAAAGTTTTGCGGAAGAGGCCCAGGAAATTCGTCAATTGCTGGATCAGTACCGCACGAGTCCCGACTATTATGGTTCTCCCTGGCAACTGCGCCGCACCTTTGAGCCGATCCATGCCGATCGCGTTGCCAACTGGTTCTTTCGGCAAGGGGGCCGAGGTGCAATTCGCTCCCTGGGGGGGCGGACCCAAAATATTTTGGTGGCCTCGGCGGTGATTTCGATCCTCAATTATTTCTATGGGGAGCAGTTGTCTGCCTTGATTTTGGCTAACAATCCCGAGCGTTTGGGGGATTGGCGGCGGGGTTTACAGGATTGTCTCGGAATTGCGCGATCGGACTTTGGTCCTAACCGGGGTATTGCCCTGTTTGAGGATCCGCTCCCGTTGGCCCAGCGGGCCGATCGTATTCTCCGCAGTGGCAACCTTCCCCTGATTATTATTGATGAGTCGGAGTCGGTGATTGACCTGTCTGTGCTGCAATTCCCGATTTGGCTCGCCTTTGCAGTGGATCCCGCCGATCGTCGCAGTCAGTCCCAGGATTATTTCTAGTCTGACCGCTGTTCAGTGGGGCGAGATTGATTCAAATTTCTGCTGCGGTGTCTACGGCATCATCAGGGTTGTGGTGGGCGGCTAAGTTGTCCACCACAATTCATCGAGGTACCCCTGTCTTAGCAATCATTCGGAACGCATTGAGGAGGACTTCTCACCATGGCCCTTACCCTATCCGCTGTGGTCGGTATTTTTGCCCTGGCCTACCTGCTCGGGTCGATTCCCCCGGGGTACCTGGCGGGTCGTTGGCTCAAGGGTATTGATCTGCGGGAAGAAGGTTCCGGGTCCACAGGGGCGACCAATGTGTTGCGCACCCTCGGCAAGGGGCCAGCCTTGGTGGTCTTTCTCCTCGATATTTTTAAGGGCACCGGTTCCGTCATCCTGGGGGCGTGGCTCTACAGCCAATTGACCACACCAATTCCCGCAGTGGATGCACCTTGGATCGGTTGTTTGTCAGGTCTGATGGCCCTGGTGGGTCATAGTAAACCGGTGTGGCTGGGGTTTCGCGGTGGGAAGTCGGTGGCAACGGCCCTCGGGGTTGTTTTCGGCATGAATTGGCTGGTGGCGCTGGGGACTTTTGGCGTGTTTGGGGCCACCCTCGCTCTGTTCCGGATTGTGTCGATCGGGTCCATGGCGGGCGCCATCGGGGTTAATGTGCTGATGTGGGCCATGGGGCAGCCGATCGCCTATAAGTTTTTTGCCTTTATGGCAGCGGCCTATATTTTCTATCGCCACCAGAGCAACATTCAGCGTCTGATTGCGGGTACTGAACCGAAAATTGGCCAACCGGTTTCCCAGAAAACCGAAACGGCAGCCTAAATCCCCGTCTCAGCTCACCCGCCTCAATATTTGGATGAATCGGGGTGCCCTAGATGAAGCGTGAAAACCACATCCCTACAGAAGCCTCAAGACTGTGGGGTTCGGTTTCTTGAGTCACTCCCGAGGCCGGGGGGTGTCCTAGGTTCGTCGCTAGTTTCACGGTAGTTTTGCCAGTCGTGTCGTTCGTGAATTGGCAGTTAATCCGCTCTGTGCTTCCCTGACCCTGTGTTTCTTGGTCCTGCCTTGATTGAGCTTGCCTTGATCGAGCTTGCTTTTATCGGTCCTGCCTTTATCAATCCTGCCTTTATCAATCCTGCATTGAGTTATAGCCTGCACCATGAGTCACTCCTCTCCATCCCCGTCTCCGTCCCAGGAAATTCTGACCCAGCGAATTTTGCACCTCCTGCGCCACGGTCAGCCCGATGACAGGGTGGCAATTCAGGGCTGGGTTCGTACGAAACGGGAGCAAAAAGAATTCACCTTTGTGGAAGTGAATGATGGATCGTCCCTGAAGGGAATTCAGGCGGTTCTTCCCCAGGATTTGGCGAACTATGCGGATTTAGTCAAAACTATTAGCACGGGGGCGGCGGTGCGTTTTGAGGGCCAGTTGGTTCCCTCCCCCGGCAAGGGACAGCGCATTGAGTTACAGGTCTCTGCCGGAACGCTGGTGGGGGATTGCGATAGCAACTATCCCCTACAGAAAAAACGCCATTCCTTTGAATTTTTGCGGACGATCGCCCATCTGCGCCCCCGGACTAACACGATCGGCGCGGTTCTGCGAGTTCGTAATGCCTGCGCTGCGGCAATCCATGAGTTTTTCCAAAGCCGGGACTTTCTCTGGATTCACACACCCATTATCACAGCGAGCGACTGTGAGGGGGCGGGGGAAATGTTTGCGGTTACGACTTTAAATCTGCAGGATCCTGTTAAAATCCCCCAAACTGAGTCAAAAGCTGCTGATTTCAGCCAAGACTTTTTTGGTAAGCCCGCCTACCTTACGGTGAGTGGCCAACTGGAAGGGGAGATCATGGCGACGGCCCTGAGTAATATCTACACCTTCGGGCCGACTTTCCGGGCAGAAAATTCCAACACCTCGCGACATCTGGCAGAGTTCTGGATGGTGGAGCCAGAAATGGCCTTTTGTGACCTGGAGGGCAACATGAATCTGGCGGAGGACTTTCTGAAGTTTGTGTTCGCCAAGGTGCTGGAACAGTGCCCAGAAGATATGGAGTTTTTTAATGAGCGAATTGATAAGCAGGCGATCGATCGGGCCCAGAACATAATCAATAGTGAATTTGGCCGTATTACCTACACAGAAGCGATCGAACTGCTGGAAAAGAGCGGTAAAACCTTTGAATATCCAGTTGAATGGGGTATTGATCTCCAGTCAGAACATGAACGCTACCTGGCCGAAGAGCAATTCCGGCGGCCTCTGATTGTCACCGACTATCCCACCCAAATCAAGGCTTTTTACATGCGCCTCAACGAGGATGAAAGAACCGTTGCGGCAATGGATGTGCTAGCCCCTGGTATTGGGGAGATTATCGGTGGTTCCCAGCGGGAGGATCGGCTGGCGGTTCTTGAGCGGCGAATTCAGGCCCAGGGACTACCATTGGAGGATTACTGGTGGTACTTAGACCTGCGGCGCTATGGGTCCGTTCCCCATGCTGGCTTTGGTCTGGGCTTTGAGCGACTGGTGCAGTTTATGACGGGAATGACCAACATCCGCGATGTCATTCCTTTTCCCCGCACTCCCCTCAATGCTGAATTTTAACTGCGGGACACTTCGATTAATTCAAATTTCGACTCCAGTGCCCACGGCAGGATCAGGGTTGTGGCCGGCGGCTTCGCGGCCGGCCACAATTAATCGAGGTGCCCAACTGCGGGACACCTCGATTAATTCAAACTTTGACCGGAGTGTCTGCGGCAGTGTCAGGGTTATGTCGGGCGGCTTTGCCGCCCGATACAATTAATCGAGGTGCCCTGCGGGACAGCTCGATATCGATCCTTGATTCGGGTCCAATCTCCCTATGAAACACCATCAGACATCTCATCCTTCGCCCCGCCGCCGATTGGGGATAGTCGCTGATGATCCCGTTCCACACCCTTGGCGGTTCCGGCACTTCTCCCCTGACAGACAACCGGACTGGCACATTGCTTCTCCGCGTCGTGGGGCTGTTCCTGCTCGCCCTGGACAGGCTGATCCAGGACGTGCTTACAAAAACGGACCCGTGGCGATCGGGCGGGTCTGGCGAGGTGCGTGTCTGGGGGTTTTGGGGTTCCTGGCTCCGCCGCTGACGACGATCGGTGTGGCCCAAACCGTGGTCAGTGATGGTACCCTCAATACCCCGACGATCGTGCAGGAATCGGGTGGTAGTCCTAATTTATGGACGATTACCGGCGGGACCCCCAATGCGAACGGTAATTTTCTCTTCCATAGCTTTTTAGTCTTTACCCTTGGGCTAGATGACACGGCACTCTTTGATAATGCGCCTGCAGTGGACCATATTTTTCCGTGTGACCGGAACCGCTGCCTCTGGCCTGCCTGGAACCCTGAAAACCAGCCACCCGGCGAACCTGTTTTTCCTCAATCCCAATGGCATTAATATGGACAGCCGGACTCGCCTTGATATTGGCGGGTCCTTTTTTGCCAGTACGGGCGATCGACTAATTTTTGAAGACGGGTCCTATTTTTCAGCAGGTACACCTAATTCAGCGCCACTTTTGGTGGTTAATCCGCCCACGGCGCTGTGGATGGGGGAGAATTCGGGGTCTATGACGGTGGAGGGTAGTACCCATGGTCTGTTCTACAATGGGGACTTCTCGATTAATCGCAGTCGTCGATCGACGGGGCTGGAAGTGTCACCTGGACAGGTGATTCAGCTGGTGGGGAATGGGATTTCCTTCGACGGCGCGAACGTGGCGGCGACCCAAGGCACGATCGAAGTGGCGAGTTTGGCTGCGGGTACGGTGCAGATCCAAACACCAACGGCTGACTCACCCTGGTCCCTAGCCTATAACGAAGCAGAGAGCCAGTTTAGCCCCATTCGCTTCAGTAGCAGCAGTGCCATCGAGGTGAGTGGACCGGGGGGCGGTAATTTGGCCCTTCAGGGAAGTCGGATTGATCTGCAAAGTGGCTCGGTTCTCTTGGCCGATACCCTGGGCTCGGAAGCGGGGGGAGTTTTGCGTGTGCGGGGGACTGAGGCGGTGACGGTGGAAGGGACCCGGAACGGGTTCACTAGTGGCTTATTTGCGGCGGTGGATCCGGGAGTATCCGGCCAGGGGGGGCGCTTAGAAGTGGTCAGTCCCTTATTCCGCACAGCAAACGGGGCAATTATCGGGGTTGATACCTTTGGTAGCGGTAATGCGGGAGTGTTTCAGGTGCAGGGGGGAAGGGTGGAGGTGGATCGGGCGGATTGGTCGGTGCAAAGTTTTGGCCAGTCCACGGGTCGAGGGGGGCGAATTGATTTGGATATTGATACGCTACAGGTGGTGAATGGGGCTCAAATTCTTGCCCAATCCCTGGGAAGCGGATCCGCTGGTGAGGTGCGGATCAAGGC
Organism: Prochlorothrix sp.; assembly: GCA_035285005.1. GTDB lineage: Bacteria > Cyanobacteriota > Cyanobacteriia > Prochlorotrichales > Prochlorotrichaceae > Prochlorothrix. The sequence continues at coordinate 11,144 of JAYKIB010000117.1, forward strand.
CAAGGACTCGATTTTCATTCAGGGGGAGCGTATTGTCGGCAATGGGATTGTGAACAGCGTCATCACGACCTTTCAAGGCAGTAATAGCCGTGGATCCGGTCAGGTGGTGATTGAAACGGGGAGTCTGACCCTCCAGGATGGGGGCCGGATTTCCATGAGTTCCCGCAGTCGTGATGCCAGTTTAGGTCAAGGTAGCCTGGTGATCACAGCCCGCGATTTTATTGATGTGATCGGTACCAGTAGCAATGGTGCTCCTTCTCTGATTACGACAACGGCTGAGGGCCAGATTAAGGGCAATAACATTACGATTACCACGCCCTATCTCACCGCACGCCAGGGAGGACAAATTAGCACGGGCACAACTGCCGCTGCCACAGGGGGAGATCTAACCTTAACGGTGGGGGATACTTTGACTCTGGAGGGCCGATCGGCAGTAATTGAAGGGAATAATCTAGGAGAAATTCCGGTTTTTAAGGATAGTACTGGTCTATGGTTCCCCAGCGGATTGCTGGCGGGATCTACGGGGGCTGGTGCAGCGGGGACGCTGACGGTGAAGGGCGGAACGATCGCCCTGCGGGATCGGGCGGAACTGACGGTGAGTGGGGAAGGTTCGGGTAATGCGGGCAACCTCATCCTGGAGATGGCACGGATTCAGCTTCAAGGGGGCAGTCAAATTCGAGGAGACACACGGGCGGGGGCCGGTAACATTCAAATCGCCAGTCATCAGCTGTCACTCCGCGATAACAGTAGTATTACCACCAATGCCCTGGGTCAAACCTTGGGAAGCGGTAATATTACGGTACAAGTAGGCTCTCTAAGCCTCGATCGGAGTGTAATTGCCTCGGATACGGAGGGAGGCTTGGCGGGGAATGTCTCGGTTACGGCGACCCAGTGGCCTGGCATTCAGTTGAATCAAGGCCGAATTAGTGCCAATGGTGGCCTGGGTAATGTGAGTCTCAATGCGCCTCTACTTTCCCTGACAAACCAGAGCTTAGTCAGTACCAATGGCCAGGGGACAACCGGTGCGATCGACCCGATCGATCGGTCTGGTCAGACCAGCCGTGGAGGGGGCAATATTCAGATTCAGTCCACGGGGAGTCTGAGTCTCAGGGATAGTGCCGTTACCGCTAACGCCCAGAATAGTAATGGTGGCAGTATTCGTCTGGTTGTTCCAGACATTGATCTGGATCAAGCGAGTGCTATCACCACGAATGTTGCAGGGATTACAACGGATTCAACGCCTGTAACGAGTGGTGGCGATATTGGTATCCGAGCCCGGATCCTCCGTCTCAATCGTGCGAGTGAAATTTCATCGAATACGACAGTGGGTGCGGCTGGGAACATTTATTTGGAGGATCTGAGCCCAGAGACCCCTCTAGCTCTGTTTTTAAACCAAAGTCAGATTTCTGCAACGGGAGGAGCCGGTAACCTCAGCCTATCGAGCCAGGGCACGGTCTCACTCTTCAACCAAAGTCGCCTTAATGCGGATGGACAGGGGACTCAAGGGGGCGGACGGATTGGACTCCGTGCGAGTCGGCTTGTAGCAGATGCTAGTACGATTAGTGCGAATGTTCTAGGGCGGGGGGTTGATAGCGGCCAAATCAATCTCAACTTGGGGTCGCTGGTATTACAAAACAACAGTGCCATTACCTCCGATGCCCCCGTGGGATCGGCTGGTGATGTCATTCTGAATTTGACAGCAGACGGATTAGTGTTAGATCAAAGTCGGATTACGGCAACGGGGGGCTCCGGCAACCTGCAAATTCAGTCACCTGCCCTCTTGCTGCGAAATGCTAGTTTTCTCAGCACCAATGGGCAAGGGAGTCAGTCGGGGGGAAGTATTTCAGCCACGGTGGGCCGGGAAATTCGGCTGATGGATAGCAATATGACGGCAAATGCTGATAATAGCTTTGGAGGACAGGTTAATCTGATTGCTCTGCTGATTCAGCTCGATCGCAGTGCGATTACCACGAATGTCCTCGGCACAGAGGTGACTCCCGGCACCACCGGGGGAAATATTACGATCACGGGGGGCAGTTTGTATTTTTACGATCGGAGTCAGGTTGCCTCCAATGCCGCCGTGGGGGGGGCCGGGAACATCAGTCTTACGGCCACCGCTCCCAATACCATTCGCCTGCGCAATAGCCAGATTACTGCCACGGGCGGGCTGGGAAACCTCAGCCTCCGATCGGTGGGCAATATTGAACTGCTAGGGGGGAGTTTAATCAGTACCAATGGCCAGGGCAGTCAACCGGGTGGAAATATTACGATCGACACGGATGGACTGCTGCTTGGGCTCCAAAATAGCGATATTACCGCGAATGCCCAGAATAGTGCAGGGGGACGGGTGATGATTACGGCTGTGGGATTATTGGGGATTCGCTTTAGTGAGGGGTTGACGGACCAGAGCGATATTACGGCCACGTCGGATTTAGGACCGGCATTCCAAGGCATTGTCACCCTAGATACCCCCGACTCCCAGGTGGACTCGGGCTTGGCGGAATTGCCCCAAGCGCCGCCGGATCCCAGCAATCGGGTCATTGCGGCCTGCCCTGCGGCCCAGGGGAATCGCTTTTCCGTGGTGGGACCGGGGGGAATTCCCGAAAGTCCTTTGGCTCCCCTACGATCGATCGCAGGGTGGCAGGATCTCCAGAATGCGCTGCTGCTCTCGCCAACGGCACGGTCCACCGCTGCCCCCTTGCCCCTCAGCCCGTCTTCCTCGTCCCTGGTTGAGGCCAATACCTGGGTTGCGGATGCCCAGGGTAACGTGCGACTCACGGCCCAAAACCAGACAACCGTACCGGCGCTGTTAACTGCGGCCTGTCGTTAGGCACGGGGCGTATGTTGGCATGTGTCGGTGTGTGTCATATGATATAAGTTTGTGTCACTCATGTCGTGGCTCTCGCCTTCTGGATGCGGTTTAGGGGGCGCGGTTTAGGTAGCGCGGTTTGGACAAAAACCAAACCGGTGCGATCCATGCAGCAGCACCGGGCACCGGGCACCCCAGCTCCTGGCGCATTTCTGCTCGCGGAGATCCCAAGCCCAAAGCCACCCATAACCCGAGGGAGACCAGACCTAGGGACACCCACCCCGGAGTGATGCTCTCCGGCAAGATTCCCATTAACCTAAGAAACCCCAAGAACCATGGCAGTCCCCAAGAAGAAAACCTCGAAAAGCCGCCGCGATAAGCGACGCGCTCACTGGAAGCGTCAAGCTGTGTTTGCCGCCCAAAAAGCCCTATCCCAAGGGAAGTCCGTGCTTACGGGTCAAGCTCAAGGCTTTGTTTACCCGTCGGACACTGAAGAGGATGAGGACGAAGAGTAAGTTAACGCGATCCCAGCCATCCCGATCGATCGCCCCCTGGAGTCTAGGGCAATGCCAAGGCCGGGGTAAATTCAGTCGATCGGGATCCCCAGGGCAACGATGCAGGGTGGTTCGGGCTAGCGATCGACTGATCGATAAAAATACCTCACACAGGAAGGGCACAGCGCAATGGCTGTGCCCTTTTTGCTTTGGCGTGACTGAGTGCCGTCTACTGGGCACCTCAATTAATTGAGGCAGGCGGCGAAGCCGCCTGCCTCAACCCTGATTCTGCTGTGGGCACTGCGGTCGAAATTTGAATTTTTCGAGGTGCCCTACGGAGTGTTATCTACTTGCCGTCCACTGAGACCCGTCTTGTGCGGCCCTGGGGCGAACGGTGCGGACGCAGCCCAGCCCCCGCACAGCGGGGGGATTCCTGCATCACGGGATTCCTGCATCACGGGACAGGGGCTGGAGCTTGGCGTTACTCCGCGCTAGCCCCAGGCGTTTCACCGTCGGGAACCGCCTCAGCGGGTGTAGCGGGCGCGCCTTCAGCCCCGGCGCCCGTCTCGTCCGGGACCGTTCCAGTCTCCCCCGCCGAGGCTCCCTCAGCATCCGGGGCTGTTCCATCGGCCGCGCCGGGGTCCACACCGGGAATGGTTGCCGTGGACTCTTCCACCAGCTGCTTAATCTGATCCTTGTACTGGGCCGGAGCTAGGGCCGCCGCCTCTTCAAACAACGGCTGGGCCAGATCCTCTTGGCCCTGGGTCCGCAGGACCAAGGCCTTGGCCAGCAGGGGGCGAAAGTCCGTGGCATTCAAAAGGCTGATTTCGTCATAGATGGCGATCGCCTCATCGTAGCGCTGTTGCTCCGCATAGACCTGGCCCAAAATCAGACGAATCGAGGCCACGTCCATGCCCTCAACTCCTTCCGCCGTCGCTTGTTCCGCGAGTTTCAGCGTATCCTGGAGCAACCCGAGGGCCGCCTCCGGTCGTTCCTCCTGAAGTAGCAGCGCCACCAATCCCTGCAGGGCGTTTAGATCCCCGGGATTAGCCGTCAAAATGGTGCGGTAGGCTTCCGCAGCCCCTTCCTTATCCCCCACCTGCTGTTTTGCTTGGGCCAGCAGCACCCGATATTCTGTCTGCTCGGGATTCAGCTCCGCCAGGGTTTCCAGCGGCGCAATCGCCCCGGGAATGTCACCCAAACGTAGCCGCGTTTCCAGCAGCCCCTTCAGGGCCGTTGCGTTTTCTGGCTCTCGCTGAAGCACCAACTCATAGCCCCGAGCCTGTTCCTGGAGGGCCGTTTCCTCGTTGTCGGTTAAACCGGGGGTGGTGGGTGGGACGGGATCGGCTGTCTGGGCCACATCCTCCTGTTGGAGAATGCTGGTGATCAGCGGAAGAATGGACACACCCACAAAGGCAATGAGCGCAATAATCAAAAAGCCATTAATCAGCCAGCGTTTTTTGGTTCCCGTCACAGCGGCTTGCCTCGCTCACAAAATATAGGGTTAACAAATGATACAGTCCCACCCGAAAACTTAACATACAGGGCACCGCGATTAGTGGGTTTGGGTGGCGCTGCCGTCCCTCCCCATCCTACGACTTTGCTCAGAAGGGGAGCGGGATGTAGCGGGTTGACTGACAAAATGTTCTGCATTGGGCGCGAAAACCGCGCTCCGACCATACCTTTGGGATCCTAGGGGCCAGGTTTCCTGACCCGCCCTCTACGCCTAGATTTGACGTACTTTTGTCAGTCAATCAGGGAGGGGGGCAGCTCGATTAATTGTGGTGCGCGGCAAAGCCGCCTGCCCCGATGAATGGAGATACCCTCCATTCATCGGGGTACCCTGCGGTCACTTGGATTTTTGCGGAAGGTACCGGACGAGAATTCGAGGTTTTGGAATGTTTCGAGGGGGTCTTTGGTTTTGGGATCGCTTTCTGAACTTTCGGCGTTACTGCGGATGAAGAAGTGATCCCTAAAACGGGATTCTTAATTTATTTAAAGACAAAAACCCTTTAGGACACCTCGAAAGAAGCAGGGTTGTGATGGGTGGCAAAGCTGCACGTCATGATGAATTGAAGCGCCCTTTAGGACACCTCTTCCTAGGGTTTGCTTCCTAGGGTTGAGCCGGTTCCTGGTCTTGTACCTTGGCGATCGGCTGATCGCTCTCCCTTTTTACCCAACGTTTATTAAAAACCGTTCTAGCCCCCTCTCCGGGGAGGAGGGGACGAAAAGCAGGGTATCCTAAAGATCCTCTGGCAAACACCATGGGTTATGGCAGTTGCCATAGTCAGCTATCCCCCAATGTAATGGGCACCCCGACTCGATGGGATGGGCGAGATGGGATGGACGGCGCAGCCGTCCATCCCAACCCTAAGCCCTGTGTGGGTCACTGCCCCAACATTTGGATTGTGCGAGGTGTCCGAATCTGTGAGGTGAATGATCTGGGGCCTGAAGCGTTGGACGGATCGCGTTGGACGTGCATCGTTCCAGATTCACCGACCCAGAATTGTAAGGAATCCTTGCGATCGCCGCCGAAGGAGTTGGGGCTAGCTTTGCTGCTCCTGTTTCCTGACTTTTTCTAGCCAATACTCAGTTTTTCTTAGCAGTCATGCGACAAGAACCGATACCTAAACCTAGTGAACCCATGCAGTTTCGGGCCATTGGTCTCCTGCGAGGGCGTTATGTCAAGTCAGAAGACCTCATGAACCGAGGCCAGTTGGTTCTGAGTGATGGTTGTCAAGTGGATGCCGTGGTGTTGGGGCGAGTGATTAGTCTCGTCAAAAACCACATTGACCTAGACAGTGAGCATCTTTGGGTAGTGTATCCTCGGACCGACGATCGAACCTGCCAACTCCAAGTCCAAGTGGTGGGGGTTTGGGAACCCGAAACCCTACAATCGCGACCCACCATCCTCGAATCCAACGATGATGGTGGATTGCGGGCTGTTCCCCCCAAGTCTCCGGTGGTCTCTTCCCAGGACTTGCCCGATGGCTACTTTTCCATTCGTGGCGAGGTGGTGTATCAGTCGGCGGAAAAGGAGCAACTCGCCGTCAAGATTAAGCAAGTCTCCCGCAAGGATCCGAAAAAAAGCCGTGCCTTTAAGCTGCAATTACAGGGTGTGGTGGAGGACAAGGCCCTGCACCAATTCTGGGACTTCCGGGTTCGTCGTCAGGGGGATATGTTGACGATCGAGGAAGCTGAGTTTGTGGCCAAGATGCCACCCAAGCGCAAAAACAAGAAGAAAAAGAAAAAGCAGCGGCGACCCCGGCCCCTCTCCGGTCCCCAGGGGGTGTTACCCAATGGCGAGAAGCGGCCGGTGGGTAAGCCTGTCCCCCGCGATCGGGCTGCTGTGGGCTACAACGCTAATCCCGCTGCCGCTCCCGGTACTGCCGACGGTTTGCCTGCTGGACTGAATCCCGGCAACTCCCTGACCGCATCGGGTTCTGAACCCCAGCAGTCTATCGCTGGCCCTGAACAGGCATAATTTCTCACGTTCCAGACACAACACTAGGTTATAAGGCTAGGGGCTACCTCTTCTGGGGGTAGCCCTTTCAATTGGGACCCGATAGCTACTGGGAACCTTCCATAACTGGGGCGGGCCTATAGCGCTGATATCGCCAGCGATCTACAGTTCATTAATGACAGGCCCGAGGGTGTGCCTCCTGCTGTGCCGGGGCATCACGTTTTGCGTCGCTTGCCTAGCCCTAGGGGATCGGGCCGTTGCCGGAATTGAGGGGCCCTGCGGCGGGAGGGTCTTGATTTGATACAATGGGACGCTTGGTATGACCGGCATTGCTGCGATGGGGTGCGTTGGTTTGGTCCCTGTTTGTTGCGGTGGCAATCGCCCCATTGCGTCAGACGAGTTTGGGGAATGAATCCCTCCCTGTAGCGGGGAGTTGCCGACTGCACGCTGTCCCCATAACCCTGTCCGTTGCTCTACTCTCGTTTTATTTCGATTGATTCTATTCAAGGAGAAGCACCACTATGGCCCGCATGTACTACGATCCCGACGCAAACCTTGATCTGTTCAATGGCAAAACCGTCGCCATCATCGGTTATGGCTCCCAGGGCCATGCCCACGCCCTCAATCTCAAGGATAGCGGGGTCAATGTTGTGGTGGGTCTGTACGCAGGTAGTAAGTCCACTGCTAAGGCTGAGGCAGCTGGTCTGAAGGTTCTACCCGTGGCGGAAGCGGCGAAGCTCGCCGACTTCATCATGATTTTGCTGCCCGATGAGGTCCAGAAGTCTGTTTATGCTGAGGCGATCGCCCCTAACCTCGGCGCTGGCAATGTTCTACTCTTTGCCCATGGTTTTAATATCCACTTTGGCCAAGTGGTGCCCCCGGCAGATGTGGATGTGGTGATGGTGGCTCCCAAGGGGCCAGGTCATTTGGTGCGCCGCACCTATGAGCAGGGCCAGGGGGTCCCGGCGCTGTTTGCCGTGTACCAGGATGCGACGGGTCAGGCTCGCGATCGGGCCATGGCCTATGCCAAGGGGATCGGGGGTACGCGGGCTGGGGTGCTGGAAACCACGTTCCGGGAAGAGACCGAGACGGATTTGTTTGGGGAGCAGGCTGTGCTCTGTGGGGGCTTGAGTGCCTTGATTAAGGCGGGCTTTGACACGTTGGTTGAGGCAGGGTATCAGCCGGAATTGGCCTATTTTGAGTGCCTCCATGAAGTGAAGCTGATTGTGGATCTGGTGGTGGAAGGCGGGCTGGCCACCATGCGTGACAGCATTTCCAACACCGCAGAGTATGGCGACTATACCCGTGGTCCCCGCATCATCACGGATGAGACTCGTGCTGCCATGAAGCAGGTTCTGAGCGAAATCCAGTCGGGCCAGTTTGCTCGGGAGTTTGTGCTGGAGAACCAGTCGGGTAAGGCGGGCTTTACGGCAATGCGTCGCCAGGAAGCAGAACACCCGATCGAAGAGGTGGGGCAGGAACTGCGGGCAATGTTTAGCTGGCTGAAGAAAGCATAACTATTGAGAAAGTGGCCCCCCGCAATGCGGGGGGCCACTTGTTGTGGGCACCTCGATTAATTGGGTGGGGCGGCGAAGCCGCCCCACCCAAACCCTGATTCTTGCGTGGGCTAGATCCCGAAGATTTGGATTAGCGGAAGTCACTCGCGCCGTGGGCGATTGCCCTATTCCGGCGAGTTGCCGCCTACACCTTGGCTAGAACCTTCGTCGCTGACTTTTGGCTTTGGGTCTCCATCAACTTGCCCAAAATTGCGGTGACGTTCGCTTTCGCATCCCCAAACAGCATTTGGGTATTGTCCTTAAAGAACAAAGGATTGGCTACGCCCGCATACCCACTGGCCATGCCGCGCTTCATGACAATGACATCAGCAGCGTTCCACACCTCCAGGACCGGCATTCCCGCGATCGGGCTGGCGGGATCCTCTAAAGCACTGGGATTCACCGTATCATTGGCTCCAATGACCAACACTACGTCGGTTTCCGGGAAATCTTCGTTGATTTCGTCCATTTCCAGAACGACATCGTAGGGGACATTCGCTTCCGCCAAGAGAACATTCATGTGACCGGGCAGACGACCGGCCACGGGGTGAATCCCAAAGCGGACGTTTACGCCTTTTTTACGCAGAATCGCCGTAATTTCCGAAACAGGGTGCTGGGCTTGGGCCACGGCCATGCCGTAACCGGGCACAATGATGACGCTACTGGCATTGTTGAGCAGTTCCACCGTTTCTTCGACGGAGGTTTGGGTTACGGTTCCCGTCACGCTACTGCCACTGGCGGCTTGACCACTTCCCGTGCCAAAACCACCCAGAATCACGCTGAAGAAAGAGCGATTCATGGCTTTACACATAATAAAGCTCAGAATTGCGCCGCTGCTGCCCACCAGGGCACCCGTGACAATGAGTAGGTCGTTGGAGAGCATGAAACCGGCGGCAGCGGCAGCCCAGCCCGAGTAGCTGTTGAGCATGGAGATGACCACAGGCATATCGGCCCCGCCGATCGCTGCTACGAGGTGCAGTCCCAGCACTGCAGCCAGGACAGTCATGATCAAGAGGGGCTGGAGACCGGTGAGCTCACTGGCTGCCATGAACTGGGCACCCAGGACTACGGAGGCCACGAGAATACCAATATTGAGCAGATGGCGACCGGGAAGGGTCAGGGGTTTGCTGCTAATAATGGCCCGCAGCTTACCAAAAGCAATGATTGAGCCGGTAAAGGTGACGGCCCCGATGAAGACCCCAATAAAGACTTCTAACTCATGAATGGTCACCTCAGAGCCCACCAGGGTTGGATCGGGGCTGAGATAGCTACCAATACCCACGAGAACAGCGGCAAGGCCAACAAAACTGTGGAGGATAGCCACTAACTCTGGCATGGAGGTCATGGCCACCCGGGAAGCCACGATCGCCCCAATAATGACTCCTGGCACCACCACGGTGAGGAGGGTGCTGTAGTTGGTGACTTGGGCGCTGAGGGCCGTGGCGACGATCGCTAGGATCATGCCTAAAATGCCGTAGAGGTTGCCCCGACGGGCGGACTCCTGGTTGGCGAGCCCTCCAAGGCTGAGGATAAAGAGGATACTGGCCGCAATATAGGCGACGCTAGTTAAACTTGTGGTCATGGGTCAGTTAAAAGACGGCTGGACTGTGGAATCGCATTAATTGGTCATGGATAGCTTTGGGGGTCCGTCAGCACCTACTTCCGGAACATCTGCAACATGCGTTGGGTGACTAGAAATCCACCGGAAATGTTGATGGTGCCCACCAGAATGGCGATCGCTCCCAAAATTGTTGTTGGAGCGGTCAATGGGCCAGAAATCTGCAACATTCCGCCAATAATGATGATTCCGCTGATGGCATTGGTCACGCTCATCAAGGGGGTGTGGAGGGCAGGGGTCACATTCCAGATCAGCTGCCAACCCACGAAGCAGGACAATACAAACACCGTGAAGTGGGACAGGAACGACGGGGGCGCGCCAATACCAATGCCCAGCAGGGCCAGGGCCCCGAGAATAAACCAGAGGGGATTGCCCCCTCCGGAGGTGTCCGCCTCTTCCACAACCGGCGCAGGGGCGGCAGCCTGGGCGGGAGCCGGGGTCGGAGAGGGGTTGACCGGTTTGGGCGCAGGCCAGGTCACTTCACCGTCGTGCAGTACCAGGGCACCCCGTACCACCTCGTCCTCGAAGTCCACCCGATACTCGGCGGATCCCCCCATATCACTGAGGAGGTGGCAGAGATTGGTGCCGTAGAGTTGGCTGGATTGGCTGGCCATCCGACTGGGTAAGTCGGTTAAACCGACGATCTTCACCCCTTTGTAGTCGTAAATCTCGTTGGGACGGGTCACCTCACAGTTTCCGCCTTGCTCTGCAGCTAAGTCCACAACCACTGAGCCCGCCTTCATGCTTTCCACCATCTCCGTAGTGATGAGGCGCGGGGCGGGTTTTCCTGGAATTAGGGCGGTGGTGATGATAATGTCCACATCCTGGGCCTGTTCTGCGAACAGGGCCATTTCCGCCTCGATGAATTCTTTACTCATGGTTTTGGCATAGCCCCCGCTCCCGGTGCCATCCTCCTCGAATTCCAATTCCAGGAACTCGGCTCCCATGCTTTCCACCTGCTCTTTGACCACCGGGCGCGTATCAAAGGCCCGAACCACGGCTCCGAGGCTTTTGGCTGCGCCGATCGCCGCGAGACCGGCCACCCCTGCCCCAATCACCAGCACCTTACAGGGGGGCACCTTGCCCGCAGCGGTAATCTGCCCGGTGAAAAAGCGGCCAAACTGGTTGGCTGCTTCGATTACGGCCCGATATCCGGCGATATTGGCCATGGAGCTGAGGGCATCCATTTTTTGGGCGCGGCTGATGCGGGGGACCGCATCCATGGCGATCGCCGTGGCTTTCCGCTGTCCCAGTTTTTCCAACAGGTCCCCATTCTGGGCGGGCCAGAGGAAACTAATGAGGGTGCCGCCTTCCCGGAGGAGCTCCGTTTCGTGGCGATCGAGTCCGGGATGCTGGGCCGGGGGGCGCACTTTCAGCACCAAGTCCGATTTCTGCCAAAGTTGGGCTGCGTCGGCCACGATCGAGCAACCCACCTGTTCGTAGGCCGCATCACTAAAGCTGGCCGCCGCTCCCGCCCCGGATTCGATTTGGACTTCAAATCCCAACTTCTGGAGACGTTTCACGGTGTCTGGTGTGGCGGCAACGCGACACTCGCCAGGGAACACCTCTTTGGGAATGCCAACCATCTTAGGACGGGGGGACGCGGGTTCCGCTGTGGAGGCCGAGGCGGCAGCGGGCGCTTTTTTTTCGAGTGCGATCGTCATGGAATCTCCTTCTATCGGTTATGCCAGTGGGATGGGCCCAGCGCTGAGGGCGTGAGTCTTCAGGGAAGGTGATGGAACTCTCCACGAATTAAGTTTTGCTGGGGCACCTCTTGTGCTGGGACACCTTGCAAGGTGCCAATTCTCGTTCCGGGATTGACGGACGTGTTAGGGGTGGGGTGGCGCAGCCACCCCACTCGATTCATTGAGGTACCCGCTTGAAGGTCTTGTTTGAATTCTAAGGGGACTTTTCGCTTTATACCTTCAAGCTTTGTATCAGTTCATAACAGATTTGTTGCGTTTCTAAAACTTAAAGAAATGCTCAAGAATTGGAGCTGCTCAAGGTCAATTGGGACTGCTCAAGGGATAAGAGTCGATCGCTTTTGGCCTGATTTTGGGCACCTCGATTAATTTAACTTTCCACCGTAGTACCTCGGGCAGAATCAGGGTTGTGGGGGCAGCGAATCCGCCCCCCCACAATTAATCGAGGTACCCTTTTGTCCGTCAGTTCATTCTGACTTGAGGGCCCTTTGATCGATCCAGATTTCCATCCTGTGACCCATGCAAGAATCAGGGTTATGATGGCTGGCAAAGCCGACCCCGATGATGAATGAGGGGGCTTGTTCGGGACTTCAAGGAATCCGAACGTCATGATTTACAGATAATTGAACACTTTTGAGCACTTTTAGAGGGGCACCTCGAAAAATCAAAGTTCCTGTCCAGTGACCCACGTAAGAATCAGGGTTGGGTTGTACGGCGAAGCCGCACAACCCAATGAATTGAGGTGCTCAGGGGCTGTTTGGAAACCTAAGGGCACCTCGAAAAATTTAAGTTGCTACCACGGTGTCCACAGCACAATCAGGGTTGTGGCCGGCGGCTGCGCCGCCGGCCACAATGAATTGAGGTGCCCCTAAGAAAATTCCCTAACCTTCCTCTTTACAAGAGGGGGATTCGGCAAGGGCCTACGGCATTGGGCCGAAGTTTGTGAACATCCTCTCAGTTCTGGCGGCCCATGCTGCGATGAGGCTCGATGCTCCCGCCTCTGGCGGGAGATCTAGATTCCTGTCCCTCCTGCAACTGGTGGCTGCTATGATTGGGGCCTTCGCTTTAGGGTGTTCGCTTCAGGGTGATGGACAGAGATGTCCACCCGTCGAGATTTAATGCAGAGCGTTGGCAACCAGAGCCCTGGCACTACCCCCCTAACCCACGCGACCCGCTTGATATGCCCGATCGACCGACGACCATGACCCTAGGACGAGTGCGGATTGTTTTGGTGGAACCGGCTGGTCCCCTCAATGTGGGCTCCGTGGCGCGGGTGATGAAAAACTTTGGTATGGGACAGTTGTGGCTGGTGAATCCCCAGTGTGATCCCCTGGGGGCAGAGGCCCGACAAATGGCTGTCCATGGGGCAGAGGTGCTAGAGCAGGCCCAAATTGTTCAGACCCTGGCCCAGGCCCTGGAAGGCTGTACCCGATCGATCGCCACCAGTGGCCGCGATCGCCTCGTTCCCTTGCCCCTGGGGACTCCGCGCCAGATGTTGTCGTGGCTGTGGGAACCCCCGGTGCAACCGGTTGCCTTGATCTTCGGACGGGAAGACGCGGGCCTCACCAATGATGAACTGCACTACGCCCAACGCCTGATCCAGATCCCCAGTTGCGACACCTATCTGTCCCTCAACCTCGCCCAGGCCGTTGCGGTGTGCTGCTATGAGTTGCGCTGCTACGAACTCGATCCGCCGCCCCTGGTCTCGGCCTCTTCCCCACAGATTGGAATCCATCCCCCCCAGGGCGTACTGTCCGGGGCAACGGTTTCCCCCAACGAATCCCCTCCTGGGACCGACGGGTCGGCAGACGATGCTCCCCCAACCCTGGCGGTGGATTCATCTCCCCTTGCTTCTTTGGCGGATCTCGATCGCTATTATGGCCAACTGGAGGCGCTGCTCTTGGACATTGGCTTCCTTTATCCCCACACCGCCCGTCGTCGTATGGAGAAGTTCCGGCGACTCTACAACCGTGCCCAACTGTCCCACCCGGAATTATCGATGCTTTATGGCGTTATTCGCCAAACTTACTGGGCTGTCGGCTCCCAAAAGCATCCTCCGCCGTCTCCTCCCTCCTAAATGACTTCTCTTGACAAATTTGCCAACTCCCTTCAAAATTCGCACAGCTTACGCCCTAATTTGGGCGAAAATGTACCCTGGAGATGATTTAGATAAGGCCCTGAATTTTGCGGTGAAAACAGAGCTATCCGCTTCTTTCTGGTCCATTTGACCGGCACGCTCGATCGCCGCTGTGGGGGTCTCTTTCCCCCAGTTCCCTATTCCCTGTGGCTCCTGACTCGTTGATCCCCAGTCCAGCATGAAGCGAAAGACTCAACCCAGTAGGGCACGGGCCAAGGCTCCAGCCCCCACGAATCCCCCCGCGAACACGCAGAGCTGGGTTGCTCGGCTGCTGTCGGACCAACGATCGACCCCTCGGTCCTCTCCTCGGCCCCAACCCAAGCTACCCAACCCCTCCCAACCTCGACCCCGATCGACCGCTCTCCCTCCCCTCGGTCCGCCCGCTCCCCCCGCCAGTTGGAACCTTTCGGATTCCAGACCTCCAACGGCTCCTCCTCCCTCCCCCTCCGGTTTGGTTAACCCCTGGGAACCGCCGCGTCCACCCCGCCCCGCTGCTCCCCGCTCCGTCCCTCAGCCCAATTCCAGGGCTGTGCCCCCCCCCTCATCTCCTGCGTTTACCTCTCCAGAATCTATGCAGACTGTCGATCGCCGTGTTGCCCGGTCCCGCCGTCGGAGGACCGCTAGCCGTACCGCCCCTCGGAAGGACAAAGCCCGCAGTGCTAGCAGTCGTGCCGCCCAAGCCTGGGGACGCCCATCCCCCCCCCGTCCTTCCCGGACTCCTGTTCCGCTGCTGTATGGAATCCGTCTCCTCATTTTGGGGGTGGGCCTCGGCGTGATCGGGGGCACCTTACTAACGGCACTGGATCCGGCCTATACTAATGTGACGGCTAACGAACTTCAGGAAGAGTCCAGTGATGCCCGCGATGGAAACCCGGCAGGGGGGCCCGGTGGCAGCGTCTTGACGTTGGCGGCCCAGGCTCAACGGCCTAGCCTCTCCCTCAATCAGGAACTGAGCTCCCTCAAAACGGAAGTGCAGGCATTGATTGATCAGTCCGGGAATGAGGGGCTGACCCCGGGAGTGATGGTGGTGGACCTGGATACGGGGAATTACCTCAGCGTCAATGGCGATCGGGTCTTTGCGATGGCCAGTATGGTGAAGGTGCCGATTTTGCTGGCGTTTTTCCAGGATGTGGATGCGGGCAAGATTCGCCTGGATGAGAACCTGGTGATGCGCCAAGACCTGGTGGCTCCCCATGCGGGGGAGATGCAGTACTTGCCAGTGGGCACCCAATTTACGGCCCTGGAAACCGCCGAGGAAATGATTCGCATTAGCGATAATACGGCTACCAATATGCTCATCGATCGCCTGGGGGGGGCTGAGGCCCTCAACATGCGCTTCCGGGACTGGGGCTTGGAGACGATGGTCATTAACGACTGGCTGCCGGACTTGGCTGGTACCAATGTCTCCACACCGAAGGATTTGGCCCTGCTGATGGAACTCATTAATGAGGGGAATTTGCTCTCAATGCGGTCCCGCGATCGAATGCTGGAAATTCTACGAACCCCGGTCACGCGGACCCTGCTGCCCCAGGGCATGGGTCCCGGTGCAACGATCGCCCATAAAACGGGTGATATTGGTTCTTTGGTGGGGGATGTGGGCATTATCGATATGCCCAGCGGGAAGCGTTACCTCGCTGCAATGATGGTGGAGCGTCCCCACAATGACAACCGGGCCCAGGAACTGATTCGCCAAATGGCGCGGACTACGTACCAGTATCTGGAGACCCAAGCGCTCCAGTCGGACCAGCCGCCGGAGCAGGATCAGCTGGTGGTGCTGAATATGTTACCCCTGGATAATGTGGCCACGGATCAGTCGGTTCCCCCTGGGACGGAGGATAATCCGGCGATGATGACTCCCTTTTGGTCGAATCCCTAACGGGCACCTCGAACACTCCAGCGTTCCGTCCTAATGATCCCCATCGGAAGGTGTGGCGTGCGGCGGGGTAGTCCACCGTAGTACCGGAGTCGCGATCGGCTACCAAAATCTACCATCGGAAGTTGTGGCGTGCGGCGGGGTAGTCCACCAGACATCAGGATATGGGCACGGCAATATCGAGAATCGGGTTGCTCCTCCTATCCTGACACTCCTACCCTGACAAGTGAGGTACTACCTGCGGCGAAGCCGCACGCCACCATGAATCGAGGTGCCCTATAGCAGAGTCAGGGTTGGGTTGCGCAGCTTCGCCGCGCAACCCAATTAATCGAGGTGCCCACCCCCCTTTGCAGGCAAAGACGCTGTGGGACTAAACCGCCAAAAACTGTTGAATCACATCTTGGCTGAGATTGCGTGTGGGACCAGAGGCCACAATCCCCCCCTTTTGCATCGCGTAGTACCAATCTGCTTGGCGGACAAAATGCAAGTGCTGCTCCACTAACAGCACTGAAATGCCCTGGGTTTCAATAATTTGCCGTACAGCTGCCTCAATTTCCAGGATAATCGACGGCTGAATGCCCTCCGTCGGTTCATCCAACACTAACAACTTCGGCTGGCTCATAATGGCACGGGCAATGGCCAACTGTTGCTGTTGTCCCCCGCTCAAGTCTCCTCCCATGCGGTTTAGCATGGACTTCAGCACTGGAAATAACTCATAGATGTGCCCTGGCACCTCTTTCTTGCGCCGCACCCGGGGCGGCAACGACTCCAGCCCCAATAACAGGTTCTCATGCACTGTGAGGCGCGGAATAATGTCGCGACCCTGGGGCACATAGCCAATTCCCAGATGCGCTCGACGATCGGGGGGCAGATTCCCCAGCCGCTGTCCGTCGAAGACAATTTGACCACTCCGAGGCTGGAGGAGCCCCATTACCGACTTGAGCAGTGTGGTTTTGCCGACTCCATTACGGCCAATCAAACACACCATCTGTCCCGGTGCAACGTTCAAGTCTACCCCGCGTAAAATATGGCTTTCACCGTAGTACACATTGAGATCTGAGATTTGCAACAGGGGCCGATCGGGGAGCGCGGCAGTCGGTGCGGATGCGGGGGCAGCAGTGATCATAGGTTTAACGGCTAGATAATGGGTGGAAATTCGGGAGGGAGGGGCACCTCGAAAAGTTTAAATGTCTACCAAGGTGTCCACGGCATAATCAGGGTTGAGGCGGGCGGCAAAGCCGCCCGCCTCAATTAATTGAAGGACTCCGCATTGAGGTGTTTCTAGGGGGCACCGCGAAAAATTCCAATTTTTGCCCAGTGGCCTACGCAAGAATCAGGGGTGTGGGGGGCGGCAAAGCCGCCCCCCACAATTAATCGAGGTACCCTAGGGCACCTCGATTAATTCAAATTTCGACCGTAGTGCCCACGGCAGAATCAGGGTTGTGGCAGGCGGCTTCGCCGCCTGCCACAATTAATCGAGGTACTCTAGGGTAATCGTAATCGCAGGTTGGGTATAGGCTACCCTGAACAATTTTTGTTTAGGGTACCTTGGGACACCTCGCAAAATCCAAAATTTTGTCTACGGAGCACCTCGAAACACCGCCGTTTTCGTCCTGTAATCCCCGTGAGGATCAGGGGTGAGTGGATCGACCTCGCCGATCGACCCAATCCATCGGGGTACACAGCACTGTTCGCCACCGTACCGTACAACCGGGGGCTTTGCACTGCCTGCAGCGGTGCTCACTCCGGTATCCAACACATCTGCAAGATGCTGTATCGAGGTATTCTGAGTCTGCCTCAATTCACTCGGATACCTCGATGAATTGAGGTGGGCCTCGACTCCGCTCACCCATTTCCAAGCCCTGATCCTTGCGTGGGTCATCTCCCAGCAGTCAGGATTTATCGAGGTGCCCAATCCCTATTGATCTTGTCTTATGAATCTTCGATCCCTCCTCCAGGACTTGCCCGGACTCCTCAGTTTGCCGGACCATCCCGCCCTCGACCACCCTGTTAAAGGGCTACAAACCAACTCCCACGCCTGCGGTCCCGGTGACCTATTCATTGGTATGCCGGGAATGCGAGTGGATGGGGGAGAATTTTGGGCCGGGGCGATCGAGTCGGGGGCCGTTGCTGCCGTCATTTCCCAAGCCGCATACCGGGCTAAACCTCCGAGTGCTGAGGATGGTAATCCCTGCTTAATCGTGGTGGCGGAGGTTACGCCCCTCTGTGCCCATTTAGCAGCTCGCTTTTATGACCATCCCGCTCAAAAGCTCAGCCTTGTGGGCGTAACCGGCACCAACGGCAAAACCACCACCACCCACCTCATTGAGTATTTCCTTGCCCAAAGCCAGCGCCAAGCCGCCCTGTTTGGTACCCTCTACGCCCGCTGGCAGGGCTTCCAGGAAACCGCTGCCCACACCACCCCCTTCGCCACGACTCTCCAAAGCCAACTGGCCGCTGCGGTGGCGGCGGGCTGTAGCCATGGGGTTATGGAGGTGAGTTCCCATGCGCTGGATCAACAGCGGGTGGCCCAATGTCCCTTTCAGGTGGCGGTTTTTACGAATCTGACCCAGGACCACCTGGACTACCACGACACCATGGAGGACTACTTTGCGGCCAAGGCAAAGCTCTTTAGCCCCCAGTACCTCCACGATCGGGCGGTGGTGAACCTGGATGATCCCTACGGTCAGCGCCTTGCCCAGGGGATTCTGCCGGAAAAAGTCTGGACCTACAGCCTCAGCAATCCTAAGGCGGACTTTTGGACTGAAAATCTGCACTATGAGGCCACTGGCGTGGGGGGAATCCTCCACACGCCCCAGGGTGCAGTGGAGTTTAGTTCGCCCCTCGTGGGGCAATTTAACCTATCGAATCTGCTGGCTGCGATCGCGGCGAGTCTGGAATTGGGTCTGGATCTGGCGACACTGGTGGCGGTGCTGCCCCAGTTCCCCGGCGTGCCCGGTCGCATGGAGCGGGTCCAGGTCAGTCCCGACCAGGACATCACCGTGATTGTGGACTATGCCCACACCCCCGACAGTTTGGAGAATCTGCTCAAAGCGTCCCGTCCGTTTATTGGGGGGCAGATGATCTGCGTCTTTGGCTGTGGGGGCGATCGCGATCGGACGAAGCGGCCCCAAATGGGTGAAATTGCGGCTCGTCTGGCGGATGTGGCAGTGGTAACGTCGGATAATCCTCGCACGGAGGATCCCCAGCGCATTCTTGAGGATGTGGTGGCGGGGATTTCCGCAGCGGCAAACCCGGTGGTGATTGGCGATCGGGCGGCGGCGATCGCCCAGGCTATTGCCCAGGCCCAACCGGGGGATGGGGTGCTGATTGCGGGCAAGGGCCATGAGGATTACCAAATTCTGGGCACGGAGAAGATCCACTTCGACGATCGGGAGCAGGCCCGTGATGCGTTGCAGCGGAGACTGGCCTAGGTCATGGGGGCCTACCACAGCCTAACGACGGCCTTGGGGCACCTGAGCTATTGGGAACGCCGGCCCACTGAAGCCGATCGGGGGGAGGAGGATGCCCCCATCGATCGGCTGCCCCTGGTCTTTTGCCACGGATTGGGCGTTGGATCTTCAGCCTTTGAGTGGTCTCGGGTGTATTCGGCTTTGGGGTCAGGTGCTGGAGCATCGGATACGGGTGTACTGGATACGGGTGTGCCGGATACGGGTGTGCCGGGTGCTGGGGGCTCAGATGCTGATGGGACAGATACTGAGGGCGTAGATGCGGTTGGGGTTGCCCCACATCTGCTGGCCCCGCACTTGATTGTGCCCGAGTTCATCGGTTGGGGTCGATCGGACAAACCCGATCGGCGTTACCAGGTGCAGGACTACCTCGATCAGTTGGAGCAAGTGTTGGTGGAGGTGGCCCGATCGCCCGCCTGGGTGATTGCTGCGTCCCTAACGGGGGGGCTGGCGCTGATGTTGGCCTGCCAAAAACCCCACCTCTTTCGGGGCTTGGCCCTGGTTAGTCCTTCCGGGTATGGCGACTTTGGCCAAACCTATCGCAACCCCTTCCTCGCCGGGTTGGCGCCCTGGGGTCTGGATCGATCGCTCTATCCTTGGCTAACCCAATCCTGGACGATCGCCCTGGCGATCGATCGCTTTCTCCTGTCGCCCCACACGCCCCTGAGTATGCCGGAACGACAGGCCATCCACCGGGCCTACAGGACCGCTGCCCAGCGACCCCATGCCCAGATTGCGGCCCTTGCCACCCTCCGGGGTGATCTGTGCTTCGATCTGGCTGCTTGGGTGCCCCGGCTGCAAGTTCCGACGCATTTGCTGTGGGGACAGCAGGCTCGGGCCAGTGCCGTGACGTTGGGGCCGCGCCTCCAGGCCCTAAACCCCGACCAGATCCGCACCGTTACCGTGGTCCCCAATGCGGGCATGGTTCCCCACCTGGAGCATCCCCAGAGGGTGCGCACTTGGCTCTGGCAGCGGCTGACGCTCACACCCCACGGGGGGGACCCTGGATGACTACAGGGTCCATCACCGTAGCGTTGCAAGATGGGAGTAACGCCCTGTACCCGAGGTCTCTGGAAAATGCTGGGATTTAGATGATTGTCCCGTGACTCCTGTCAGAGTTAGGGTTGTGGCGATCGGCGAAGCTGTGCGCCACCATGAATCGATCGGATGTTGATCGATCGCGGTTCCCCCTCCATTCCATGATCGGCTCTCTGGCTGATTTAGCGGCGAGAGGTGGCAAAACCGCGATAAAACGTTACCCTAGACGGATGAAGTGAGTTGACTCGGGGAGTTTATTACCCTAGGGGTTAGCCCACAGTCTTGCCCCTGCATCGAGCTGTATTCGCCTTGTGCAAACTACATTTTTCCTGACCTATGGTTTTTAGCCCAGATTTCTTTGGTTCAGACACAGATACCGATACTGAATCTCCGGATGCGAATCCGCTGTTGCAGTATCTGCAAAATCAGTCGCCGGAGATGCTCGCCCGCGTCGCGAAGTCTGCCACCCCAGAGGTTAAGGAAATCATTTCCCACAATGTGCAAGGGCTGCTGGGCATGTTGCCCTCGGAGAATTTTAGTGTTCAGGTTGTCACGAACCGGGAAAATCTTGCGGGGCTACTGGCTTCAGCCATGATGACGGGCTATTTCCTGCGGCAAATGGAACAGCGCAAGGAACTGGAAGAAAGTATTTTGGGTGAAGGATTCTTCGATTAGGTGGGGTGGGCGGTGCAGCCGCCCATACTCGGCTGATGATGGGTGAGGGTTGGTGATGATCAGTTGCATGAAGGACAGCAGGCAGGATCGACTTGGCCTCGGGTGGGATAGGACCGGCCCCATCACAGTTTTAGCCCCTACCCTATGGGATGCAGTGTTATGGGACCGCAGCGTTAACTCAGTAGGACACCTCGATTAATTGGGTTGCGCAGTGAAGCCGCATGCCACAATCCTGATTCTCACAACCCTGATTCTTACGGGGGCCCTGGACAGGAACTTTGATTTTTCGAGGTGCCCTATCCTCTAAAGAGAGGTCAGGGGGGATTCTCTTGGGTTTCCAAACATCCTCTAACCCTCAGGGTTGGGTAGGGCAAATTGGGCGAGATCTTCAAAGGGGACCTCAGCGGATTCCACCCGGTCGCGCCCCTGGTTTTTAGCTGCATAGAGTAGTCGATCGGCTGCTTCCACCAGTTGGGCTGCTTCCAGGAGTTGCCTCGGTAGATCCGCTTCCTGCTCCAGCCAGTGACGGGTATTGAACTCCCGCCAGGAGCGATAGTTCACCGCGCTTTCATGTTTGGCCGTGGATCCGGTGGGGAGGTGGGAAGTGGGGGTGTGACCATTATGACGGGTCGAATCATCCGCGCATCCAGCAGTCGATCGGGTTGGAGCAGATGCGCCCAAGAGCCAGGTGCGGGCTGGATGCAGAGCGTCAGGGGGCGCCAACGTGCTATCCGAGGAGCGCACGGGCGCAGTCTCCTGCGGGATCTGTGGCGTGATTGCAGGGGCATTGGTCCGGGAATAGTCTTCGGGATTGGGGGCGTTGGGAGTAGAGGAAGCCGTCGGCTTCATCTCCCGATCGAGGGCCAGTGGGGGCACCGAACTAATGACCCCAAAGCTCAATGTCACATAGGGCTGGACGGGGGATACCTCATGGGGGATGCGCATGTCATGGAAACACTGCCGAATCTGATTCGCCAGATGCATTGCCCCCTCTAGGGTCGTTTCCGGTAATAGCAGGGCAAATTCTTCACCCCCATAGCGGGCTACTAAATCCCCCGCCCGCTGGACCTGACTTTTGAGGATTTGGGCCACCTGGATTAAACAGTGATCGCCGGTCACATGGCCATAGAGATCGTTATAGGGCTTAAAGGCATCCACATCACAGAGAATCAAAGCCAAGGGCTGTTGGCGACGGGCGCAGCGTAACCACTCCTGCTGCAAGCGTTCATCGAAACAGCGACGATTCGCAACCTGTGTGAGGCCATCCAGGTTAATTTGACGACGTAACTCCAATTCAAGCTGTTTTCGTGCCGTAATGTCCGAGAAATTGAGCAGCAACCCATCATTGAGCTTAAAGGCGCTGAGGTTATACCAGCGCTCGGGTCTTGTATTGCAAAGATAGTGAACATCCAAATTGAGGGGACTGCCGGAGATGACAACATTCCGCAGCTGGGTGAGCAAGTCCCCCGCCTCCTTGGTGCGCACCCGTTGCAAAAACTCCACAATGGGCTGGGAGTCCTCGATCGGATCGTCTAATTCCAAGCCCAGGATCTTATGGAGACCGGGATTGCTCAGGATGCAGTGCAGGTCGGTGATCTGGTCCGGCTGTTGGGGGTCTCGATCGGCGGTGAGGACAGCAACGCCATTCTGGGAGGTATTCAAGACTTGAGTTAGGAGTTAGCGCGACTCTTGCAGCTCATCCTCGGTGATTTTGCGCTGCTGAATTTCTTGGTGAAGCTGGAGACGCTGGGCCTGGAGGGTCATTTGGCTTTTGATGCGCACCAAGACCTCTTCCAGCTGAAATGGCTTCGTGATGTAATCCTGGCCCCCCACTTCAAAGGCCCGCACCTTATTAAGGGTCTCATCTAGGGCACTCATAAAGATGATGGGAATATCCGCTGTGGTCGGATCCTTGCGCAACACCTGACACACCGTATAGCCGTCCATTTGGGGCATTTTGATGTCCAGCAGGATCAGATCAGGGGGCAATAGCTTTGCAGACCGGATGCCGAGCTTCCCATTTACGGCCTTACGCAAGATATAGCCCTGTTGCTGGAGCAAGTGAGAGAGAACCCGAATATTCTCCGGGACATCATCAATAATTAAAATGCTACCGGCGCTCTGTTGGTCAGGGGACGATTCCATTGCAAGGGGGGCGAAAGTGGGAGATAAAAGTCCGAAATGCCAGAATTTTCAGGGCTATGGCTTCTAGGCTCAGTATACACAGGCACTGCCTAGGTTGCCGGGGGAGGGGCCAGGGGGCTGGGATTTTTTAGGGGGGTACTCAATGACTGGGGCTGGGCGGCGGCATCACCCAGCGGCATCTGGCTTTGCCGTGGGTGTACAGCGTCTTTCAGATGCAGCGGATTGGGGGAGTTGCGCGCCGAAGGCAGGGCAACTCCTGTCCTATACGGTACGGCTGTGAACGGCGCGGTATGGGCAAAACGGGAAATTTTTCAAGGTTTCCAATTGTATCGAACATCTCGTGAACTGGGCACCGTGATGCACGGGCTGAGGCAACAGGGGTTAGGTTAATCTGCAGTGCTGCCCCCCAGTCCTGACTCTACCCTGGGGCATGGGATGTAACCGGTGGGCTGCTGGAACTCATGACGATCGACGAACGGACGGCCTAACGGGTATTCCAGGTCATCGCAGCATCCTCGAGCGCTTGATCGATCGTTTTTTGGCCCAACATCGCAGCTTGTAAATTTTCGTAGAGGGCTTTTTTCAAGAGATTGAGGTCAGCCATGGCCGGAATAAGAACCTGGGCCGAGTCCAATTGCTCGGCGCTCACGAGGCGGGCCTGGAGAACGGCGGCAGGAGCTGGAGAATCGGATGCGGGAGAATCGGTTGTAGAGGTGTCACTGGCGGGCGTACCGGTTGCAGACGTACCGGTTGCAGACGTACTCGCCGTCGTGAGACTTGCTCGGTAGTCCGCTAGGGCTTGGGCCGTGGATGGGAGCACATTCGCCGCTTGGGCGAAGGCCAATTGGTTACTGCTGTTGGTGACATACAGCGCAAAGTCCACCGCAGCTTGGGTTTGGGCCTCACCCTCTTGGGTCACATCCTGGGGAATCACCAGATTCATCACGGCGACATTTTTCTGATTAGTGATGCCGCTAATTTGGGGACTGGCCGCTGAAACCGCTGCGATCGCCGGGGCATTGATGGCAATGCTGTTGAGAAACTCAGGACTCGAAGCCAGAATCGCGATTTCGCCGGCCTGATACAGCTCGATCGCCCGTCGATGTCCCTGGGTTAGGACTTCCTGGGGTAGTAATCCTGCCTGATACAGATCCACCCAGTACTGAAACGCCGATCGACCCGCATCGCTAACGAAGGCCGCTTGGCCCTGGCTATCCACTAAGGTCACTCCCATTTGTACCAGAGATTCCAACACCTCCGCTGAGTCCTCGGGTACAAAAGTGACGAAAAAGGCATATTTCCCGGTGTTTTCCTTGACGGCTCGGGCCACGGTTGCCAGTTCATCGTAGGTGGTGGGGGGAGTGGTGATGCCGGCTGTTTGGAGTAGGTCGGTATTATGGATAGTGATGCGGGTTGTGAGATACCAGGGCAGGCCAAAGCTGAGATCACCGAGGGTGCTGGCCTGCCAAATATTGGGGAGATATTCCTGGCGGGTTTCGGCGGGGATGACGGTATCGAGGTTCAGCCACGCTTCACGGCTGGCCAATTGGGAGGCAAAGGTGGGGTTGAGGTTGACCACATCGGGGGCTGTTCCCGCCGAGACCGCTGTGAGGATTTTGCTTTCCATAGCAGACCAGGGCACATCAACCCAGCGCACGGAAATGGTGGGATTTTCGGTCTCAAAGCGATCGATTAGGGTATTGAAATAGGTGTCGAAGTCTGGGCTTAACTGCATGGTCCAAAACTCCACCTCGGTGGTGCCAGGGGCACGAGTTTCTTCTGCTCCGCCACCACAACTGGCCACGACGCCGCTCAGGGTCAGGCCAGCAGCTAGTCCGCCGAGGCTCTGCCACAGGAACTTTCGC
The DNA here is from genome assembly GCA_035285005.1 of Prochlorothrix sp. Taxonomy (GTDB): domain Bacteria; phylum Cyanobacteriota; class Cyanobacteriia; order Prochlorotrichales; family Prochlorotrichaceae; genus Prochlorothrix. The sequence continues at coordinate 35,990 of JAYKIB010000117.1, forward strand.
CTGCTTTGCTGCCCACCGAGTTGCCCACCGTGTTGCCCACCGAGTTGCCCACCGTGTTGTCTACCCTGGTACATCCCAGAATGACCGTGATCCTGTCCCCGATCGGGGGTCGATCGCCCCAAAAACCAAATCATGATTTCCGTGTCCTGTTCTATAGCAATAGCATTATGCAGACATTGTGCAGGGCACTCCGATGCATTGGGTTGCGCGGCTTCGCCGCACAACCCAACCCTGATTCTATCGGGGATCACTGGGCAAGAGCTTTGATTTTTCGCGGTGCCCTTAGGTTTATAAATATCCCCTTAAAGCCCCGTCATTAATTGCTTAAACTCCTTGAGATCAATCCGGCCATCCCCATTGACATCCGCCATTTTCATCATTTCCTGGATCTCCTCGTCGGAAACTTCTAAATCTGCCTCTCTCATGAGCTCTTTCAATTCTGATTCATCCAGAAAGCCGCTACCATCCTTATCAATTTGGGCAAAGACTTGTTCAAGAGTAAGGGTATCCATGGGTTAATCCTGAATCGTCAAGTGATGGGGCAAGTAAAACCCTGGGTTTAGTGTAACGCAGCCCGTGCAATGTAGCCCGTGTTGTGCAGAGTTTGCTAGGGATCAACTCTGAGTTGGATAATGGGCTGAATAGTTCCTTAAAAAATCCTGCTTTTTGTTAAGTACCCGACCAATCAATCTGGATTGTGAGAAGGTGGTGGACTGATCCAACCCAATCGATCCCAATGGATCAAACGGGCACCTCGATTCATTGGGTTGCGCGGCTTCGCCGCGCAACCCAACCTTGATTCTGCCGTGGGTACTGGGGTGAGAATCTGGATTAATCGAGGTGCTCAAAATTAATCGAGGTGCTCAAACATCTCTGGACAGGAACCAGAGGCGAAACTCAGATAGGCTAAAGCAGCGGCAGGCAATCGGCGTTTGCATCTAGTGATCTACGTCAGCATCTGAGGCGGGTCGATCGACTTTGCTGACCCCCCAGAATTCATCTAGATATCCGTTCCTTTTGGGTTCTTAACGCATTTGGGACAGGCCACAAAGTTAATGCCCCCGACACATCGATACCCCTGAAACGGGACGATCGAATTGAGTAGAATTACTCAGGCTTTTCCCATCCTTTGTTCCCCATTCGCCCATCATAAAAGTCAGCCGAACCCCTCGAAAAATTTAAATCGTTGTCCGGCCACCCAGGCCAGAATCCAGGGTGTGGCGATCGACTTCGCTGCCCGCCATAATGAATCGAGGGACAGCACAAGGCTACCCTATAGCGGCTAACGCTTAGGTGAGGCCGGCATCCCACTCCTTACCCCTGGACTCACCGATGACACCCCCCCAGAGATCGACTGATTTTCCCATGACCCCGCCCACCGATCGCCTTGGTAAAACCGCGATCGTGCCAGTGGCCCCACGATCGTTCTGCCGCCACAATGGACCGAGTTCCGCTAGTCCCTGGCTACGCCATCTCAGGACCGTGGGCCTGGGCCTGGGGGTGAGCCTGTGGAGTGGGAATTTGGGACCGGCCTGGGGCCAGTATGGATCCCAGGGTTATGGGGATGAGTCAGCGCCGAGCCCACCACCCGCCTCGCCCACCTTACGATCGGCACCAGATGCGTCTGAAACGTCTGAGACTTCGGAAACCCCGGAAACTTCTGGGGCTGCCGAGACCTCTGAGACTTCGGAAACCTCTGGAACTGCTAACACCTCTGAACCCCCGATCGCCTCTCCTACGGATCTATCCCCCTCCAGTCCTGCCCAAGCTGGTGCCTCTTCAGAAATGTCTGCCCCTTCGCTGACACCAGAGCTGGCGGCAGCAATTGTGAGCATGGAAAACCAGTGGCAGCAAGAGTACAAAAACTATCTGAATCTGCCGGATTTGGAGGATTTTGAAGATCCTGAACAGGTTGTCATCACCCTCAATGAGGCCGATCGACTGACGGGGACACGCACCGGGTTTCTGTGGATTGCGGCGACACCGGACTATATTTCTGTGATTCTGACCACGGCCCAGGGGGTGACGGTGGAACACAAATTGCCGGTGCCCCGCGATCGGGTGATGCAGGTAGTCCGGCTGTTTCTGTTGGGGTTGTCGGATCTCCACAGTCCCCCGGGTCGCTACCTGCGGCCTGCCCAGCAACTGTATGAGTGGTTTGTGGAACCGGTGGCGGCAGAGCTGGCGGCAGAGGACATTAATACGTTGATCTTCTGCATGGGGAAGGGGTTACGATCGCTCCCGATCGCGGCGCTCCATGATGGAGAGCAGTTCCTGGTGGAGCGTTATGCTCCGGTGCGGGTGCCTGCCTTTGCCCTCTCGGATTTTGTCTATCGGCCCTTCCAGGGGGCGCGAGTTTTGGCGATGGGGGCATCGGAGTTCACGGATCAGACCGATCTACCTGCGGTTCCTCTGGAGATCACAACGATTACACAGGAGCTGTGGCCGGGGGAGGGCATCCTCAATCAAGATTTCACCCTGGATAATCTGCGCCAGCAACGCCAAAACCGACCCTACGAGATTCTGCACCTGGCGACCCATGCCAACTTCGAGCAGGGTGATTTGAGTAATTCCTATATTCAACTGTGGGATGAGCGCCTCACCCTCGATCGGGTCCCGGACTTGAACTGGAGCCAGCCGCCGGTGGATTTGCTGGTGCTGAGTGCCTGTGAGACGGCTCTGGGGGATCCGGAGGCAGAGCTGGGCTTTGCTGGTTTGACTGTTCAGGCGGGTGTCAAGTCTGCTTTGGCGAGTCTCTGGTCGGTTAGTGATGTGGGGACGCTGGCGTTGATGACTGAGTTCTATAGCCATCTGCGGCAGGCTGAGTCTAAGGCGGATGCGTTGCGGGCGGCCCAGGTGTCCATGTTGCGGGGTGAGGTGACGGTTGAGGGGGGAGTGCTTCAGGGTAGTTCTCGGGGCCGATCGCCGCTGAACACGGGGAACCAAGGGGATTCTGCGGATCTCACCCATCCGTTTTATTGGTCTGCGTTTACGCTGGTGGGTAATCCTTGGTAAGGATGCACCGCCCAGATTGCCCCAATTCATCGCGGTACCTCTGTCGGTCATCTCGTGTTGGGGTGGGGCCTCAATTAATTGAGGTGCCCACGGAACTGGCAACCGCTATCAAGGCAAAATCTGCATTTTTCGAGGCCCACCCTAGAACATTTTGGAAAAATCTAAATTAAGGCATTGGATTCCGGGGCTGACACGGTGATAATAGACAAATATAAGGGGGTGAACGATCGCGCTCCTTACTTCAGAATTCTAGAGGCTGAACCCATGATCGAGATGACCGTTGCCGGAATTGCGTTGGATGCTGCAAACCGTGCGCCCATCGTCCTTTTGCGGGATACCACTGAGCGTCGAGCACTTCCGATCTGGATCGGCCAGGATCAGGCGAAGGCGATTATTGCGGTGCTGGAGGATCAGTCTCCCCCCCGACCGCTCACCCATGATTTGCTGCTCCAGATGGTGCAGGCGTGGGATATGGAGGTGGATCGGATCATTATCCACACGCTCCAGGACAGTACGTTTTTTGCGGTGATTAAGATTCGCAATGGGGAGGAGGTGCGGGATTTTGATGCACGGCCCAGTGATGCGATCGCGTTGGCGTTGCGGGCGGATGCGCCGATTTGGGTGATGGAGGAGGTGGTTGCGGAGGCTTCGATTCCGGTGAACCATGAGGCGGATGAGGAGGAGCGGGAGGAGTTCCGGCGCTTTTTGGAGGATTTGAGTCCGGCGGATTTCCTGCAGCGGCGGGAGGAGTCTACGAATGAGTGAGGGCGTGGCGGGGTTCTGTGACTGCTGTGTGCTGCGGGATGAGGTGGTTTGCTGGCCTACGGTGAGTGCAAGCGGGTTCAGGTTTTACTAGGGATGTTCTGGTTCTGTCTGCGGGAGCGTCCTGGTGATGTTGCTCATTGTGTGCCGAGTGTGCCGATTGCTTCTGGTGCTTGTCTCCGGGTCTTGCTGAGTTGTATCCGTCCCGTAGGGTGCGTTAGGCGGAGCCGTAACGCACCGCAGGGAATCCTTGATGCGTTACGCGATCGCTAACGCATCCTACAGAATCTGGACAGGGTACCTCGATTAATCCAAATTTTTGGGAGACACCCACGCAAGAATCAGGGTTCGGGTTGGGCGGCGAAGCCGCCCAACCCAATTAATCGAAGTGCCCTTAAGCTAGACCCGACCAAGAGTCCAGAATAGCAAGCATTCGTTTTTCTCCTAGCTGTTTAGTGCGACTCACTACATCGCTATATGAAGTGAATAGATCTTGCTTCCGAGCAGCTATCAGGTTGTTGGTAAGTGTTTGAGCAGTTTTATTGCCAATACCAGCTTTTCTGAGTGCTTTCATCAGATCTAACTCTGCTAAATTATTGAACATATCAAGGGGGTTAACTCTCTGAGGAAGACTATCTTGTAACTCCTTGAGATTTATCTTTAGAGTCTGGAATCGATCTTCATACAATGCCTTGAAGTCTTGCAGACTTTGCTCAAAACGAGCTTCCATATTATTGACTCTTCTTTCTAATTCAATATTGTTGTCACTAGTAGGTTGTGGCAAAGATGAAGGCGGCAGAGTGACAGATACTGAATTTAATACTGTTAGCTGCTCTTGAGCCTGTTCGATTTTTTCTGGCTCAACTACGAAAGAGTCAACCATTTCAATGTCAGGATTAATTTCACTTGCACGTATTGCTGCATAGTACTCAAGTGCTCCTGCCAAAAGCTTATAGGTTTGGCGGCTAGTTGCTTCCAAAATGATAGGCTGGACTAATGAACCCATCGTGGCAATACTCTTCGCCAAGTCCTCAATTTTCTCAATCGCAAACTGAGACCGTGGCTGATTACACGTAATACTCTCAAGATCTACCAAGTAAAATCTAGGCATGATTACATTTCCATTAACTCTAAAACTTCTTGTGCTAAAGCTCGAAAATCAGCTACTGCTGAAGAATTACCATCTTTATATCGAAAAATAGACTGTGGCTGGGGAATCTCAAGATTCCTAAATGGCTCTGACTGATTCAAACAGTGTGATAAGTCAGCTTTTTCTGAAATATGGTTTGCTAAAACAGGCATTTTATACTTTTCGATTACAGTTTTGACTTGCTTAGGAAAGGTGTATTGCAAGAATTTAGAGATATGACTAATCTTCGATGGCAAAACTCCTAAGATCTGGATGTCATCTTTTCCAATCTCATTACGAGCGGGATTGATAACATCAGTGATCAACTGGGTAACATTTGCCAACCCTTGATTAGCAAAAGGCTTCATGTCGGACGGGATGATTAAGTAGTCAGATGAGATTAAAGCTACTTCTGCATAGATATCACGAGATGGAGGAGCGTCAATAATAACAATATCATATTGATTCTGTACAGCCTCAAGTTTCCGAATTAATCGAAACCGGCTAATTGCGATCTTTGTCAAGGCATCTTGCTTGTCGATTAGCGTAATATGGGAGGGAATTACATCAATCTCAGGATAGTTGAACCCATCAGACTGTCGAACGATATCAGGAATCATATTAGTTTTCTGTTTTTCCAGAGCATGGAAGACGTTCTTATCAACTAAGTTATCATCCTCTTCAAACTGAAACTTAATTAATCCTGTAGCGAATGTAGAGTTAGCCTGAGCATCAAGATCAACCAGTAGCACCCGCAATCCTCGATTTGCAAACGCAGCAGCAAGATTAGTGGCAACCGTGGTTTTCCCCACCCCGCCCTTATTGTGGTAAATCGCAATAACTTTCATCTTTCGAGAAACAGACTCCTGATAACGAACTGAACTGGAAACCTCGATCGAGTCAGACTTCTGGACCGACGCGACCTTGATCGATCGCAACCTTGACTTCACAGGAACCTCCCCAGGGGGATTCCCTCCCTCGCTAGAAATTGTAGCCCCAACCGTCCCCGTCTGATCCCCACTCTTCCCAAAATTTTCAGAATCCACCGTACCCGGCCCTTGCTCCGACTCCTCGGCCTTCTCCTCCTCCGGCCCTAGCCCCAGCCGCTCGCGCATCGCCTCCCGCCCCACCAGCGCCCTTAACTCCTCCAGCCGATCGACCACCTCCACCCCCCCACAGGAAAACACCAACAC